>VBHX01000181.1 GCA_005879945.1 Chloroflexota bacterium | reverse complement strand
ACGGTCGTCCGCGAGAGGCCGGTCGTTCGAGCGATGTCCGCCTGGCTGGTTCGCCCGAGCGTGCGCAGGACCCCGATGACGCGGTCTCGATTACGCTCGCGCAACCACCCGAGCGAGCCATCACCCTTCTTGTTCGTCGATCTGCCCGCCACCCGAAGGGGAATCATGGCCGCATCGGCGGGTTTGTCAATAGCTCGGACGGCCCTGTTGGCCAACGTAACAATCTCTTGACAAACTGGCGGGGCTGCGCGATGCTCTCCCACTGGCGGCTTTCCGCCAAGGCTGCTGAGTAGGA
>VBHX01000228.1 GCA_005879945.1 Chloroflexota bacterium | reverse complement strand
GGCGAGGAGCTCGACCGTGGCCGGTACCAGCTGCTGGACGATGTACAGGCCGGCCCCGCTCACGACCGCCGCACCCGGAAGCACCAGGTTGTCGAGGAGCAGATTCAGCTTCGGTCCCACCTGAGCCGGAAGGGCGCTTCCGAGCACGTTCTCCGCGGGGTCATCGAGGCCTGTCTGCAGCCCGTTGCGAACGATGAAGAGGAACAGGGCGGTCGCCAGCGCCGGGTTGATGGCCACCGCAACGAAACCCACCAGGGTGAACAGAGGCAGGGCCATGATCGCGTTCTTGACGCCGAGCTTGTCCAGCACCCAGGGAGTGACGAACAAGCTGATTGCCAGCTGCACCACGTAGCTCGCCAGCCAGGCGTTGCCGATGAGGATCGTCAGCGCCTGGAGATTGCTGTGCGTCGTGGAGACGAAGATCAGGGCCACGAGGTAGTCGCCGACGCGGCTCGTGACCTGGAGCACGAGGGCCAACAGCACCAGCGCGAGCACCAGGCGGCTGCTGGTCAGGTACTGAATTGCCCCGCGCAGGATCTGCATCACGCCCTGCCGGTGCCGGACCGCGTGCTCGTGCGCTACCAGCTCGTCGGCGTCGTCGATAAACGTAGGACGGAATAGCTGGCGCTCGAGTGTCGACGACATCACGGCCGACACGGCAGCCCCGAACGCCCACACGAACATCAGCAGCTCGGTCGCGTAGAGGGCCACAAGAGTCGTCGTGAGTCCCGCAAAGATGTAGCCGATGCTCGACGCTGCGGCGACGACGGGAAAGATCCGCTTGCCTTCGAGAAGGTTGAAGTGCTGGCTGACGAAAACCCAGAACTGAAGCATCACGACCTCGAACGCCACCGAATAGACGACATAGGCGGTGAATGAGACGACCGCCGATTCGCTGATCCGGTACGCGATGTAGAGGCCGACCGCCATCAGCACGTTGAGCGCAAGCGAAAGGCGCAGGGCCCTGCCGGCGCCGAGCATTCGAACCACCACGCCCTGCAGCGCGACCGCCGGCCAGACCGCCAGGGCCAGGATGATGAAGAACAGCGGGTAGGCGTGAGGGCCGGCCTTGGCCAGGAAGATGGCCTGGGTGGCGTTGAAGGCGGTGTACATCGCCCAGCCGAGCACGATCGCGAAGCCGCCGACCTGCAGTGTGCGGTCAAGCTCGTTACGGCGAACGTGAAGGAACCTGGCCAGGAGCGGGGCGGCGGTCACGGGTGAATTATTGGACCGCGGTCCCGTCTCTCCATCCGCGACAGGTCTACTTCAGCTGGATGATCCCCACGCAGTTCTTGCCCGGATCGATGAACCAGGCCATCAGCCCGAACGGCACCTCAGCCACGCCATCCACCGTTTTCAGGTCAGGCAAGTCGTAGTCCTCGATCTTCACGCCTCGCGAGCGAAGGTCGGCCAACTCGGCTGCGAGATCCTTGACCCGAAAGGCGGCCTGCGTCTGCGGGTCGGCAGTGCCGACGCTGCTCTTGCTGACGCCCAACTGGGACCCGCCACCGCACTTGAACTGGACGGCGTAAGGAGGTCGTTAACGATCTCCAAACCGATCTTGTTGGCGCAGAAGTCCTTCGATGCCTCGAGATCGGTGGCCAGGAGAACGACGTCTATCGGAAAGTCGCCCAGCATCATTCTTCCTCACTCGCATCACCGTTGAAGTAGGCCTGCGCCTTCGCCCAAGCTTGCTGGGCGACCAACCGGCCCGCCCTCCGTGCATCCAAGTCGGCCTGCTCGAAGTGGATTCCTCCGTAACGGCGCGACATACCGGCCTGGTCGGCCGCTTCCTTGAACGTCGCCCAACTTAGGGTCACATCGTGGGCGGGAACCGCGCCGGCCTCGAACTTCGAGCTTCCCGCCGGGAACGTGACCGACGCCCCGAAACTCTCGCTGCCGGTGAAGAGCCTCAGGATTTCGGCACCCGCGGCGCTGAAGGTGCTGTGCCCCGAGGAGTACTCAGGGAAGGGTGGCGTCGGGAAGGTGCGCGCTTGATACGGGAACCAATCCTCGCCGTTGATCAGTTGCGTACCGCGGTAGGGTCCGCCCCACGCGCGCACCCGCCGGCCGCGAAACAGGTAACGGACAGCGGTGATCGGGCGCACCGAGTCGAACGCCCGCTTGTTGTCCCAGCAGCAGATGCTCGCGTCGAATATCGCGTTGGTCAGGGCGAAGAAGAGCTTGACGTCGGCGTCGAGACAATCACTCCGCTCGCCATGCCAATCTCGGCGTGAGACGAACTGGGCAAACAGGTCCCAATGTCCGGGCGGCAGCTCGGAACTAGGACCGTCCGCCCAGTACTCGGCGATCATCTTCTGCTCGTCGGTCAGCCCGGCGCTGAGCTCGAGCAGCTCGTTTGCCTGTGAGCGGTACCGGTCTGAGCCAAACGCCGCGGGGCCCTCGGAAGGCCGCAGCTGCGCTGCCGAAACCAACGCGAAGGGCGTCACCCGCTGCCACTGAGCACCCACAAACGGCTGGGTGGCAAGCGCTCCGGTCGCGTCGATGTAGCGCAGAGGTTGCCAGTGATTCGGGTCGTGCACGAGAGCTGCGTCGAACGCAAGTCGCAGGTCCATCGGACCATTTGCCGGTACGTAACCGGTGTAATCGCTGTAGGCGACGCCCGGTTTCCCGCCCGCCATGTCGCCGAGCTGATTGGCGCCATCTCGGTGCCGGAATTCGACCACCGCGCGTGCTGCAAGGTTGCCGATCCCGGCCGGTGTGGTTGGGTCTGTGGTCGTGTTGTTGGGGTCAAGACCGAGGCTGCGCATCAGCGGATCGAAGACGCTCGACTTGTCCCCGGGGAAGACGTCGACCGCAGCGCGGTAGGCGGCAAAGCTGATCGCGGCCTCCTTGTTCGTACGTGAGTGCTCGCGAGCGGGGCGGCGGAGCGCCGCCCCCAGACGAGTTCCGACGGCGTGACGGTCGAAGGCGGCCCAGGCGTCGTAAACACAGGTGTGGACGATGGCGAGGGCCCGCGCAACCATCGGGGGTCCGAGCTTGGAGTCCCGGGCCCCCTGCAATGCCGCCGCGTTCCAGCGCAGCACGACGCTGTCTCCGGTTTCGGCGGCCGGCGTTGGACCACGGGCCCACCCCAGGCTCGGAACCAGCAGCAACGCGCCACCTGCTCCGGCCCACTTCAAGAGCTGCCGGCGCGAGATTCCAGTTGGGTCAGCTGATATTGATCTGGCCCTCCAGGAGAATTTCGTGGAAGGTCAGCCCGGAGATCTCCAGGATG
>VBHX01000227.1 GCA_005879945.1 Chloroflexota bacterium | reverse complement strand
TCACGTTTCCGGTGACATACATCGCGTTGACTTCGAAACGCCCGCTCCCGTCGCCAGTTGCCGCGGCCGGGGCGAGCGCCATGCACTCGAAGTCGCCGCCCTGCGCGTCGGCGTGAAATGCCAGAACGGTGAACACGGGCAGCGGTGAAGACCCACCCGTACCGCCCTCGATGATCGTGCGCCCCGCGCCCGAAACCTGCGCGTGGCTCGTGCCCTCGGCGCTGGCGGCTGCTGGACCCGACACCGAGGCAATCAGAGCCAGGGCGAGGAGTGCACCAAAGAGTCTCAACTTCGACCACATGGCTGTTGTCCTCCTACAAAAGCCGAGCCCGG
>VBHX01000180.1 GCA_005879945.1 Chloroflexota bacterium | reverse complement strand
CGACGTCACCTTCTCGGCCATGGCCACGCTGAAGGACTTGCACGCGGCCGGAAGCGGCCTGGTCGGGGTGCTCATGCCCGACACCACCTCGTCCACAAGGTGGGTCAACTCAGACTTGCCGTACTTGACGAAAGCCTTCCAGATGGCTGGATACAGCTCGTCTGATTTCAAGATCGACAATGCGCAGGGCAACGACGCGACCGAGCTGGCGCAGGCACAGGCGGACATCACTCAGGGCGCGAAGGTCCTGGTCATGGCCCCGAACGACAGCACCGTCGGCACCCAGATCCAGGCGCTGGCGTCCTCGAAGGGCGTCAAGCTCATCAGCTACGACCGAGCCACCTTCACCGGTACCAACACCTACTACGTCAGCTTCGACAACGTGCAGGTCGGCAAGCTCATCGGACAGGGCTTCAAGGACTGCCTCACCGCATGGAACGTCGCCAGCCCGAAGGTCTTCACGTTAAACGGCGGCGAGGACACCGACCCGAACGCGATCGACTTCGCCAAGGGCTACAACTCCGTCGTCTGGGGCGACAGCGTGCCTCAGGAGACGGTCGGGAAGACCGCCAACGGCGCCACCCTGGTCGGTGACCAGGTCGCACCAGCTTGGGACAACTCCAAGGGACAGACGATCTTCCAGCAGCAGTACACCGCGCACCCGGAGATCAACGCCACCATTGAGGCGAACGACGGCCTCGCGAACGCGGTGGTCACGGTTCTCAAGCAGAAGGGCGTTCCCGCCAACAAGGTTCCGACCGTCGGCCAAGACGCCAGCCTTGGGGGCATTGAAAACGTCCTTCAGGGTTATCAGTGCGGCACCGTGTACAAGGCCATTTACCTAGAGGCCCAGGACGCGGTCGCGTTGGCGACCATCCTGCGCGCCGGCCTCACCCCACCGACCGCGCTTGTCAACAGCACCACGTCGCCCCCAACAGGCAAGCCGGGCAACACGCAGCCGGCATCGCTCCTGGTTCCGCTCTGGGTCGACAAGACCAAGGTCGCCTCGACAGTGGTCAAGGACGGATTCGTCGACAAGGCCGCGCTCTGCCAGGCTGTGACTGCAGCCGTATGCACCGCCGCCGGCATCACCTAGCAGTAGGTCAGCGACGGATGCCGCCGCCTCGCGCGGCGGCATCCCCTTTTCTCCGGCACAATTGACGCTGTGGCGCAGGTGACCCCGGACTCTCCCCCGGCGACCGAGCCGCTGCTCAAGGTACGCGGCCTCGAAAAGCACTTCGGTGCGGTCCAGGCTCTTTACGCTGTCGACCTCGACCTTCCGGCCGGATACGTGACGGCACTCTGCGGAGACAACGGGGCCGGCAAGTCCGTGCTCACCAAGTGCATCTCCGGCGTATATCAGCCGGACCATGGTCAGGTCTTCTGGGAAGGTATGCCGGTCCACGTCCGCAGCACACGCGATGCGAGCCGGCTCGGGATCGAGACCGTCTACCAGGATCTCGCACTGTGCGACAACCTCGACATCGTGCAGAACATGTTCCTGGGGCGCGAGCGCCTCAGGCGCGCGTTCCTGGACGAGGACGACATGGAACGCGAAGCCGCGAAGACCCTCGCCAGTCTGCGTGTTACGACAGTGAGGTCCATCCGCCAGCCGGTGGCGTCACTGTCCGGCGGCCAACGCCAGTCGGTCGCGGTCGCGAAGGCGGTGATGTGGAACTCCAAGCTCGTGATCATGGACGAGCCCACCGCCGCGCTCGGTGTGAATCAGACCAGGCAGGTGCTGGACCTTGTGAAGCGCCTCCGTGACCGCGGCCTGGCGGTGATGGTCATCTCGCACAACCTCAATGACGTGTTCGAGGTCGCCGATCGTATCGCCGTCCTCCACCTCGGCCGGATGGTCACCCAGGACAAAGCATCCGCGTTCGATCGGCAGAGCCTCGTCGAGTACATGACCACCGGCAGCCTGAGCCGCACGGCGCGCCGCGACGCCCCGGCAGAGACGAGCTGAGTGGCACGCATCGAGGCTCCTGACCTCCCGCCCGACCCGACCGCAGCGGTCGAAGCCGCGGCGGTCGAGATTCCGCCAGAGCTCGTCGCCCAGACGTTCGGTGAATACGCGCGGGCGTATGCAGCCCGCATCCGGAACGGTGAAAGCGGCGTGTTGCCGGTCGTCGCCGGGCTTGTCGCGATCATGGTGGTGTTCGAGGTGATCAGCCCGAACCACGTGTTCTTGTCGGCCGGCAACCTGGTCAACCTCTTCCAGCAGAGCGCCGTGTTCATGGTGCTTGCAATGGCGGAGACGTTTGCCCTTCTGTTGGGCGAGATCGACCTGTCAGTCGGCTTCGTCGGGGCGTGTGGCGGGGTCATCGCCGTCCAGCTCGTCCAGCCGGCGACCACCAAGTGGCCATGGTGGGCGGCGATCCTGGCCGCGCTTGCCTTCTGTGCGGCAGTCGGCGCGCTCCAGGGCACGATCATCACCCGCCTCGGCATTCCTTCCTTCATCGTCACGCTCGCCGGGTTCCTGATCTTCAACGGCGTGATGCTGATCCTTCTCCTGCTGGGTCCCTTCTCGGGCTATCCGAATCTCAACATCCAGGACCCCAACGTGCAGGTGCTGTTCAACCTCATGGCAGGCACCATCGATCCGACGGTGAGCTGGATCGCCATGGCGATCATGGTGTTGGGACTCGGGGTGTTCCTCTGGTTTGGAGATCAGCGCCGCCGGAAGAGCGGGCTCGTCGCCCCGCCGGTGGGTCTCACGGTGCTCAAGATCGCACTGATCGCAGGCGCCGGAATCGTCGTAGTGGCCATCTCCGACATCAACCGCGCCAACTTTGGGACGCTGGCCGGCGTGCCGTGGGTGGTCCCGATCGTGCTATTCGTCCTGGGCGCCTGGACCATCCTGCTGGAGCGGACAAAGTACGGGAGATACGTGTATGCGATCGGCGGCAACGCTGAAGCCGCGCGCCGCGCCGGCATCAACGTGGCCTTGATCCGCACGGTCGCATTCGCGCTCTGCTCGATGACGGCCGGCATCGGCTTGATCCTTTACGCGTCCTACATAGGCGGCATGTCCAACAACGTCCAGGGCGGCCAGTACGTCCTCTTCGCCGTCGCCGCCGCGGTCATCGGAGGCACGAGCCTGTTCGGCGGCCGTGGCAAGGTCATCCACGGGGTCCTCGGCGGCCTTGTGATCGGGGGCATCTACAACGGCATGTACCTGCAGGGCCTGGACGTGCAAAGGATCTTCATCGTCACCGGACTGGTCCTGCTGGCGGCGGTGTCGATCGACGCCCTCTCCCGCAGGGCGGCGTCGGCTGGGAGCAGCGCCCGGGTTTAGTGGCTCCCCGCCACGCGGGGAGCTCCGCAGGCGCCTCTGGCGCCTCCGGTGTGGGGAGACCGAGTTTTTTTGTTGCTCCCCGCCATGCGGGGAGCTCCGCAGGCGCCTCTGGCGCCTCCGGTGTGGGGAGACCGAGTTTTTTTGCTCCCCACCACGCGGGGAGCTCCGCAGGCGCCTCTGGCGCCTCCGGTGTGGGGAGACCGAGTTTAGTAGACGGTGGATTCGGGCAGGAAAGGCGTCTTTCCGCCGCCTGATTGGGAATGACCCGGCCGGGGAAAAACTTTCTCTAGTTAATGAACCGAGGAGACCCCAACAATGAGTACGCCTAAGTCCGAACTGCTACCCGTCATGCCAATGGACGACGTGGTCGTCCTGCCTCACATGAGCGTCACCCTCGCCGTCGAGGGCGATACGGCCAAGGCCGCCATCGAGGCCGCCCGCCAGGGTAACCGCCTGGTCCTCCTCGTGCCGAGGATCGACGGCCGATATGGCAGCATCGGCACCGTCGCCCGCCTGGGCGAGGGCGGCGAGCTCCCAACCGGCGCCGAGGCGTTTATGCTGCGCGGCGAGTACCGCGCCCGCCTGGGTAGCGGACAGGCCGACATCGCCGGGGCTCTCTTCGTCAAGGCCGAACCAATCGTCGACCCGGAGCCACCCTCAGAGCGTGCCACCGAGCTTGCGCGCGAGTACCGGGCCATGCTCGAGAACCTGGTCGAGTCCCGGGGCGTGCCCCAGGTGGTGCAGTTCCTGCGCGCCGCTAGGACGCCAAGCCACCTGGCCGACCTGGCCGGCTACTCGCCCGACCTGAGCACAGAGCAGAAGCTCGAGGTGCTCGAGACGCTCGAGGTCGAAGAGCGGCTGACCAAGCTCATCGGGTGGACGAAGCAGGTCCTCGCGGACGCTTCGCTTAAGGAGAAGATCCGCAGCGACGTCGCCGAGGGCATGGAGAAGACGCAGCGCGAGTTCCTGCTGCGGCAGCAGCTTGAGGCGATCAAGAAGCAGCTCAACGAGGGCAGCACCGACGTCGTCTCGACCTACCGCGAGCGGGTCGTGAAGGCGGAGATGCCGGACGCTGTGCGCACCGAGGTTGAGCGCGAGCTCGACCGCCTGGAGCGCACGAGCGAGCAGAACCCCGAGTACGGCTGGATCCGCACATACCTCGACTGGATGCTCGACATCCCCTGGAACGTGCGCTCCGAGGACAACTACGACCTCGTCGAGGCACGGCGAATCCTGGACGAGGACCACACCGGACTCTCGGACGTCAAGGACCGAATCATCGAGTTCCTGGCAGTGCGCAAGCTGCGCAAGGAGCGGGGCCTCGAGGTGCTCGGTGGCCGTGGCTCTGGCGCGATCATCACCCTGGTCGGGCCTCCGGGCGTCGGCAAAACCTCGCTGGGCGAGTCGGTCGCCCGAGCGCTTGGCCGCAAGTTCACGCGCGTGTCGCTGGGCGGCATTCGCGACGAGGCGGACATCCGCGGTCACCGGCGCACCTATGTCGGCGCGCTTCCGGGCCGCATCGTGCGCTCCCTCAAGGAGGCCGGAACCAAGAACCCGGTGATCATGCTGGACGAGATCGACAAGGTCGGCAGCGACTGGCGGGGCGACCCATCGGCTGCGCTGCTCGAGGTGCTCGACCCCGCGCAGAACAACACGTTCCGCGACCACTACCTGGAGGTCGACCTGGACCTGTCTGAGGTTCTGTTCATCCCGACCGCCAACGTGGCGGAGACGATTCCTGCACCTCTGCTCGACCGCATGGAGCTGATCCGGCTGGACGGCTACACCGAGCAGGAAAAGGTCGCGATCGCGAAGGACCACCTCCTTCCACGGCAGGTCAAGCAGGCGGGCCTGAAGGAAGACGAGGTCACCGTGACCGACGAGGCGGTCATGACCGTCATCACGGACCACACCCGCGAGGCCGGCGTGCGAAACCTGGAGCGCGAGCTCGGGAAGATCACGCGCAAGGTCGCCACGAAGGTCGCCACCGCGGCGCTGACACCTCCGGTCGAGATCACGCAGCAGCGCGTGAAGGAGTTCCTCGGCAAGCCGAAGTTCGACAACGAGGTCGCGGCCCGGACCGCCGTGCCGGGAGTGGCGACTGGGTTGGCCGTGACCGGCACCGGTGGAGACGTCCTCTTCGTCGAGGCGACCTCCGTCAACAACAACGAAGGACGCGGCAGCAGCCTCATCCTCACGGGCCAGCTCGGTGACGTGATGAAGGAGTCCGCGCAGATCGCGCTGTCCTTCGTCCGCTCACACGCGGCAGATTTGGGGATCGAAGCGGGCGCCGTCGACAAGGCGTTCCACATCCACGTGCCCGCGGGCGCCGTGCCCAAGGACGGGCCGTCGGCCGGCGTGACAATGACGACCGCGATCGTGAGCCTGCTCACCGGTCGCGCGGTTCGGAGCACGGTCGGCATGACCGGCGAGGTCACGCTCCAGGGCCTGGTGCTGCCCATCGGCGGCGTCAAGCAGAAGGTGCTGGCCGCCCACCGGATGGGCCTGAAGGAGGTCATCCTCCCGAAGCGCAACGAGAAGGACATCGACGATGTCCCTGAAAGCGTGCGCGCGGAGATGACGTTCCATCTGGCGAGCCGGGTCGAAGAGGTGCTGAAGTACGCGCTCGAAGAGAGCGCAACCGCCGTCCGCGCTGCCTAAAGTTTTTTGAAAGTTCTCGTCTCGGACGGGCCGATGAGGCGCGAGCTGGAGCCGCTACCCGAAGGCGTCCAGCTCGTCGCCGAGCCGGAACCGGACGTGACGATGGTCGTGAGTTCGTCGAGTTCCAGCGGCGCGGTGAGTGGAATCGCAGCACCGCCGAAACCCCGGCAATCGAGGACCTCGACGGGCAGATGGTACTGATCGTCGGCCACGGCTCGATCGGACGCGCGGTTGCGGCGCGGCTGGCGCCGTTCGGTGCCCGAGTCATCGGGGTCGCCCGGCACGCGCGTGACGACGCACAGCCTGTGTCAGTGCTGCCCGGCCTCTTGCCCCAGGCCGACGTGGTGGTGAACCTGCTCCCGTTGACGCCGGAGACGGATCGCTGCGTCGACGCGACCTTTCTCGCTCGCATGAAGCCAGGCGGATTGTTCGTCAATGCGGGCCGCGGCAAGACCGTCGATACCGATGCGCTCCTGGAGGCTTTGCGTGCCGGCCGCATCCGCGCCGCGCTTGACGTAACCGACCCGGAGCCGCTCCCCGCGAATCACCCCTTGTGGGAGGCGCCCAACATCCTCATCACCCCGCACATCGCCGGCGCGGTGGCGCGGTGGGAGGCGCGGGGCTATCGGTTCGCCGGAGAGCAGATCCGCCGCCTTGCGGCGGCGGAGCCACTCGTCGGCATCGAATCGCAGAAGACCTCGGTTTAGACAGGCTCGCGAGCAGCTGAAGTGGGGGCAACGGCCGGCCGAACCTCGCGGTTTTCAGCGGGTCGGAAGGTGTAGTAACCGCGCAACACCGAGGATCCAAAGGTACGCCAGCAGACTGAGCGGCGTGGCATCGGCACCGAACTGCGAAGACACCACCTGGAACGCACCGATGACGATCGCCGGCCAGCCGACCCGCGAACGCGATCTTCTCCAAGCTTGGCCTCACCGAAGAGCCGCAGGTCCATCGGCGGGTGGCCGCGGTGATCACGTTCCTCAGGGAAAAGTAGGAATATCCGGGTCGCTGTCGCGCTTGGCAATTGATGTGAGCAAGACCGGACGCGAGATCCTGGAGGCCAACACGGTGATCGCGGTCGTGGGCGCATCGCGGGACCCGAACAAGGCTGGTGGCTCGGTGCCGGCCGGCCTGCAGCGCCGCGGCTTCCGGATCATCCCCATAAACCCATATGCGGACACGCTCTTCGGCGAGCGCGTGTACAGGTCGCTGGCGGAGGTCCCCGAGAAGATCGATGTCGTCGACGTCTTCAGGCCCGCGGCCGACGCACCGGACATCGCCCGGCAGGCAGTAGCCGTCGGGGCGAAGGCGCTCTGGCTGCAGCTCGACATCCGCTCCGACGAGGCGCGGCGCATCGCGGAGTCGGCGGGACTCGATTACGTCGAAGACGAATGCACGGCTGTGACCAGCTCCCTGTTCAGGATCAACAAACAAGCCGCGGCGTAACTTCCCTTAATCTCCACGCGTGGCCAGGCGCCGAATTCACCACCGCCCACGTGATCGCAGCGTCGAATGCGAGCTCAAGTTCCGAGTCCGTGGTGCTCAGGACCATGCGCGGCTGCGAGCGCTGCTTCGCAAGCGGGGAGCCCGGCTCGAGGGCAAGTACGACGAGGAGAACTACCGCTTCGACGGTCCGGGCAAGTCGACGCGCAACATCACGCTCAGGCTTCGCGTCCTCAACGGCGGGCCGCGCGGCGTTCTCACCGCCAAGGGGCCTGCACACTTCGTCGGCGGGGTCAAGGTGCGTGAGGAGACCGAGGTCGAGGTCAAGGACGCGCATGCGACTCTCGACCTACTGGCCGAGCTTGGTTTTCGGGTTGAGTTCACCTACAAGAAACACCGCGCCATGTGGACGCTCGACGGCGTCGTGACGGTCACCCTCGATACCCTCGACTTCGGCTCGTTCGTCGAGCTCGAGGGGCCGCTCGAAGTGCTGCCCGAGAAGGCGCGCAGCCTCGACTTCGACCCCGCCACCGCTCTCAAGGACAGCTACTCGGTGCTGGCGCGAAAGCACATCGCGGCCTCCAAGAAAACGCCCGCGAGATGACTCCGGCGATCGAGGTCCGCGACCTCGTCAAGCGCTATCGGAAAGGCGGCAGCGTGAACGCCGTCGACGGGGTCAGTTTCGAGGTCGAGCCAGGAGAGTTCTTTGCGCTGCTCGGACCCAACGGCGCCGGCAAGACCACGACGATCTCGATCCTCACCACGACCCTGTCGCCGACATCAGGAGTCGTGCGGATCGCCGGCCACGACATCGTCGCCGGCGCGAGCGCGGTGCGGCGCGAGGTGGGGATCATCTTCCAGAGCCCCTCGCTGGACATGAACCTGACCGGCGAGGAGAACGTCCGCTTCCACGCCGTCCTGTACGGCCTCTACCCGTACCGACCGGTGTATCGCCTCATGCCATCTGCGTATCGCGCCCAGATCAGGGAGCTCGCCGAGATGGTCGGCCTGGGCGCCGACGTCTTCAAGCCGGTCAAGCGGTTGTCGGGCGGTATGAGGCGCAAACTCGAGATCATCCGCGGCCTCATGCATCACCCGCGGGTGTTGTTTCTCGACGAACCGACCAGTGGCCTCGACGTGGCGAGCCGCCGAACTCTGTGGCAGTACATCAACGAGCTCAGGCGCAAGCACGAGATCACGATCTGCCTCACCACCCATCAGCTGATCGAGGCGGAGGACGCGGACCGGATCTGCATCCTCGACCACGGGCATGTCGTTGCTCGAGGTTCACCTCGAGAAGTGAAGTCCCAGCTCGTGCACGAGCAGCTCATCATCGACGCCGCCGACCGCGACGCCCTCAGACGGCGCCTCCAACAGATGAAGGTGTCGTTCACGGAGCGGGATCACTTCGTGGTGAGCCTGGACGGCCTCACGGCCTACGAGGTCGTGCATGGCATCAACGAGCCGCTGACCACGCTTCGAACGGAATCACCGTCCCTCGAGGACGCCTATCTACGAATCCTGGCGGGCGGCGATGCATGACCTGAACGTCGCCATGGCACTTGCGGGGCGAGACCTGCTGAAGTTCTTTCGCGACCCGGGCAGGTTGATCGCGGCAGTTGTGTTCCCGTTCGCGATGGTCGTTCTGCTCGGCGGAACCTTGCAACTCAATCTCGGCGCGGCGGCCGGCTTCAACTTCATCAGCTTCACCTTCACGGGCTTCCTTGGGATGACGCTGTTCCAGTCCACCGCGCAAGGCCTGACGTCGCTGATGGACGACCGCCAGAACGACTTCGCACAGGAGATTTTCGTCTCACCTGTCTCGCGCTATTCGATCGTGTTTGGAAAGATCCTCGGCGAGACGATGGTCGCCATCGCCCAGGTGCTGCCGTTCGTGCTCTTCGCCGCCGTGCTGCGCGTTCCGCTGACGCTCACTGCGCTCGGCCTGCTCGTGCCCGTGGCGCTGCTGTCGTGCTTCATGGGCGGCGCGTTTGGGCTCCTGCTGCTCAACACGATGAGCGACTCGCGGGCCTCGAACCAGGTCTTCAACTTCGTTTTCCTGCCGCAGTACTTCCTGGCGGGTTTGATCAGCCCGATCAACCACCTCCCGTGGTACCTGTTGATCCTGTCGCTGGCGTCGCCGATGCGGTACGTGATCGACCTTGCACGAGGGGTGGTCTTCGCCGGCACCCGCGATTACAGCCGGGTGGTGCTGCTGAGCCCGCTGACCAACACCGCGGTGCTCGCGCTGATGTTCGCGGTCTTCATGATCCTGGGCACCACGCTGTTCGTGCGACGCGAAACCAACCGCTAGTTCTTCGCAGGTCCTATCCAGACCGTCTGGATGTTGGTGAACTCCTTGATCCCGTAGCTCGAGAGCTCGCGCCCGTAACCTGACTTCTTCACGCCGCCGAACGGCAGGCGGGCGTCGGAGGCGACCATGCCGTTGACGAACACCATGCCGGCCTGAATGCGCTCGCCGAGCTTGCGACCGCGCTCGACGTCCTGCGTCCAGATGCTCGAGCCGAGGCCAAACTCTGAATCGTTTGCCACCCGCAGCGCTTCCTCCTCATCGCTGACGCGGATCACCGCTGCGACCGGACCGAAAGTCTCCTCGTGGTAAACCGGCATGCCCGGCCGAACGTCGGTGAGCACAGTCGGCTGGAAGAAATAACCCGCCCCATCCAGGCGATTTCCACCTGTCAGCGGTCGCGCACCCAGCCGCACCGACTCCTTCACCTGGCGCTCGAGGTCGTCGACCAGGTCGGCGCGTGCGAGCGGACCGACCTGCACGCCGCGATCCTTTGGGTCACCGATCTTCAGCGCGCCGACGGCGCTCGAGAGCAGCGACTCGAACTCATCCGCCACGGACTCGACGACGATGAATCGCTTGGCCGCGATGCAGCTCTGGCCGTTGTTCTGGTTGCGCGCTCGGCAGGCTACGGTCGCCGCCACCTTGATGTCGGCGTCCGCGAGCACGATGAACGGATCCGAGCCTCCGAGCTCGAGGACGGTTTTCTTGATTGTCTTGCCGGCCGTCGCGGCGACACGGGCGCCCGCGGCTTCGGACCCGGTGAGCGTCACACCCGCGACCCGATGGTCCTCGATGATCTGGTCGACGGCGCCCGATCCGATGAGCAGCGTCTGGAACACGCCCTGCGGAACTCCGGCTTCGCGGAACACCTCTTCGATCGCGAGCGCGGACTGGGGCACGTTGGACGAGTGCTTGAGGAGCATCACGTTGCCCGCGGCCAGCGCCGGCAGCCCGGCCCTGAACGCCTGCCAGAACGGGAAGTTCCAGGGCATGACGGCCAGGATCACCCCCAGCGGCTGGAACCTGACATAGCTGCGGGTGGCCGAGCTTTCCATAGGCTCGTCGGCCAGCAGCCGGGCGGCGTTGTCAGCGATCCAGGCGGCCGACCAGGCGCATTTCTCAATCTCGCCCTCAGCCTCGACGATGGGCTTGCCCATCTCGGCCGTGAGCAGCGCGGCATAACGGGCCTTGTCCGCCCGCAAGACCCCAGAGACCGAGCGGAGCAGGGCGGCCCGCATGTCCACGCCGACGTCTCGCCAGGCGTGACGGGAGGCCCAGGCGCGGGCCACGGCGGCCTCGATGCCCGCCGCGTCCAACTCCGGGACGTGGGCGATTTCCTTCCCTGTAGAAGGGTCGATCGAGCGAAGCATCCCCACGCCCCTATTCGAACACATGTCCGGAGGTACATGAGAGCGATCGAGCGTGGCACGATTGAACCGTGGCTCGCGCACCGGTCAGGCGAAGGCCAACCAACCCGAACCCCCCCACACCGGCGCTGCGCGCCGGAGCTCCCGGCACGGCGGGGAGCGAAAAGCCGTCCGCCGACGGCCGGAAGCGGGTCGCCATCGAATCGGTCTCGCCCGATATCGACTCCGGCCGGTTCGCGGCCAAGCGGACCCTCGGCGAGAAGGTAACCGTCGAGGCCGACGTATTCGCGGATGGCCACGACGCGCTCGCGTGCGTCGTCCGCTACCGCCACCACTCTGTTTCGACGTGGACCGAGGGGCCGATGGTCGCGCTCGTCAACGACCGCTGGCGAGGCGAGTTCCCAGTAGCGGAGCTCGGCCGCTACCTGTTCACCGTCGAGGCCTGGATCGATCCCTTCGAAACCTGGAGCCGGCAGTTCGCCAAGCGGGTCGAGGCCGGCCAGGACGTGACGCTCGAACTCGAGGTCGCCGCCAAGTTGGTGGAGGCAGCGGCGGCGCGCGCAGGTGGGCCCGACGCCGCCAAGCTGCTAACCTACGCCGCCCAGCTGCGAAAGGGGAGGGCCTCCGCGACCGCCGCCCTTGGCGCCGACCTCGCCGAGCTCATGGACCGCCATGCCGACCGCAGCCGCTCGGTGACATACGAGCGCGAGCTCGAGGTGATCGTCGAGGCAGAGCGCGCGCGTTATGGGGCGTGGTACGAGATGTTTCCCAGGTCGGCGGGCAAGGACGGCAAGCACGGGACTTTCCGAGACGTCGAGGACTGGCTGCCATACATCTCGGGCATGGGATTCGACGTCCTCTACTTCCCTCCCATCCACCCAATCGGCCGCACCCATCGCAAAGGTGCCAACAACAGCGTCCAGGCCAAGCCGGACGAGCCCGGGAGCCCGTGGGCGATCGGGTCGGAGGAGGGCGGACACAAGTCGATCCATCCGCGGCTGGGCACACTGGACGATTTCAGGCGGCTGGTTCGCGTCGCAAGCGAGCACGGCCTATCGATCGCACTGGACATCGCGTATCAGTGCTCGCCCGACCACCCGTACACGAAAGAGCACCCGGAATGGTTCCGTCATCGCCCCGACGGGTCGATCCAGTACGCGGAGAACCCGCCCAAGAAGTACGAGGACATCTACCCGTTCGACTTCGAATGCGAGCAGTGGCCCGCGCTGTGGGCGGAGCTGCTGTCGATCGTCGTGTTCTGGATCGACCAGGGCGTGCGGATCTTCCGGGTCGACAACCCGCACACCAAGCCGTTCGCGTTCTGGGAGTGGATGATCGGCGAGGTCAAGCGCGCGCACCCCGACGTGATCTTTCTATCCGAGGCTTTCACGCGCCCGAAAGTGATGTATCGCCTGGCGAAGGCCGGCTTCAGCGAGTCGTACACCTACTTCGCATGGCGCAACACCACCTGGGAGCTGAGCCAGTACTTCACCGAGCTCCGCTCCGCGCCGATTCGCGATTTCCTGCGCCCGAGCCTGTGGCCCAACACGCCCGACATCCTCACCGAATACCTGCAGACAGGCGGCCGGCCCGCGTTCGCCGCGCGCCTCGTTCTCGCGGCAACGCTCGGGGCGAGCTACGGCATCTACGGTCCCGCGTTCGAGCTGTGCGAGAGCCGGGCCAAAGAGCCCGGGTCGGAGGAGTACCTCGACTCCGAGAAGTACCAGATTCGCAACTGGCAGCGCAACAGTCCTGACAGCCTTCGCGAGCTGATCGCGCTGGTCAACAAGGTGCGTCGCGAGAACCCGGCCCTGCAGAGCGACAGCGGCCTGATGTTCCATCCGACCGAGAACGAGCAGATCATCGCTTACACGAAGAGCACGGACGATCTGGCGGATGTCGTGCTCACGGTGGTGAACGTCGATCCGCACCACACACAGGTCGGCATGGTCACCCTCCCACTCGATGCGCTCGGCATCGACCGCGAGCGCAGCTACCAGGCGCACGAGCTCCTGAGCGGCGCGCGCTACATCTGGAACGGCCCTCGCAACTACATCGAGCTCAACCCGTTCTCGACACCCGCGCAGATCTTTCGCTTCCGCCGAAGGATCCGCAGCGAGCACGACTTCGAGTACTTCCTGTGATCCAGTCTTCGGTACGGCATCGCAAGCACGAGACGTTCACGCACGACGACGATCCCCTCTGGTACAAGGACGCGCTCATCTACGAGCTGCACGTGCGCGCGTTCTATGACAGCGACGGCGATGGCAGCGGCGACTTCAGGGGCTTGCTCGAAAAGCTGCCGTACCTGCAGGAGCTCGGCATAAGCGCGATCTGGCTGCTGCCGTTCTATCCCTCGCCGATGCGGGACGACGGCTATGACATCGCCGATTACACCGACATCAACCCGATGTACGGGCACCTGGCCGACCTCCACGCGTTCATCAAGGACGCGCACCGCCGCGGCATCCGGGTCGTCAACGAGCTCGTCTGCAACCACACTTCCGACCAGCACCCATGGTTTCAGCGAGCGCGGCGGGCACGCCCGGGAAGCGCCGCGCGCGAGTTCTACGTCTGGAGCAACACGAACCAGCGCTACACGGACGCCCGGATCATCTTCAAGGACTTCGAGGTTTCCAACTGGACCTGGGACCAGCTGGCCAACGCCTACTACTGGCACCGTTTCTACTCGCACCAGCCCGACCTGAACTTCGATAACCCCAAGGTCAAGGAGGCGGTACTCAAGGCGCTGGATTTCTGGCTGGACGCCGGCGTCGACGGGGTGCGGCTCGACGCAATTCCGTACTTGTTCGAACGGGAGGGCACCAACTGCGAGAACCTGCCGGAGACGCACCAGTTCCTGCGAGAGATGCGCCGGCACGTCGATGCGAACTACGCAAACCGGATGTTGCTCGCCGAGGCCAACCAGTGGCCGGAGGACGCGGTCGCGTACTTCGGAGAAGGCGACGAGTGCCACATGTCATTCCACTTCCCGCTCATGCCGCGGCTCTTCATGTCGATCCGAATGGAGGACCGCTTCCCGATAGTCGACATCCTCGCCCAGACACCTTCGATACCGGACAACTCGCAGTGGGCGCTATTCCTCCGCAACCATGACGAGCTGACGCTCGAGATGGTCACCGACGAGGAGCGCGACTATATGTATCGCGCCTACACGCAGGACCGCGCGGCGCGGATCAACCTCGGCATCCGTCGGCGCCTCGCCCCACTGCTCGGCAACGACCGGCGCCGCATCGAGCTGATGAATGGCCTGCTCTTCTCGCTGCCGGGGACGCCGGTCCTCTACTACGGCGACGAGATCGGGATGGGCGACAACATCTTCCTGGGCGATCGCAACGGTGTGCGCACCCCCATGCAGTGGAGCGCCGACCGCAACGCCGGCTTCTCGCGCGCCAACCGGCAGCGGCTTTACCTGCCGATCGTGACCGACCCCGAGTACCACTACGAGAGTGTCAACGTCGAGGCGCAGGCGCAGAACCAACACTCGCTGCTGTCGTGGATGAAGCGCCTCATCGCGCTGCGGAAGCGCCACCGGGCGTTCGGCCGCGGTACGCTCGAGCTCCTGCGGCCCGAGAACCGCAAGGTGCTGGCCTTCGTGCGGCGCTACGAATCCGAGCAGATCCTCTGTGTCGCCAACCTCTCCCGATTCCTGCAGGTGTTGGAACTCGACCTTTCGAAGTGGGAGGGCATGGTCCCCGTCGAGCTGTTCGGCTCGACGGAGCTGCCGGTCGTCGGCAAGACGCCCTACTTCCTCACCCTCGGCCCGCACTCCTTCTACTGGTTCTCGCTGCAGCCGCGCACCGCCTCGACGGTTCCCGCCGATTGGGGATTGACCGCGGCCGTGCTGCCCGAGGTCAAGGTCGAGGGCGGCTGGGACTCGGTTCTGTTCGGCGTCGCCAAGGAGCGCCTCGAAGCCATCCTCGTTCCCTATATCAAGCAGCGACGCTGGTTTGCGGGCAAGGCGCGCCGCCTGAAGTCCGTCGGCATCGTCGACGCGATCGAGGTGCCGGGAACAGACCGCACAGCCTACCTCCTCACCCTGCAGGCGGCTTACGCCGAGGGCGATCCCGAGACCTACCTGCTGCCTGTCACGTACGCAGGCGCCGCTGAGACGGGCCACATCATCGAGCGTTGGCCGCATTCGGCGATTGCCTGGGTGCGCTCAGCCGGCAACGACAACCGCGGCCTGCTGTTCGATGCGTTGGGACCGCCGGGCTTTGCCGAGGCGATCCTCAGCATCATCGCGCGGCGCAAGCGCGCGGCGAGCTCGACCGGAATGCTGGTCGGGTCGACGACGCGGGCGTTCGCGCGCCTGCGCGGGCCGGAGACGATCAGGCTCGAGGCTGCGCTATCTGTCGCCGAGCAGAGCAACAACTCGGTCGTGTTCGGGGAGCGGCTTATGCTCAAGTTCTTCAGGCGGATCGAGGAAGGCAGCAATCCTGAGCTCGAGGTCGGGCGATTCCTGACGGAGAAGACGAACTTCGCCCAGATCTCGCCGCTTGCCGGCAGCGTAGAGTACCGCCGCGACAGGGGCGAGCCGGTGACGCTGGCCGTCCTCCAGGGCTACGTGCCCAACCAGGGCGACGCATGGCAGTACACGCAGACGACACTCAATCACTACTTGAAAGCGATGGAGCAGCCCGCCAGCGGCGAGCCGCCGCCGCTGCCGCGCAACCTGCTCCAGGCCAGCCTGATCGACCTGCCCGAGGTCGCGACTAGAACCAACGGAGCCTATCTCGACTCCGCGCGGCTGCTGGGCAAGCGCACCGCGGAGCTGCACACCGCGCTGGCGTCCGACCCCGACGATCCTGCTTTCGCGCCTGAGCGCATATCGCCACAGGACCAGCGATCGATCTACCAATCGCTCAACGGCCTCGCGCTGCGCTCGCTGGAACTGCTCCGCAGCCAGCTCAACCGCCTGCCCGAGGAGGCGAAGGAGGACGCGAAGCGCGTGCTCGACCTGGAGCCGCGCATCGCGCAGGTCCTGCGCGCGTTCCTGGCGCGGAGGCTGACCACGAACCGGATCCGGGTGCATGGCGACTATCACCTTGGCCAGGTCCTTTACACCGGCCATGACTTCGTGATCATCGACTTCGAGGGCGAGCCGTCTCGCACCCTCTATGAGCGCCGCCTCAAGCGCCTCGCCCTCCGCGACGTCGCTGGAATGCTGCGGTCGTTCGACTACGCGAGCCAGGCAGCGCTCCAGGCCGGGCAATTCCTGCCGGACACCGGGCCGCGCTTGCGTGCGTGGGCTCGGTTCTGGGTCGACTCGGTTTCCGCGGCTTTCCTCCGCAGCTACCTCAACACCGCCGGCAATGCCTCGTTCTTGCCGCAAACGCCCGACGACCTCGGTCTTCAACTGACGACGATGATCCTCGAGAAGGCGCTGTACGAACTCCGATACGAGCTCAACAGCAGGCCGGACTGGGTGCGGATTCCGCTGAGGGGCATACTCGAGGTTGTGCAGCCCGCATGATTGCATCCTCACTGCTCACGCCGTTCGACATCCACCTCTTCAACGAGGGCACCCACAGCCATCTCTACGAGAAGCTGGGCGCACACCTCTCGAAGGATCCGGAGGGCGCCTGGTTCGCCGTCTGGGCTCCGAACGCGGACGCGGTGAGCGTCATCGGAGACTTCAACGGCTGGAACCGCACCGCGAACATGCTCGTTCCGCGCGAGCAGTCAGGGATCTGGGAGGGCTTCATCCCCGACGTCAAGAACGGCGCGCTGTACAAGTACCACGTCCACTCTCGCATCACGCGCTCGGGCGCCGACAAGGCCGACCCGTACGCCGTTTACGCAGAGCAGCCGCCCCGCCAGGCCTCGATCGTGTGGGACCTGGACTACGACTGGGACGATCGCGACTGGATGTCCGGCCGCTCGCGCGCCAACGGACGGCAGGCGCCCTGGTCCGTCTACGAGGTGCATCTGGGCTCGTGGATGCGCGTGCCTGAAGAGGACAACCGATGGCTGACGTATCGTGAGCTCGCGCCGCGTCTGGCTGACTACGCGCACCGGCTCGGGTTCACCCACGTCGAGTTCATGCCGGTCATGGAGCACCCCTTCTACGGCTCGTGGGGCTATCAGGTCACCGGCTTCTTTGCGCCGACGAGCCGATACGGGACGCCGCAGGACCTCATGTTCCTGGTCGACCACCTGCACCAGAGCGGGATCGGGGTGATCCTCGATTGGGTGCCATCACACTTCCCATCGGACGAGTTCGGGCTGCAGAACTTCGACGGGACGCACCTGTACGAGCACGCCGACCCGAGGCTGGGTGTGCACCCGGATTGGGGCAGCTCCATCTTCAACTACGGCCGCAACGAGGTGCGCGGATTCCTCTTGAGCAGCGCATTGAGCTGGCTCAACCGCTATCACGTCGACGGCCTGCGGGTCGACGCAGTTGCGTCGATGCTGTATCTCGATTACTCGCGCAAGGCCGGCCAGTGGCTGCCGAACAAATTCGGCGGCAAAGAAAACCTCGAGGCGGTCGACTTCCTGCGCCGGTTCAACATCGAGGTCTACAAGGAGCAGCCGGACGTGCAGACGATCGCCGAGGAGTCGACGTCATGGCCGCTGGTGTCACGCCCGACCTACCTCGGCGGTCTCGGCTTCGGCATGAAGTGGGACATGGGCTGGATGCACGACACGCTCGCGTACATCGAGAAGGATCCGGTCCACCGGCGTTTCGAGCACCACCACCTCACGTTTCGAATGCTCTATGCCTTTTCGGAGAACTACATGCTTCCGCTGTCGCACGACGAGGTCGTGCACGGAAAGGGCTCGCTACTGTCGAAGATGCCCGGCGACGACTGGCAGAAATTCGCCAACCTGCGATTGCTCCTCGCCTACATGTACGCAATGCCGGGCAAGAAGCTCCTGTTCATGGGCGCGGAGTTCGGGCAGTGGCGCGAGTGGAATCACGACGAGAGCCTGGACTGGCATCTTGTCGACCAGCCGATGCACGACGGCGTGAGCCGATGGACGGGCGACCTGAACCGCTTGATGCGCGACGAGAAGCCCCTGCACGAGCTCGACTTCGATCCGGCCGGTTTCTCATGGATCGACGGCACCGACGCCGAGCAGAGCGTGATCAGCTTCATCCGGCGGAGCAGCGAGGACGAGATGATCGTAGCCGCGTTCAACTTCACGCCCGTTCCGCGCCAGAACTACCAGATCGGCGCGCCCGTACCGGGGCGGTGGCTGGAGGTGCTGAACAGCGACGCGCCAATCTACGGCGGAAGCGGTCAGGGCAACCTTGGCGGCGTCGACGCGGCGCCGATCCCACGCCATGGCCACCTGCATAGCCTCAACCTGACCCTGCCTCCGCTGGGTGCCCTGTTCCTGAAGCCCGACCGCGGGAGCGACGCCGCGGAGTGAGAAAGGCGGCCGGGCTCATCGGCTCGGCCGCGATCGCCGGGCTGGTCGCCGGCGTTCTTCTCGACGTCGTTGCGTTCCTGCTCGTGCCCGTTCTCTTCAAACCAGCGGCCATTGACGTGTCGAGCGCCATGACGTTCTTCATCCTGGGCTGGATGGTGGCCGCTCCCATGCTGGCGGCAGTGACCCCAGCGTATGAGAACTATCGGTCTCCCCACCCGGCGGGCTTGCTCCGCATGCGCGCCGACCTCGCCACGGGGTGGGGAGGAGTGCAGCTTCCAGCCCCCGAGGCGCCGGCGCAATCCTCCCGGTGGCCTTTTTCGTGGCGATCTTCGCCGCGGGCTTGGTCTGGCGCCCGGCTCCTGATTTCAACCATTCGATAAGCCAGGCTTATCGCGTGTAATTTCATGAGTTAGCGGCCGATAATCCACCGCGTATCGACATGCCAGACAGCGCGGAAGACCCACTTCGCATACTCCACGAGCAGCTCGTCCAGCAAAAGAGTCTGGTCGATAACCTGCTTCAGAACCTCAGCGACATGGGCATCGGACTGGTGATTTCTACAGGCTCAGAGATCGAATCGGTCAATGAAGCCATCTGTCGCATGACGGGCTACGGTCCGGGACCAGGCGACTTCCCGCCGATGGCCGGCCTCTTCGCGCCGGAGTCTATGGACAAATTCCGCAAGCAGCTGGCAGCCAGAGTCTCAGGGGTGGGCGACGTCATCGTGCAGGAGTGGGAGATCCTGACCCGAGACGGCCGGCGTATCCCGATCGAGAGCATCTCGCGCTCGGAGATGGTGGGTGACGAGCCGCATAACGTAGCGGTAGTGCTTGACATCAGTGCTCGCAAGCACGTCGAGCGAGCACTGGCGGAGTCACAGGCTCGCCTGCAGGCGATCATCGACACATCGCTGACCGCAATTGTGACCATGGACCAGCGCGGCGTGATCACCGATTGGAACCCGCAAGCTGAAGCCACTTTCGGCTGGCCCCGCGAGGAAGCCCTAGGGAGGGTCCTCGCCGACACGATCGTTCCCACGCAGCATCGCGCCGCACACCGAGCCGGTCTCGCGCGCTACCTGGCCACTGGAGAAGGACCCGTTCTCGGCAAAGTCCTGGAGCTCACCGCGCTGGCGAAGGATGGCCGCGAGTTTCCCGTCGAGCTCGCAATCTCGCCCGCGTCGGCGCTCGGGAGCGAGGTGCTGTTCGTCGGTTTTGTGAGGGACATTACCGCGCGCAAGGAAGCCGAGGATGCGATCAAGAATCTCAACCACGAGCTGCAGATCGCCAATCAGCACAAGAGCGAGTTCCTCGCCAACATGAGCCACGAGCTGCGCACGCCGCTGAACGCGATCCTCGGCTTTTCCGAGCTGATGATCGACGACACTTCCGGCAAGCTCGACGCCGCTACGCGGATGAAGTTTCTCATCCAGATCAACTCGAGCGGAACACATCTCCTGGCGCTGATCAACGACATCCTCGACCTCTCGAAAGTCGAGGCAGGACGGATGACGCTGTCGCTCGAAAAGGTCTCGATCGCAGACGTCGTGCGCGCAGTCGTAAGTACTATCGAGCCGCTAGCGTCCAAGAAGCACATCCGTATCAGCGTTGACGTCGAGTCAGCGGGCGAGATCGAGGCCGACGCCGGCAAGCTGAAACAGATGCTCCTCAATCTCGCCTCCAACGCGGTCAAGTTCACGTCGGAGGTTGGGCTAGTCCGTATCGAGGCGGAACGCTTTCAGAGCGCGGTCGAGATCTCGGTGTCAGACACCGGGATCGGAATCGCCGAGTCGGACCTCAACCGTCTGTTCAAGGAGTTCCAGCAGCTGGAATCGGGCGCCGGCCGCAGGCAGGAAGGGACCGGTCTGGGTCTCGCTCTGACGAAACGCCTGGCCCAGTTGCATGGTGGCGAGATCAGGGTCACGAGCGAGCTCGGAAGGGGCAGCGTCTTCACGATCAGGCTGCCGCTGCGACCATCCGATGCCAAGCGGGCCGCTCCCGTCCCCGTTCTGCCGAGGGCAACGCCACACGACCGGCGGCCGCTTGTCCTGGTCGTGGAGGACGACCTCCAGGCGGCGGAGCTACTGGCCCGCCAGCTCGACAGGGGAGGCTTCCGAGCCGAGGTAGCGCTGGGTGGTGTGGAGGCGATGGCCAAGGCTCGCGAGCTTCACCCGATCGCCATCACCCTGGACATCCTTTTACCCGGGCTTGACGGCTGGGATGTGCTCGAGCAGCTGAAGCGTGAACCGGCCACGATGGACATCCCAGTCGTGGTGATCAGCGTGGTCGACAAACCGGAGCTCGGCCGCGCGCTGGGCGCGATCGATTACTTCGTCAAGCCGGTCGACGGCAAGGCCCTGCTCAACCGGCTGGCCCAGTTCACGTTCACGAGCAAGGTCGACGCTGAGGAGACCCGAATCCTCGCCGTCGATGACGAACCCGCCAACCTCGAATGGCTCGAAACGGTATTGAAGCCTGCCGGCTTTTCAGTGATCTCTGCGATCGGTGGTAAAGAAGGCATCGAGCTGGCTAGAATCAGCCGCCCGCACCTTGTCTTGCTCGACCTGATGATGCCCGACGTGAGCGGATTCGATGTCGTGCAGGCACTTCACGCGGACGATTCGACACGCGGCATCCCGATCATGATCCTCACGGCCAAGGATTTGACCGACGCCGACAAGCGTGAGCTCAACGGAAGCGTTGCGGCCATCCTCGAGCGGGGGTCGACTGGCGCTGCCGATCTTGTCGGCTGGCTCAACCGTCTCATGGCGGCACGGCACGAACCGCGCTAGGTCGCGGTAACTCTCGCGGCTTTATGTCGAACCCGTGTCAGACCTCAGTCTGAACCGTGAGCGGGCCTCCGAACCGGCTCGTCAGCCCGCTCTCGGCGCGGATCACGTGCATGACGGCGTTGATCAAGGCGAGGTGGGAGAAGGCTTGCGGGAAGTTGCCGAGGTGTCGGCCGCTGCGAGGGTCGATCTCCTCCGCGTAGAGCTGCAGCGGGCTCGCGTACGACAGCAGCTTCTCGCACAGCTCGCGGCCCTTTGTGATCTCACCGATCTCGCACAGCGCCGACACCATCCAGAACGAGCAGATGGTGAAGGTGCCCTCCTCGCCATGAAGCCCGTCATCCGTCTCCTCCGTCCGATACCGCAACACCATTCCGTCGACGGTCAGCTCATCGGAGATCGCGAGCACGGTCGCCTTGACACGGGGGTCATCAGGAGGCAGGAAACGAACCAGCGGGATGAGCAGCACCGACGCGTCGAGCGCGGTGGACCCGTAGTGCTGCACGAACACGCCCCGCGAGTCGACGCCGTTCGTGCATATGTCGCTCTTGATCTCATCCGCGACGGCCTCCCATCGCTTGGCAAGGTCGACGTCGCCATGCAGCTCCGCCAGGCGCGCGCCGCGATCGCAGGCGACCCAGCACATCATCTTCGATGAGGTGAAGTGCTTCGGCTCTCCGCGCACCTCCCAGATGCCGCGGTCAGGTTTCTTCCAGTTCTCGATCGCCGCTTCGACAGAGCGCTTGAGGATCGGCCACACGACCTCGGGAAGGAAGTCCCTCGATTTTGTGTGCAAGTAGACGGAGTCGAGGACCGCACCCCACACGTCGTGCTGCTCCTGCGAATAAGCAGCATTGCCGACGCGGATGGGCCTTGATCCCTCATAGCCGCTGAGGTGGTCGATCGTCCGCTCGGTGAGCTCGCTCTCGCCACCGATGCCATACATGATCTGCAGGTCCTTCTCTCCGGCGGCGACATCCGCGATGAAATAGAAGAAGTCGTTGGCCTCGCGCGCAAAGCCCAGCGTGTACAGGCCCCAGAGCATGAAGGTGCCGTCGCGGATCCACGTGTAGCGGTAGTCCCAATTGCGCTCGCCGCCGATCGTCTCGGGCAGCGACGTCGTGGGGGCCGCCAGCAGCGCGCCTGTCGGGCTGTACGTGAGGCCCTTGAGGGTCAATGCGCTCCGCTGGAGGAAGCTCTGCCAGGGGTGCTCCGGAAACTCGCCGCGGTTTATCCACTCGCGCCAGAAGTCCGCTGTCCGCTCGGTCCGAGCAAAAGCCTCATCCGCGTTGGCCGGAGGCGGATGCTCGGCCCAGAACTCGCTGGTCGCCGAGTACTGCGAGCGCGGCCACGCCAGGGCGACGTACGCCTTCTCGCCCTGTCGCAACGTCTTCGTCGCGTGCGCGCCGGGGCCTTCGAATCCCATGCGCAGGTCGGTGACCAGGCGCAGGGGAACGTCCCCCTCGCCGCCATTGGCCACGGCTTCGCCGTAGCCGGGTCCGGAGTACTCCCAATGCGCAGCCCTCCTGCCGTAATCGAATACAGGGTGGCAGTCGAGGCTCAGCTCGACGCTGCCGACCACGCACTTCGCCGTACGCAGAAGAATGTGCTCGGCCTCTTGATCGGTGGGCGGGCGACGGTGGGTGCCCGAGCGCCGCTGGCTGTGGTACCAGGGTCCTATGCAGAGGCAGTCTCGAACGATGAGCCAACCGGTTCGTGTGCGCCATGTGGTCTCGAGGACCAGGGTGCCCGGGAGGTAGCGGCGGCCCGCCGGGACCATGACCCCGCTGGGCGCAAAGCGGAAGGCGCCGGCGGCGCGGTCGAGGATGGCCGCGAAGACGCTTGGGCTGTCCGGCCGCGGAAGGCACATCCACTCCACCCGCCCGCTCGGAGCGATCAGGGCGTTGACCTCGCAGTCGGACAAGAAGGCGAACTCCGCGATGGGCGGAAACGCGCTCGCGATGTGGCCCATGAACTGAGCCGGAACCGTCTCCGGCGCCGGCCGGCCGTCACCGTTGGTCGCAGGCGAGATCGGGTGGCCAAGGTCCTCGACGCGGGTTTTTGATGCCATGTCAGACGCTGAGACCGCTGATCATATGCCTCCGGTTCGGCTCTTGCGCCCGGTCACACGTTCGATCGCCTCGCGCACGCGCTCGAAGACCTTGTCCACGTCGCCCACGCCGTCGACCTCGGCCACGGGCAGGCCGATCCGCCGATAGTGGTCGAGCACCGCGGCCGTGCGACCGCGGTACTCGTGCATGCGCTCCATGATCGCGTCGCGCGTGTCGTCGGCACGACCCTCGACCGCCGCCCGGTGCAGCAGGCGGTCGACCAGGGCAGGCTCGGGCACGTCCAGGGCGACGACGAAATCCACGTTCTTTCCAAGCTCGGCCAGCATCGCGTCCAGCGCCTTCGCCTGCTCGATGGTGCGCGGGAAACCGTCCAGGAGGACGCTTGTGCCGGGGTCGGTCCGGCGGAGGCGGCGCCCCACGATGCGGTCGATGAGGTCGTCGGGAACCAGGTCGCCGGCGGCCATGATTCGGGCGGCCTCGTTGCCGATGTGGCTTCCGTGGGCAGCCTCAGATCGGAGGATCTCTCCGGTGGAGAGATGAGCCATGTCGAACTCTTTCTCGATGCGCGAGGCCTGGGTACCTTTCCCGCTTCCAGGCGGGCCGAAGATGAGCCCGATCACCGTGGCGTCTTCCTGCGGTCGGGGAGCGCCATGGACATGCGCCGCCGCCACCAGTTCTTCGCCTCCTCCTCAAGTAGCGCATGCACCGCCGGATGCGGTCCCGCCGGCTGGCCGGCCTCGCTCAGCGCGAGCCATCGACGCGTTATCTCGACGTACAGGTCGGCCTCGGTCCAGCCCGGCATCTGCTCCAGGACCTTGTGCCTACGGATCGCTTTCGCGATCGGCAGGTAGACCGTGTCATACCAGCTGGCCGCAGCTTCGGCGATCGGCACATGCCGGCCCAGCTCGAGGCCGAGGAAGTACTGGTGCCCGAGGATATGCTTGAAGATCTCGTCGTAGCGCCCCAGCCGGCTACACTCGAGCCGCGCCTCGGGCCTCGTGCGGTGCAGCTGCGTGCTCTCCAGGAATTGCGCGTACTCGGCCGCCCTCAGGAGGTCCTCGGGATCCACGTGCGTGCCCAACGGCGCTCGGGTCTGCACGTCGATGACGCGGGCGTTGATCACGTCCCGGCCGAGGCTGCGCGCCACGGACACGCGGTGGTGGCCGTCGATGACGTAGTAGCCGTCGCCAACTTTGTACACGTCGATTGGCGGCAGCTCGCCGCCCTCGGTCATCGCGGTGTAGACGCGCGTCCAACGATCGCGCAGCCGCCTGTTCGCGGGTAAGAAGCCCGGCACGAAGTCGCTCGCCTTCGCCGGCGACGCAGCCGATCCGACTATCTTGTCGAGCGGAATCTCCTGCACCCCGCCGAACGACCTGCCCTCGGCGCCGGCGGCATCGAGGACGGTGTCGAGCTCAACGAGCCGACGGGCGCGCCCGGTCAGGGCGTTTCGGATCGCCCTCCTGAACGCGCGAAAGCGCGCCGCATCGAAGTCCTCACCGGCGCGTATCTGTTCCACACGAGGTGCTAGTGCCCCGGCACTAGAACTGGGCTAGCTCAGTCTCTGCGTCGAATAGGTGCAGTGAGCGGGTATCGAGGCCCAGCCGAACCTTGTCGCCCGGCTCGACCTTCATCTTCGGGTCGACGCGCGCGGTCACGGAGTCGCTGCCAACCTGCCCGTACAGGAATTGGTCGGAGCCGAGGCGCTCGACCACGTCGACGCTCATGTCGATAGCGTTGTGCTGGTCGCCGATCCGGTCGGTCAGGGTCTCCGGGCGGAAGCCGAGCGTGGCCTTGCCCGCCGGCACCGACTTGGGCAGCTTGACGTCGAAGCCCGAGGCCTTGGCCGTGCTGTCGGACGTGGTAACGGGGACGAAGTTCATGGTGGGGCTGCCGATGAAGCCGGCCACAAACAGGTTGGCGGGGTGGTCGTAGATATCGCCGGGGGTACCCACCTGCTGCAGGATGCCCGCGTTCATGATCGCGATCCGGTCGCCCATGGTCATGGCCTCGACCTGGTCGTGGGTGACGTAGATGAAGGTCGTCTCGAGGTCGCGGTGGAGCTTCTGTAGCTCGATGCGCGTCTGCCCGCGAAGCTTGGCGTCGAGGTTGGACAGCGGCTCGTCGAGCAAGAAGACCTTGGGGCTGCGCACGATCGCGCGCCCGAGGGCGACGCGCTGGCGCTGGCCGCCCGACAGGGCTCGAGGCTTGCGCTTCAGGAAGTTGTCGAGGCCGAGGATGCGAGAAGCGTTCTTGACGCGCTTGTCGATCTCGGTCTTCGGCATGTGCGCCATCTGCAGCGGGAAGGCCATGTTGTCGTACACGCTCATGTGCGGGTACAGGGCATAGGACTGAAACACCATCGCGATGTCGCGGTCCTTGGCGGCGACGTTGTTCACGACCCGGTCGCCGATGCGGATCTGGCCCTCGGTGATCGCTTCAAGGCCTGCGAGCATGCGCAGTGCGGTCGACTTGCCGCAGCCCGACGGGCCCACCAGGACCATGAACTCCTTGTCCTTGATCTCGACGTTGAAGTCTTTGACGACGGTGACGTCGGCCGTGTAGCGCTTGACGACGTGGTCGTATGTGACAGATGCCATCTCTTTCTATCCCTTCACTGAACCGGCGAGGATGCCGCGCACGAAATAGCGCTGGAGGCTGAGGAAAACGGCGAGCGGAATGACCATCGAGAAGAAGGCGGCGGCGGTCAGCAGCTGATAGCCCTGACCAAGTGAGTTCGTCAGGTTCGCCAGGTTGACGGTGAGCGGAGCCACCTCCACCGAGCCGCCGACGTAGATCAACGCCACCAGCAGGTCGTTCCAGACCCACAGGAACTGGAAGATGATCAGCGAGGCGAGCGCCGGCACAGACAACGGCAGCACGATTCGGAAGAATACGGTGAGCGTTCCCGCGCCGTCGATCTCCGCCGATTCGAAGAGGTCGCTGGGCAGCTGGCGGAAGAAGTTGGCCAGCAGATAGGTGGAGAACGGCAATCCGTAGCCGGCGTGCGCCAGCCACAGTCCGATCCACGGCGGTAGGCCGAGGCTGGTCAGGTTGTCAGGGACGATTCCGTGCGCCACGAAGAACGACAGCACCGGAACGAACGTCAGCTGCAGCGGAACCGCGAGCAGCCCGACGAACGCGAGGAAGATCCAGTCTCGGAACGGGAACTTCATCCAGGCGAACGCGTAGGCTGCGAATGCTGCGATCGTGACCGGGATCACGGTCGACGGAATCGAGACCATGAAGCTGTTGAAGATCGCCGTCCCCATGTTGCTCTGGCTCAGCATGTCCTGATAGTTCTGCAGCGTGAACTGGAGCGGCGGCGACACAGCCGTCCACCAACCCGTGGTGAGGATCTGAGTTGACGGCCGAAAGCTGCTGATGAGCAGTCCCAGCGTCGGAATGATCCAGACGAGGGTCAGGCCAATTACCGCGATGTGAAGCAGCGACCGTTGCAGCCTCTGCGCGAGCCATGGCAGAGACCAGGCGGCGGCCGTGGATTCGAGTCGTCCGGCTGTTGCGACGCTCATCGCCGTGCCTCCACTGCCCTGAACTGTCTCAGGTTGAATATGAGCACCGGTACCACGGCGATGAGAAGCACGATCGCCACGGCGGCGGCTGCAGCATTGTTGTGAGAGAGATAGAGAAGGTTGTACATCCGGAGTGCGAGCACGTCGGTGTTGAAGTTGCCGTTGGTCATCACGTAAGGGACATCGAAGACCTTGATGGCGAAGATCACCAGCGTGGTGCCGACCACGACGACGGTCGGCATCATCAGCGGAAAGATCACGCGGCGGAAGATGGTGATCTCTCCGGCCCCGTCGACGCGGGCGGCTTCCAGCAGATCGCCAGGAATTCCCTTTAGAGCGGCGGAAAGGATGACCATCGAGAATCCCGTGAGGCCCCACGTCGCCACGGTGATCAGCGCGAGGTTGTTGAGTATCGCCAGGCCGCCAGGCCATTGATCTTGAAGCCACGCCACCGGGTCGTGATGGAAGAAGGTCACGACCGCATTCAAAGTGCCGGTCTGGTTCGCACCGACAGGCTGGTACCAGTACATGAACTTCCAGATCACTCCGGAGGCCACCGATGAGATTGCCATCGGCATGAAGATCAGCGACTTGACGACCGTCTCGTACTGGATCCGGTCGAACAGCACGGCCATGGTCAGCCCGAAGGTCAGCACCAGGATCATGTAGATGACCAGCCAGATGATGATGCTGTTGCGGATCGCAATCCAGGCCCCGCTGCTCGGAAAGCCGCTCAGCTGAGTCTGATAGTTCTGGAAGCCGACGAAGTTGCCGTGATTGTCTTGAAAGCTCTGGATGAACGTCGCGATGGCGGGGATGAACAGGATGGCGGCAACCATGGCGAGGGCAGGTCCGACCCAAATCCAGGGCCGGACCTGCGGGCGATTCTTATCGGGTAAACGGCGGACCAGGAACTCGGCGCCGACGATGTAGCCGACCAGCAGGGCCGGTACACCGAGGATCACGACCAGAAGCGTCGGGATGTCCTGCAGAAGGACGCTGAAGTCCACCGTTCTTTTCTCCTACCGCGTCACGACTTGTATGCCGAGGCCTGGACTGAGTCGAGGTGGGCCAGCAGCGAGTCGAGCTGTCCCTGGTTCTGGATGAACTTGACGAGGTCCGCCCATGCCGCGGCCTTCATGTCCGCGGGCATCTGGTCCGTCGCGTCGTACTTGCCGATCTGCGTGTTGACGATGATCTGGGCGGATTCCTTGGAGAGCGCGTCGGGGTACAGGTCCAGCGACACCTGCTTGTTGACGGCCAGCTTGCCACCCCGCTTGACCCAGATCGCCTGGGCGTCGGCGGTGGTGAGGTACGCAATCAGCTTGCGGGCCTGCGGGGTGTCCTTGAACATTGCGAACGAGTCGCCTGCGACCACGTGGGCGCCGGTGAACTGCGGGTTGATGTCAGGCAGCGGGAAGAAGTTGAAGTCCGTCACCGGCTGGAGCGAAGGGTTGGCGCTGGTGAAGAAGCTGGTGATGAACGAAGCCTGGTTAAGCATGTAGCACTTCGGCGGGTTGGCGAACATCGGCGTACCGACGTCGCCGAAGTTCGTCGCCACGACGTACTGCGGCCCGCCGTAGACGTAGCTGCCACGTGGCCCCAGGACCGAGCCGAAGGTCTGCCACGCTTGCTTGATCTCGGGCGAGGACCATTTCTGCGTGCCGGCTACCCACTTGTCGTAAACGTCGGGACCGGACTGGCTGAGCACGATCTCCTTGAGCCAGTCACTGGCCGCCCATCCCGTCGCGGAGCCACTCTCGACAGTGACACACCAGGGTGTCGTGCCACTGCTCTTGATCGTGCTCTGCAAGCTCTGCAGGTCGGTCCACGACTTGGGCACGTTGTAGCCCTTGGCCTGGAAATTCTTGGGGTCGTACCAGATGAGGCCCTTGACCGCCCCCCACGCGAAGACCTGGTACAGCTTGCCGTCGTTGAGCGGCTCGCCGAGCTTGATCCAGCTGGCAGCGGTGTTGGCTTGCAAAGCGCTCATGTCGACCGCGTCGTTGAGCGCCTTGAGCTTCCCTTGCTTTGCAAACTGCGAAAGCAGCTGCGGGCTCGGCGCCCCGGCGACGTCTGGCGGGTTGCCGGCGGCAACCGTGGAGGTGAGGATCGCATCCTGGTCGCGCGACGCCTCGTAGCTGACCTTGATGCCGGTCGAGTCTTCGAACGGCTTGAGCACGGCAAACCAGCTGGCCTGCTCAGCCCCGGACCAAACGCCTAGGAAGTGGATGGTGCCTGCGTTCTGCGATGAACCAGTTCCGCAAGCTACCGCGGTGAACACTGCCGCCATTGCGACGACCAGTGCACGAAGGTGACTCGAAGAGCGCATGTTCTAGATCCCCCAGCTATGGAAAGCCGACGGCTTTCCTATCGACGATCTGTACTCCGAGTTGACTTCCATTCTATGTTCCTCCCCGTATTTGGCAAGCGCACACGTTTTCGGGCGTGTGCGGTTCAGATGGTTCACACCTACGAACCCGGGCCGGCAACCTCCTTCGGCCGCGATGTCGAACCGCGTACCACCAGGCTGGTGCTGAGCGGAGGCGGCGAGGTGGCGACCTTGCCTTGCAACCGCTGAATCAGGAGGCGCGCCGCGAGGCGGCCTTTTTCGACGATGGGCTGCCTGACCGTGGTCAGCGGAGGACTGGTCCACGCGGCCATCGGCAGGTCGTCGTATCCGACCACTGACAGATCCCCCGGCACCTTGAGACCCGCGCCGTAGGCTGCGCCAAGGACGCCGATGGCGGCCATGTCGCTCATCGCAAGCACGGCGGTCGGGCGTCGCTTTCCTTTAGGAAATGACTCGAACGCGCGCGCGCCGGCGGCCATGGTTGCTCCCGCGGTGACCGAGTGCGGCGGCGGCACGTCGAACTTCGAGAGCGCAGCGTTGTAGCCGTCGAGGCGTCGCGCGGCGGATGGCGTGAGCCTCGTCTGCGAGCGGGTCGGAGGCAAAAGGATGATGGCGAACTCTCGATGTCCGAGCTCGAGCAGGTGGCGCGCCGCCGCCTCCGCACCGCCCGCGTCATCGACGTTCACCACCGGATGCTCTGCCGAATCCTCCGAATCGATGAGCACTGTCGGGATGCCGATGTGGTCGAGCGTCGCCAGCGCTTCATCGTCGGGGCTGAGTCCGAGGCTGATGAAACCGTCGACAGACGCCTGGCGGATCGCCCCTTCCAGCGAACCGTCCAGCGGCGGCACCAGCAGCAGCGAAAGGTCGTGCTCCTCGACCAGCTCGCCAAGGCCCTGAAGCAGCTCGCTCAAGAACTGGTTCGCGAACACTGTGCTGAGCCGCTGAGGGATGAGGACGCCGATGGTGCCGCTGCGGCGCAGCGAAAGCGCCCGCGCGGCCGGGTACGGGGTGTAGCCGAGGTCGTGCGCGACCTGCAGCACGCGCTCCAGCGTGGCCTGCCCGAGCTTCTCGGGATTGTTGAACGCGAAGGAAACGGCGGTCTTGGACACTCTGGCGGCTCCCGCCACGTCAGCGATCG
>VBHX01000147.1 GCA_005879945.1 Chloroflexota bacterium | reverse complement strand
TACCTGGTGTCCCTCGACGCCAGGGACGTCGTGATGACGGCCTGCATCAACAGCTGCCAAGGCATCGGACCGAACCCGCGCCTCTGGACGCATATTCAGGTAGTGATGCACGGCAACTCCCAGGGGGTTCACGTCCAGGGGTGGTCTTACTATTCACCGTGACCTGTGCCGGTGACCGGACCACGCCTCGCCATCGACCTGACCGGTAGCCTCATCAGAGTTGTCGACGGCGCCCTCGGCGGACGGATGCGATGTGGATCTGGCGGGACCCCTGCCGGGTCGCTAGTCGACGGCAAGGTACTGGACGTCAATGCCGTAGGGGCTACGCTGCGCCAGCTCCTGGCCCGCACCGAGATCTCGGAGAGCCGCGCCCTCATCGCCGCCAGCGACGCCGTGGCGACGTTCAGAGTGCTCAAGCTTCCGCCCGCCATGACCGACTCGGATGTCGATGCTGTCGTCGCGAGGGAACTGGCCCTGGACCCGGAACGGATGTCGACGCGATGGGTCGACCTGGGCGCCAACGCGGAGCAGCGCCTCGTGTACGCGGTGGCCTGGGAACGCTCTCAGATCAAGAACATTACGGACGCGGCAAGGGCTGCCGGCCTCGAGCCGCATGTGGTCGAGCTGAAGTCGGCTTGCATGGCGCGCGCGGTCCCGGAGGCAGCTTGCGTGATAGTCGACCTGGTTTCGAGCCCGGCAGAGATCGTCCTGGTCGACGATTACGTGCCTCAAGCGTGGCACACCTTCCAGGTCGACGGTCCCGCGGGCGATGACACCGGTCCCGCCCTGGTATCCCCACTCCAGACCGTGCTTCGTTTTTACAAGCGCCGCCGGGACACGCAGTTCGAGTCCGCGCCAGTCTTCATCGCCGCGGAGCAAGCCCTTTCGGCGCGAACGGCGGGCATCCTGAGCAAGAAGCTCGAACATCCGGTCGTCGCGCTGCCCGCTCCCGGCCGAGTGCCGAAAGAGGTCCGCCACGCCACCTACCTGACGTGCCTGGGCTTGATCATGAGGAGAACCGCGTGAAGAGGAAGCAGAAACAGATCGAGGAGAGGCGGCGTGCGCTCCTCGAGTTCAACCTCATCGGCGAGCCCAAGCACTAGGCCCCGACCCGGCATGGACCAGGCCTATCAGGGACCAATGCCCACGCTGTGTGCCATTCCCTCTATTCAGGTGTTGTGACCCCCCTCCTAGGCTGTTGCCAGGTCGATCAAATACAAGCCTGATTCCGCCCGCGAGGGCGGGCCGGTGGGGTTAAGGAGCGAATACGTATGCAGCGGCAAGGTCTTTACGGGTGGTTCAACAAGAGTCTGCGTGGCAAGAAGGGCCAGCAGGGCTTCACTCTGATTGAGCTTCTGGTCGTGGTCACAATCCTTGGGATCCTGGCCGCAATCGTCACCCTCAGTTTGGTCGGCCTGACGACCAATGCATCAGTGCAATCCTGCAACGCCGAGTACAGGACGGTGCAGTCCGCCCTCGACGCCTACATGGCCAACAACAACTACGCAACGCTTCCCAAGGGAGCTCAGGGTTCGTTCACCAACGACATGACGGGAACCGCCGGTGGCAATGTTCCGCTGTACAACGCCACCCCGACCGCGAACTCGCCCAACTACACGCGCAACGGCACCACCCAGTTCGAATACCAGTGGGACCAATACGGCAGGATCACAGCCATTGCGGATAACAAAGGCGGCACGGTCAGCGGCTGTGTCCCGCACTAACCAGTAGGGTCGAGCGAGGGGGGAGGGCGCCGCACAAGCGGCGCCCTCTCTATTTAAGGAATGACTTGGCACGCGCGATCCCGTTCGTGAACATCTACCTGGTCCTGGTCGGGCTGATGCTGGGGAGCTTCATCAACCTGGCCGCCGACCGCATACCCAGGCGGGAGTCGCTGGTCACACCCCCCTCCCACTGCCGGGCTTGCGGCCGCCGGCTCAACGCCATCGACCTGCTGCCGGTGGCCGGCTACCTGCTGCGCCGGGGGCGGTGCGCCACCTGCGGGGTTCCGATCGGCTCCTCAGCGCCGATCGTGGAGGCCGTGGCGGGCGCGTGCATGGTCTTGGCGCTGATCTGGCTCGGCCCCTGGCCGGGAGCCGCCGTGGGGCTTGCGCTCATTGCGGCGTGGGGACTGGCCGTCACCGGCCTGGCCCTACAGCGACAGCGAGCCCGCTAAGCGGGCCCCGGGAAGACGTCCGTCACGCCCCTCTCCCCAAACCTCCCCCTGCTGGAGAGGGAGTCTCAGACCTGGATCTCGGACGGGTAGAGCGAATGGCCGCGCGCCTCTTGCTCGGTGACCATGCCCGCCCGGAGGAGCTGGTTTAAGGAGCGCTCGAGCGTCTGGGAGCCCTCACGGGCCCCCATCTGGATCATGCTGCGGATCTGGTCGATCTTCCCTTCCTTGATCATCGACCGGACCGCGACGTTGGCGACCAGGACCTCGTACGCCGCAACCCTGCCGCCGCCGATGGCCGGCAGGAGCTGCTGGTAGATCACCCCCGCCAGACAACCGGCCAGCTGAACCCGAACCTGCTGCTGCTGCGGACCCATGAAGCTGTCCACGACCCGGTTGATGGCCTGGGGCGCGTCGTTCGTGTGCAGGGTGGCCAGGACCAGGTGACCGCTCTCAGCGATCGTCAGGGCGCTCTGCATTGTGTCCAGGTCGCGCATCTCGCCGATCAGGACGACGTCCGGGTCCTCGCGGTAGGCGCTGCGGAGGCCATCAGCGAAGGACGGGGTGTCATCCCCGACCTGCCTCTGGTCGACGATCGCCAGCCGGTGCTTGTGCACGTACTCGATCGGGTCTTCGATCGTGATGATGTGGTACGGCCGAGTCTTGTTGAGGTGGTCGAGCATGGAGGCCTGGGTGGTCGACTTGCCCGACCCGGTGGGACCGGTGACCAGGATGAGCCCCTGGTGCCTCTCCAGCAGGTGATGCACAACTTCGGGCATGCCCAGGATGTCGAAGCCCGGGATCTGCAGGGGGAGGAGGCGGAACGCAGCCGCCAGCGAGTCCCGCTGGAAGTACGCGTTGCCGCGCACGCGCGCCGCATCCCTCCATGTGAAAGCGAAGTCCACCTGCTTGCGCCTCTGCAGGAACTTCCAGTCGGCCGGAGCCAGCAGCTCTTTCAGCAGCCGTTCTGCTTCGGCCGGCGTCAGGGGTTCGTCATTGGGATCGAGGACCTCGACCCGGCCATCCCTGCGGATGCGGGGCGGGCTGCCGCAGCTCATGAGCAGGTCGGACGCCCCAACCTCGATCAGGCGCGCGAAGGTCTCTTCGATGCTGTTCATGCTCGCCTCAATGTACCGGCGGCCACTCGTGAAGCTAAGGGTTGGGATGGGACTGCGATCAGCAGATGTCCCAGGCCATTACCGGCGATGTCCCAGACCCAGCACGGAGTCTAGCCCGGGGCCAAGCCCCTGCTACCGAGCTGGTCCGGTCGGGGTCGTGCCGGGGGTCGGCGATGGAGAGGGTGGCGGCGGCGTTGCGCCAGGGGCTGTAAGCGCCAGGTTGGTCCCGGTCGCGCTCAAGCCTGTGCTCACCGTCGCGGTCGCCGAACCGAGGTTGTACGGGGGCGGTGCCGAGCTCACCGTGTATGTCCCGGCCGCCAGCCCGCCGAACACGTAGCGGCCGCTGCCGTCGGTCGCGGCCGTCGCGCCGGTGCTCAGCAGCACGGTCACGCCGGCCAACGCGGCGCCCGTGGTGGCATCGGTTACCGTGCCCGAGATCTGCGTGATCGGGCTCTCGGTGTAGTTGGCGAAGTAGACGTCAGCCGCCCCGCACCGAAGGCCACCGACCCCCGGCGACATCAGGGACGACTGCGAGCCGGTCACCTGCCATCCCGGCTCGGCGGTTCCAAAGACCCACGCCTTGCTGCTGGTGCTGCCGATCTGGGTCCAGTTGCCGGCGGCATCGACCCAGATGGTGAGCGTGCTGTTGCTCGAGTTGAGCGCCAAGACGATCCAGGAGTCGGAGCCCTGGACCCTGGCGAGGAGCCGGCCGCCGTGCTGGAAGTTGGGGTCCTGGACGACGTTGACCATGTTCAGGTCACCGGTGACCTCTTCATCGCGGTAGGGGATGCCCATCCAGGTGTCGTGGTCGGTGAACGCGGCTGCCGTCCGCACGAACACCTGACCGCCGGCGATGCTGACCGTGCCGGTCGGGTACACGTTGAAGTCGTTCGACCACGAATGACCGTCAGAAGCCGTGCCGATGCCGCTCTGGTCGGGCCGGCTGAACAGGTCCTCGGCCACGCCGGGCGGAACCGGCGCCAGGGCCTTGCCGGCGGTGACGGTCGCCTGCGCGGGGACGTTCACCCCGCCGGCGAAGTTGGCGTTGTAGCCGGTCGCCGAGAACAGCACGTTGTAGGTGCCGGCGGCGAGGTTCAGCGTGTACGAGCCTGAGCCGTCAGTCGTCGCGGTGCCGGCCGCCGGCTGCGTGGACACCTGGGCACCGGGAATCGCGGCGCCGGTGCTGGCGTCGGTGACCACCCCGCTGATCGCCGACTGTGCCGAAGGGCTCGGCGAAGGAGACGGAGAAGGAGACGGAGAAGGAGGCGCCGCCAGGGCGGTGACCGTCACGTTGTCGACCTCGAGCAGGTACCGGCTCATAACGTTGATCGCGCCGTGGGAGAACGTCGAGTCGGAGACCGAGGCCATCTTGTTGCCGTTGATGAATGCGGACAGCGACGTGCCCACCACGTCGATCTCGAGCTGGTACCAGGTCGACGTGTTGTAGGGAAAACTGCCCGAAGCCATGGTCGTCCAGGTGCCCGCGACCTTCCTTCCGAAGTACCAGGACGAGCCGTCCTTGAGGATCAGTCCATAGCTGTTGTTGTCGTCGGCGTAGCGCGCGGTCAACACGTTCGCGGTGCCGGCGAACGTCGCGCCTGGCTTGATCTGCGCCTGCACCGCGTAGTCGGTCCAGGCGGCTGAGCCGGCGTGGATCGACTTCGCCGTGGCCGTGTTGGTGTCGGTCTGCTTCATCACGTGTGAACCGTCCATGGCGACGGTCCAGGTCCCGGCGGAGGCGGTCCATCCGGCCGGGGCGGCACCAAGCGCGTCGGACTCGAAGTCGTCGGCGTAGAGGGTGGTCGCCGCCTGCGCGGGCATGCCCGCCTCGAGCGCGATGGCCAGGGCGGCCAGGCCCGCTCCGGCGAGAGTCTTGAGGATGCGGTTCGTGGATTTCATCTCTTCACGGCCACCGCGAGGTGCCACTTCGGGCATCCGCGCGGTCCGAAACCACGAACCGAAGCGACGTTGAAGCCCGCCTCCGCCAGGAGTCCCAGGAAACTGCGGCGGCGGTGGTGCCTGACTCGGGAGCTCCACTCCGGCAGCACGCCTCCGGACCGCCATATCCGAACCCAGCGGTACGGCCTCCGGCCGAGGTAGCGCGGGTAGGCCAGCGTCCAGAGCGGCACCGAGTTGGTGTTGTCGATGATCAGGCGGCCGCCGGGCTTGAGGACCCGTCGAGCCTCAAGAAGCAGGTCCTGCGGCGACGGGATATGCGGCAGCAGGTCGATGGCGAGCACGTAATCGAACGACTGGTCCTCGAAGGGCAAGGAGCGCGCGTCGGCGACCTGCAGGCGCAGCCGCTCACTGGCGTGGGGCCGTGCCAGTTCGAGCATCTGCGGTGAGATGTCGGTGAGGGTCACGAAGTGCCGGCTGGAGAGTGGTATCGACATCCGGCCCATCCCACCACCCAGGTCGAGCACCCGCTGGTCGGTTCCGGACACGGCGTCGATGACAGCCTTCCGCTTGCGCGCGTAGTCCGCCGCAAACGGGTTGCTGGCACTTTCCGGCTGGAAGTCGGACACATACGCGCCCGACGTGAACAACTCTTCGTGCGTCAGAACCTGGGCCCTCCCTGAGCCTCTTATTGCGGACCTGCTTGTTCCTTTGAGGCTCGGATCGAGTCTACGTTTCGCTTCCTGGGCCCTCCATGGGCCATGCGCAACCCGGTCGTGGGTCAAATTGCCTCGATCGAATCGGGATGCCCTCATCAGGCGGGCTCCGCAACGCGGCGGTGTGCCAATCGCTCACGTAGCGCGGCAACGCCTATCGGCACCAGCCATGCGGCGTCTTTCAGATAGCGTCCGAACAGCCGGCGCGGCTCCTGGACGAGGCGGTAGAACCATTCGAGGCCCGCGACCTGCATCCAGCGCGGAGCTCGCCTCGTGCGACCGGCGATCAGGTCGAAGACGCACCCGACCCCCATGGCTACCGACACGGGAAGGCGCTCGCGGTGCATGTCGATCCACCGCTCCTGCTTGGGATGACCGAGCGCGACCAGCAGCACATCGGGCCTGGCTTCGTCGATTCGGGCGAGGATCTCGTCATTGTTCATGTCCTCGATCGATGCCCTTGGCGGCTCGTAAGTTCCGGCGACGACGAGCGCCGGGTATTGCGCCATCAGCCGGTCCGCGGCCTCCGCGGCGACCCCGCCCTCGCCACCAAGCAAGAAGACCCGCGCCCCCATCTCGGCCGACTCCTTCATGAACGCCGGCACCAGGTCGGCCCCCGTCACTCGCTCGGGCACCTTCGCTCCCAGAAGCCTGCCGACCCAGACCACCGGAGCTCCGTCGGCGAGGTTCAGATCGCTCCGGTGGAAGATGCGCCGCACCTGCGGATCGCTCTGCGCGCGGGCCATGAAATCCAGGTTGATGGTGGACACGTGGAATAGCTGCCGGCCGCCGATGGCCGCACGCAGCCTCGAGACGGCTTCGGTCATGTCGACAGGGTCGAGGGGAACGCCGGCGATCGTGAAACGGCCCATGGCCGGCGCGGCTTCGCTGCCGTGGCGGTCGGATCGATCCCAGCGCAGGGCGTCAAAGCCACGCAGAAGTCGTAGGTAGGTGAGGAGCTTGAATCCCAGGAACCGGGGCGCTCCTAGCAAGGCCAGGTAGGTGGACCGAGGCGCACCCGCAGCCTTGAGGCCGATCACGACGAAAGCGGGGATCGACACCAGGGCCACGGCCCAAGGCGCGAGCACCCACAGGGGAACCGCCTTCGCCGATACCGCGACCGCCGCGACCGCGGCGCCGCCGAGGGCAGCCATGGCGAGCAGTCCGAGGGGAGGCGTCGCCAGGTCAAGGGCCGCGTCTGCCAGGCCGACGTCGGGACGGCTGACGGATGCGCGCACGAGGGGCCACAGCCACGTCCTTACCACGTGGAACCTGCCGCCCTCCCAGCGCAGGCGCTGGCGCGAGGCGCCGGCCCGCGTTGCCGGGAGCGGACCCGACACGATCGCGCCGGCAGCAAATCGAGGCCTGACGCCGGCCATTCGCAGCCGAATGGTGTACTCGAGGTCTTCCACGCCGGTGAAGGCGTCCCACGGATGGTCCTGGAGCAAGCTCCGGCTGAACAGCATTCCGTTTCCAACCAGGCTCGCCGCCAAGCCGAGTGCCGCCCGTCCAGAGAAGCGGACGCGGTGAAACAGCAAGAATCCCGCGGCGACCAGGTCCAATTTCGGTGACGCCGAGTCGGAGAGCACCACATAGTCGCCTTGGACGGCCTGGTGGCCGGCTGCGAGCTCCGCCTCCAGCCCGGCTAGAAGCCCAGGATCGGCAACCGAGTCGGCGTCCACCACGACCACGGCGTCCGGGGGGTTGGGTTCGGCCAGGAGCTGGTCCATGGCCCAGCGCAGGGCACGGCCCTTGCCGCGGGCGTCGAGCTCATCTCGCACCATGACTTGAGCGCCGGCCGCTTCGGCTCGCGGCGCCGTCTCGTCCGTGCAGTTGTCGGCAATGACAGAAACCGAGTACAGCTCGCCTGGATAGGTCTGCTTGAGCAAAGAGGCCACACAACGCGCAACGAGCTGCTCCTCGTCGTGGGCGGGGACCAGCACGTGCAAACGGCTGCGGGGCGCCTTCATTTCAGGCGGGTTGTGGTTACGGTGAACGCCGGCGACGGCGGCCAAAGTCAGCAAGTAGAGGCTCAGCGCGGCGACCGTGCCACCCGCCACCCCCAAGAGGGCGCTCAGGATGGGGATCAATAGGCTCCCCGACAGCTGAGCACCGCCCAGACCGTCCGCACCAGGATGCTGACGTCAAGCCACAGGGACAGGTTGTGGACGTACTCGCGGTCGAACTCCATCCAGGTGTCGAAGCTCAAGGCGGACCGACCGCGGATCTGCCACAGGCAGGTGAGTCCGGGTTTGACGCTGAGCCTGACCAGGTCGCTCGGCCGGTACTGCTCAACCTCGCGAGGGAGCGGGGGCCGCGGACCGACCATGCTCATGTCGCCCTTGAGGACGTTGATGAGCTGAGGCAGCTCGTCGAGGCTGGTGCGGCGCAGCCAGCCGCCGACCTTCGTGATCCGAGGGTCCTTGCGAATCTTGAACACTGGCCCGTCGACCTCGTTGTGGGCCTGGAGCTCGGCAAGGCGTCGCTCGGCGTCGGTATACATAGAGCGAAACTTGTTGAGCCAGATCGGCAGCGACGCGACCAGCCCGAGGCTGGCAAAGGCCACGTCGAGCAGTCGCTTGACGACCGTCTCGTAGACGAACCACCTCGGGGGCACGACACCGTCGAGTTCTCGATAGGTGTCCGTGCGGACGCGTGAGCTGAAGCCTGCTCTGAGCACCTTGCAGCAAGGCTATGTGCCCATGCGTCACAAGTTGAATGGGCAAATCTAGCCCGGTAAGTGAGATCGAGGGCAGGCTACGCGAGGGCAGTTGTCCCGGAATCGCTGGGCGAGTCTAGGCGGCGACGCCAGAGCGCTCGGCGTGGAAGGGAGCGGGGACGGGGTCAGGAGGGGAGGCCTTCTGGTGCCCCATACCCCCGCATGCGAATGAACGATCGACGGCTCGAATTCTTGCGTTGTTTGCCGCTGTGATCAGCGCTGTGGACGGCGGCTGGGTTTCAGGTTGAGCACATCGGCGCTCAGGGCCTTGAGACTCAGAGGATTCGACGCGTTCGAGCGTGCCGCACGACCTTCATGGGCACCGACCGGCCGAACCGATCCGGCATCGATGTCGTAGACGTACCCGTGGACAGCGCCACGGTGCGCCAGGAACTTGCAACCTCGGATGACTTCGACGGTGCCGGCAACGGCCTCGTCCAAGTCCTTGAAAGCGCCCACGTCCATGCCGGGTCTGTGCCCGCTCTTCGAGCGGATCGCCTCGGCAAGCTCGGGCTCGCTCCGCCCGAGCAGACCACACTCCGTATGCCCGAGGACGAGGACCTCTCGCGTACCCAGGATGGCCTGCGAGAGTGCGAGCGAGCGCAGCACGTCAGGTGTCGCCAGCGCACCCGCATTGCGGAGAACGTGCGCATCTCCCGGACTGAGACCGAACAACGAAACGGGGTCGATGCGTGCGTCCATGCAGGTGAGGATCACGGCCTGAAGCCTGGGCGGCGCGGGCAGCGGACTATCCGGCTTGCGGGCTCGCGCTCGAGCGTGCCCGATCAGGCGGTCGATCGAGCCCATTGTTTCGATGCTAGCGCCATGGGTCGATGGAAGTTCTGAGCCCACCGGCCGATTCCACCGGTAGTGCCCGAGGCCAAGCCGATTGATATACCACCGCGCGGATCACGAGGCGCGCGCGTGCTTTGGGGAAGTCCGCTGATGAGGCTGGTCCAACCGCTCATGAAAGGGCAGATCGCGCGCTACCGGCGGACGGCGGGGCCGGTCGCACCTGATGTGATGGGCTTCCCGACCGTCCTCCTGACTACGGTCGGAGCTCGCACCGGCATAGAGCGAACACACGTGCTTGGCGGCTTCGCGGATGGCCCGGACGCCTGGCTGATCTGTGCTTCCAAGTCCGGCGCGGCCACCCACCCGGCCTGGTTCATCAACCTGGCCAAGAACCCCGACAAGATCTGGCTGGAGGTTGGCAACCGGAAGCTCAAGGCCGCGGCTGAGCTCCTCAAGGGCAAGGAGCGTGAGGATGCCCTGGCGCGGATTGCGGCGACAGCGCCTCGCTACGGCCAGTACCAAAAAAAGACGGACCGAGAGATCCCCGTCATCCGCCTGACCCCAGCCCCGTAGACCCAACCTTTCTTGCGGGATCATGTACCCCATGGCCCCGGAGACTCGATACGCTCGCTCGGGGGACGTGCACATCGCATATCAGGTGGTCGGCGATGGGCCCATCGACATCGTCAGGGTGCCTGGTTGGATCTCGCATCTGGAGATCGGCTGGCGAGAGCCATCGCTCGCTCACTTTTACAACCGGCTGAGCTCGTTCAGCCGGCTGATTCTGTTTGACAAACGCGGAACCGGCCTTTCCGATCGGGTCGACCTGGGTCAGCTCCCAACCCTGGAAATGAGGATGGATGACGTGCGCGCGGTGATGGACGCCGCGGGCTCGGAGAAGGCCGCGGTGTACGGGATGTCTGAAGGCGGGGTGATGGCGATGCTGTTTGGCGCAACCCATCCCGAGCGCTGCCAGGCGGTTCTCACATTCGGCGCATATGCGTGCCGGGTTTACCATCCGGACTACCCGTGGGCGCCGACGCCCGAGGCCCGACAAGCCTGGTACGACTCCCTCGAATCCAGCTGGGGGCGGCCCGAATCGCTGGCCGAGATAGTACCGAGCAAAGTCGGGGACCCCGCATTCATGGAGTGGTATGGGGCCTTCTTTCGCGCCGGCGCCAGCCCGGCCGCGGCCCTTGCGATGGCCAAGATGAACACGGAAGCCGATGTCCGCGACATCCTGCCGGCGATCAGGGTGCCGACCCTGGTGATGAACCGCGAGGAGGATGGGGATGTTCGCGTCGACGAGGCGCGCTACATCGCAAGCCACATTCCGGGAGCTCGGCTCGCGACATTCCCCGGAGCCGACCACGTCGATTTCGTCGGCAATGCGGATGCGGTACTTGACGAGATCGAGGAATTTCTCACGGGCGCGCGACACGCCGCGGAGCCGGATCGCGTGCTCGCGACTCTTCTCTTCACCGACATCGTCGGTTCGACCGAGAAGGCGGCGGCCCTGGGAGATCGAGGCTGGCGAGACATGCTCGCGAGCCATCACAAAACGGTTCGCAACCTGCTGGAGAGCTACCGCGGGCGGGAGATCGATGCGGCGGGCGATGGGTTCCTCGCCGCATTCGACGGCCCGGCGCGCGGGATTCGTTGCGCCCAGGCAATCATTGGCGCCTCAGCGCGACACGGTCTGACAATTCGGGCGGGTCTGCACACAGGTGAGTGCGAGATTCTGGGCCCCAAGCTGGCGGGGATCGCGGTCCACGTCGCGGCTCGGTGTGCCTCCGCCGCCGGCGGAGGCGAAGTCGTTGTCACGAGCACCGTCCGCGATCTCGTCGCGGGTTCGGGCCTGGCCTTTACGGACCGGGGTGAACAGGAGTTGAAGGGAGTGCCTGGCGTGTGGCGATTGCTGGCCGCGCAGCCTGGCCGGGCCTGACAGCACCAAAGCCCGAGAGGATGGTTTCCAGCAGTGGCAAGGCGTGAAGTACCTGCTTCGACCTGATCAGCAGGTCCCAAAGCGGCTCGAACTTCTTCCAGCCGCCCGCATACGCCATGTGGCGCAGCCGAGGCCTTAGTCCGCGTTTTGACGATGCGCCCTGCCAAATCGAGCCCCATCGATAGAAGTCTCGGTAGGCTCGCCAATAGCCGGCTTCCAGCTCGGATGCAGTCAACAGCTGCGGCTTGAAGACCACGTGACGCGTATCGAACAAGTCCCAGTCGTGGTGCAGCATCCGGTCCTCGGCATCCATCCGGCGGTAGAGGGCCGTGTCGGGATACGGAGTAAGGATGTGGTACGTCGCGGTTTCCACTCCTTGCTCGACGGCCCACTCCACGGTTCGCTCGAAAACATCAGGACCGTCGTGATCCATGCCGAACACGAAGCTGCCGTTGACCATCACGCCCAGGTCATGTAAGCGGCTGATCGCGGCAGAGTAGTCGCGACCGATGTTCTGGTACTTCCGCTGCTCCTGGAGATTTGCGGAGTTCACCGTCTCGAAGCCGACGAAGAGGCTGCGTAGACCTGCACGCACCGCCTTCTCCATGACAACCGGCTGCTCGAGTACGGCTTTCACGGTCCCCGCTGCTTGCCAGAGGCGCCCCATACCCGCCATCCCGTCGAACAGCGCCTCCGCGAAGCGCGGATTGCCAAAGAGGTGGTCGTCGAGGAAATAGAGATGACGCCCCGGCAGGCGATCGATCTCCGCCAGCGCCCTATCAACCTCCATTGTGTAGAACTGCTTTCCTCCCTGGAAGAAGGCGACCTTGTAGCAGAAGTCACAGACGTGCGGGCAGCCTCGGGAGACAACGATCGAGTTCGGAACTAGATAGAGATGGCGCTTGATCAGATCGCGCCGGATCGGCGGAAGCGCGGCCAGCGATCTCTCGCGTGATGCGTAACGACGGAGTGCTGTGCCGTGCTTGAGGTCATCGAGGAATTGGGGCCAGGTGTCTTCACCTGGGCCCATGAATATGTGATCTGCGTGCTCGGCTGCTTCGTCTGGGAGAGACGTGACGTGCAACCCGCCGAGCGCCACCCGCGCGCCTCGGCGTCGATAGTGGTCGGCAATCTGATATGACCGCCGAGCCGACGTGATGTAGACCTGAATGACGACGAGGTCGGGCTCGTCATCAAGGACGAGTCTCTCGACGTGCTCGTCACAAATCGTGACTTCGTCGTCATCGTCGAGGTACGCCGCGAGTGTTGCCAGGCCGAGCGGCGGAAACAGTGAGTACTTGATCGGTCGGAAGAAGGGGCTCGTGGCTTCGGTCAGCGCGGGGAGGATCATCTTGACCCTCATCCGATCGGGCCCTCCGCCCAAGCCATGCTGAATCAACGCGACTTGGAGATGGCGGGTTACTGCGCCTCAGTTGGCTTGAGCCAGGACGGCCCGTATGATCGACGGGGCTGCAATGGGGTAATCATGGCGACCACTCTCGACCGCACAGAGAATCAGTCGCGGCCCGCTCGCGACCACTGCCTGGCCCCGTCACGCACCATCGAGAACGCGTTGGGCGACCACCGCTACACGCGAATGTTTCCCGAGCTCCCCCACCTGAACATCGATCCACCCCTGCTGCACGCGATCGGTCGAGCCGGCGGAGCGTGCGACACCATGAACTCCACGAGGCAAGAAGCGCGCACGGTGGCGGCCGGATGGCCTGCCTTCGGGCAGTTCATCGCCCATGACATCACCGCCGACCGCTCGCCGGTGACACATCACGACGATGAGGCGATGCTGAGGAACATCCGAAGCGCTCGACTCAACCTGGAGTGCCTGTACGGCGACGGGCCTTCGGGCAACCCTTACCTGTTCACTCGCAATGATCCGGCCAAGCTGCTCCTCGGCCTCAATGATCAAGGCCTTGCGGAGGACCTGCCTCGCAACCAGGAGGGCATCGCCCTGGTCGGTGATCCGCGACAGGACGTGCACCTCCTGGTCTCCCAGATGCAGGTGGCGATGATCAAGGCGCACAACCGACTCGTCGACCGGCTGCGAGAGGACCGGGTGGCCGAGGGCGACCTGTTCGACGAGGCCCGGCGAGCGCTAACGTGGCACTACCAGTGGATTGCCCTTTTCGAGTTCATGCCAACGGCGATCGGCGAGGAACGTGCGCGAAGATTGATAGACGAGGGCCCTCGTTTCTTTCGACCCGGCGGCGCGATCTCGATTCCCTTCGAGTTCGCTGACGCCGCCTACCGCTACGGCCACTGCCAGATTCGCCAGACCTATCGAGTCCAGCGCGGCGGCGATGACCTGAGGCTGTTCCCCGACTTGATCGGGTTTCGTGCCGTACCTGCCGATCGGGTGATCGACTGGAGCATGTTGTTCGACCTGCCTGGTGGACCGCCCGCTTTGCGGTCTCGGCCGATCGATGCCTGCCTGCCCGAAGCACTTCTCAACCTTCCCGTCGCCATAACCGGAGAGATCGAGGACCACGACTACGAATCGTTGGCGGTGCGCGACCTGCAACGTGGCGTGGCCACTGGATTGCCTTCGGGCGAGTCGATCGCAAAGCTTGTCGGGGAGGAGCCACTGCGTCCTGACGAAATCGGGCTGCGGAATTTTGGTTGGTCCGGCGAGACCCCGCTTTGGTACTACCTGCTCAAAGAGGCGGAGGTGCGTGAGGACGGTGAACGCCTCGGTCCCGTTGGCGCTTTGATTGTCGGCGAGGTGTTGCTCGGAATCGTGGATGGAGATCCCGAGTCGTTTCGCAGCGTTGAGCCGGATTGGACGCCAACTCTTCCGAGTCGCAGCCCGGGTCGATTCACGATCATCGATTTGTTGGTAGCGCCGAAAAACTAGGCGCGAGCTCGGTCCAGGTCGACGCGATCGCCGCGCATCGGCACTCCTTCCTCGAGCAGCAGCTCGCGCTGGCGCTGTCCTTTCGGAATGGTTCCGTTCGCGCGGATGACTCGATGCCACGGCAGTCCCTCATGTGTCGTCGCCAGCACGCGGCCCACGAGGCGAGGCGCTGCCGGATCGATGTCCCCGTAGGTCTGCACCGAACCTACGGGAATGTCTCTAATCCGGTCGATGATTTCGGCGATTCGCGCCTCACGCCTGGAACGTCCGATGCTCAATGTGCATGAGGCTATCCTGCCTCGCTCATCGACTCGACGATGTGGTGGCGAAGCCGTGCGCCTGTTGCCGCCCAAAGTCGAAGAGCGACCCGGTCATCGGACCGTAGGACGCGGAACTGCTCTTTGCTAGCCACCAGGGCGCGTACGGGTGTGACCGCGGTGGCCGAAGCCCAGGCGGGCAAGCCGTCGAGCATGCTTGGTGTACCCACCAGGCCTGGCGGCGTTATACGCTCGAGGAGCTTGCCGCGTAGGGTCAGCTCGAACTCGCCGTCGAGCACGATCCAGAAAGCAAGGTTGGACTTTCCCTCTCGGATCACGACCGTGCCCGCGTCGACCGTGGTCTCGTCGAGGTTTCGCGCGATCATCTCCAGCTCTTTTCTCGACATGCCCGCAAAGACTGGCAGGTGATAGATCGCTTTCACCTTGTCGGGAAAGCTCAATGGCCGGTGAACAGCGCCATTCCGAATGTGTTCACCGACGACCTGATCCGCGGCACCGATGAAGAGAATCGGCGCGGCCAGCCTCCGCAGCAGGCGCTGATCACGATTCCACGCCGGAACGAGTGAACGTGCCCTGGATCTGACCAGAATCGCTTGGGGGTGCGCCGCATAACACGTCGCCGCGACCTCGTCGATCACGTCGCCGAACCGCACCACCGTTTTGGTTGGAAGGGCGCGATCGTCCAGTAATCGCTCTTTCATCAGCTGGAGGTCGAACTTAGCGCCGGCTTTCATCAATTGCATGGCCTGCCACGGCAAAATCAGCGCCCCGCGGTCAGTACGAGAGGCGCGTGTCACTTCGGGTAGCACGCGCAAGAGCGTTATGGAGCAGCCATTCGCATCGGCGTATTCGCGCGCCGCACGAACCAGCGTTGAATCGCCCGGCTCGCCATCGACAAGCACAACGAGAGTCCTCATGTTCATGGCAACAGGGTGATGCGTCGGCCCGCTCCGTCTGAACATGCGGAGACACCAAATGGGGGCTCGATGTCTCGGTTCCTCTACACGATGACGCGACTTCTCGTACGCGAGAACATGTCGAGCATGCGAACTCTGGTGATGTATGCAACCGTAGCGACAGTCGCCGCTCAGATGCTGTGGCGCGTGATGAGACCGCCTAAGCAGCCCGCCTTCGCGATGGAGTGGACCGCGGACGAATAAGGCGCGTCACGATTCGGCGTCGACAAATGGCTTGAGCCGCTCGACGTCGGATTCGTTGAGCTCGGCGAACAGGGCCATGTCGTCTGCTCGTGAGATGAACCGTATCGGCAGCACGACATCTCGCTTGAAGAAGCCCTCGGGTTGGATCACGACACCGACCAACTCGCCGTTGTCGTAGAGGAGGTCGTGGATGCGGCCCAGCCGGTGACCGGACTTGCCGAGCATCACGTTCTCGTCACGGTCGATCTCAATCTGATCCGCCGGCTTGTTGGCGACCTCTTCGGTGTTTGCGGGCAACCCGAGGCCGCCACCTAAGAAGTCCACCTCTTCGAGCGCAGCCTCACCGGCGGTCAGCGGCTTGAACCGATAGCTCAGGTAGGGCGGCTGCCGGCGAACCTCATCGATGGGCATCGAAAGCCGGATGAGGTGATGCGTCGCCGAATCGACAGCAGCGATCGGGACCACAACTTCGTCAGTGACAAAGAACTTCTCCGCAGCTAGCAGACGACCTGTGAGCGATGACTCGTCTTTGACGACGAGCGCCTTGGGGTCGAACCCGTCAGCCTCGACGAGCACGCTGACCAGCGTTCCCGCCTTGTTTCCGTCGCTGGCGATGACATCCGCCCCGAGGCTGAAGTCGGTTGTCTGTGGCATCGAGACCCATTATCTCTGGCCGACCAGGATGCTTACGATCTGTGTCGATGGCGCACGGCCACGATGTCGATCGGTTCAACAGCTGGGCGAGCACCTACGACCGCCACTGGATGCAACGCATCATCTTCGGGCCGATTCAGCGCACGGTTCTGCAAATGGCGGCGGAGCAGGTCGGACGGCCCAACGCAATCCTCGATGTCGGCTGTGGCACCGGAAAATTGCTCAGAGCCGCGGCAACTCGGTTCCCAGGTGCGCGGCTCGAGGGCGTCGATGTGGCGGTCGAGATGGTGAAGCACGCGCAAGCCATGACTCCGAACGGCGCCATCCGATTCCAGCAAGGGACGGCCGAAGCGCTACCGTTTCCTGACGCCTCGTTCGACTTGGTGCTCAGCACGATGACGTTTCATCACTGGCACGATCAGGCGCGCGGTGCGGCCGAGGTGGCAAGGGTGTTGACTCCGGGCGGTCGCTGGCTCCTAGCCGACTTCGTTGCGTCAGGTCTCATGAAACCCATCCGCCGGCTGCTGCGGCTGCATCAATTCCCCGATCGTGCGCACCTCCGGGGGCTGCTCGAGGGCGCTGGACTAAAGGTCGTCGAAGAGCGACGAGTCAGGGGCCTGGGCGGACAGGTTGCTGTGATTGCGATCTTGCGCGAGTCAGGTTGATTCGATCGCCTTCTCGAAGCAGACGCTGGTAATCGATTCGGCGTACTCGCCCCAACAGCGAATCGGGCTGAAGCCGGCGCGCCGATAGAGCGCAATCGCCTCCGCCTGATAGATGCCCGTTTCGAGGACCAACCGCTTGACGCCCAGGTCACGTGCAGATTTTTCGAGGTGGTCGAGGATCTCCTTGGCGACTCCACGCCCGCGACGCTCGGGCTCGACGTACATCCGCTTCACCTCGGCTGTCGTGGTGTCCAGCTTGCGCAGCGCACCGCAGCCAACCGCGCGACCATCGGTCCATGCCACCACGAACGTGCCGATGCCGGCCTCGAGATGCTCGGGCTTGAGGTTCGGGCCAAATCTCTGGTCAGGCGAATACCGGCTGGCCAGGTGCGCGTCTAGCGCGGTAATGAGCCTGCGGGCGTCGGCTGAATCAAACGGCTCGCTGGAGATACGGATGTTCATCTATGCGCTGCGGTCGAGCGATACCTCTTTTTCCAGACGCTCGCGCTCCCAACGCGCCTCGGCCTCACCGATAGGCGTCGAGGCCGGCCCGTTCACAAATGGCCACAGCTCCTCGGCGATGCGCCGCCAGTTGGCGGTGGCGTTCAGGCTGCCGAGCACCGCATAGAGGCCGAGGTTGATGCGCTGCAGAACCGCATATTGGCGTGGGACATCGCTGTAGGGAGCCAGCGGTCCACGCGTATCGAAGAACCTGCGCACGATCGCTGAGGCGTACGCGGGGGTGATCGTCATGGGAGCGTCACGTAGCACCGTCGCGTAGAAGAGTCCGAAGCGATCGACGATGGCCTCGGTGGGCACGGGCGCTCCGGGGCGGAGGAAGCCGGCGCGCTCCAAGGATGCGCGGAAGCCTTCGCCGTCATTCTCGATGGCGAGAAAACGAACCGCGTCCATCAAAGGTGCGAGGTCTTGGTCGGTGAAATGCTTCGTCAGTCCAAAGTCGAGAAAGCTGACTCGGCCCCGTCCGTGAAACACGTAGTTCCCTGGATGCGGGTCTCCATTGAACGCGTGAAGGCGGTACAGGCTGCGAATAACGAAGCGATTTATCGTCTCGGCCGCCATGTTTCGCTCGTTCTGGTTCCAGCGCAGCACGTCGTCGAATCGGGTGCCGACCACCAGCTCGCTGGTCAGAACGCGAGCCGTGCTCAGCTCGCCGACCACGTGCGGAACATGGATGACCGGGTGGCCTTCGTAGTACCGCGCGAAGAGCTCCTGATTTTCAGCCTCGAGCAGATAGTCGACCTCCTCGCTCAGGCGCTCGCCCAGCTCATCGATGAGCGATCGCGCGTCCAGGCCCGGGAAGGCCGCGCCGGCGACTCGCCGGAGCAACGCGACGTTCCGCACGTCGGAGGTGATCGTGCGGGCGATGCCGGGGTACTGAACCTTGACGGCCACCGCCTTGCCCTGATGCGTGATGGCGCGGTGGACCTGTCCGATGGAGGCAGCCGCGATCGGCACCGGATCCCAGCGGACGAAGATCTGGTCCGGCGCATCGCCGAGCTCGTCGACGATCACGGAGCTCGCGAGCTCCGGACTCATCGGCGGGGCATTGTGCTGCAGGCGGGCCATCGCGGTGCGAAACGTTTGCGGCATGTCCTCATTGATGTAGCTCGCCATCTGGCCGAGCTTCATCAGAGCACCCTTCATGGAGCCGAGCTCCTCCGTGACATCGTCGGCGGTGCGCAGGGCAATCTCGTGGCGCAGCTCGCCCCGACTGTCGGCCGATGCAAATATCAGCCTCGGGGAGCGCGCGAGGTAGCGGCCTCCGATACGCAGTGCGAGCCGTGCCAGCGCCCCAGTGCGGCCAAGTCGCGACAGCCGCAGCTTGCTGCCGCGCCGGTCGGCTTTCACTGACGCATCCGAAGCTCGATCCGCTCTCGCGCCTCGAGCACACCTGGGAAAGACTCGAAGGCGAAATCGAGCGCACCGATGAGCTGTCGGACCGGCTCCCGTTCCATCAGCTCTGGGGGCGTTTCCTCGAAGCCGTACATCGAGCGCGCCCAGGTGGGAAGCGTGCCGACAGCCACGCGCCCAAGGTCGTGCCACAGCTCACGCGTGTCGGCGTCCAGGCCAGGTGGATCGAGAACTATCCCAATCCCCTCCAGCGCCGCGGGCGTTGCCTGGCGAAGCTCAACCGACTCCAGGTACTGACGCAGGGCATCGACACTGGCCGGGATCCGGCTCGCGGGCACTCCGATGATCTCTGCGAAACGCACCATCTCGGCTACGTAGCGATCCGCATCCGCGGCGTCGAGCGAGCGGCCGTACCGCTGGACGACGTGGACGATCGAATCCACCATGCCAGCGTGTACCCATAGCAGCAGCTCCGGGTCCTCGGCGCGGTAAGCGAGTCCCGTCACCTCATCCGTTCCGCGGACGTGCGTGTGCACGGCGCGCACGCGGGCGGCCGCGCTTTCGGCCGCGGCGGTGTCGCCGTAGGTGACCGTCAAGACATAGCCGGCGGTGGCGGCGAGTCGACCGAACGGATCGTGCTTCCAGTTGCTGTGCTGGGCAACGCCGGCCATGGCCAGCGGATGAAGCGCCTGGACCATGAGCGAGCGGATGGCCGCGAGCGGAAAGCTGCGGTCGCGG
>VBHX01000146.1 GCA_005879945.1 Chloroflexota bacterium | reverse complement strand
TCCGCTTTGGATTTCAGTCATCAACATCTGCACGTTATCGGTATCGACGTGTTATCTCTGTAGTTCGGAATCCCAAACACAGGATTCCCACACTCAACTGGCGGCTCCAGTGCGCAAGCATCTGTCTGAAGCAACGTTCTCGCCAATGTGCGCCTGGAGCTCATTCGATGGCTCGGGCTGAAATCAACGAGACGAACTCGGTACATTCGAGGCTCATTTCCGACTAGGCCGGGCTTAGACGTTTGTTAAGGGCGGAAGTCAAGGTGGGCAAGCCCTTGGGTGACTGAGCCTGAGTCACCTGGGCTGAGTTATTCCCACTCACTCATCGCGTACGTAGTCGTACTGCGGCGGGAGGTCATGTCATGGGGCAATGGAGCGGGATGGTGGTGGAAGATCGACAAAGGGTCGATCCGCGCATACGACACGGGGCACGCAGAGAACATTCCGCGCTGCTCTACTCACACGACACATATGGCCTTGGTCACTTCCGCCGCAACTTAGCCATCGCCCATGCTCTTCGGCGCCAGGACCCTGGTGCCCGGATCGTCATGCTAACCGGCTCGTCGGTTGCACGGAGCTGGCCCCTGCCGGAGGCCGTGGAGGTTGTACCTATGCCGAGGGTCGTCAAGGTTGGAATCGACGAGTATCGGCCGGTCAGCTCCAGATCTCTGTCAGATCTGAGGGCCGAGCGGGCGCACATCATCGGCTCGACGTTGATGAGAGTTCGACCTGACGTCTTTCTCGTCGACCACGCCCCGCTCGGAATGAAGGGCGAGTTGAAGTGGGCGTTGGAGTTGGCCCGTCATGAGCTCTCTCACACGCAGGTCGTTCTCGGCCTGAGAGACGTTCTTGATGACCCGGTCACCGTGCGCCGGACGTGGGCTGAGCAAGGCATCTATTCGGCGCTGACGTCCTTTTATGACCAGGTCCTTGTCTATGGCTGCAAGGAACTCTTCGACGTCGCCGAGCTCTATGCCTTTGAGCCGCAGGTGCGGCGTTGCACAGTCTTCACCGGTTATGTGGCCAAGCACTACGACCTCGAAGCGGTACCTGACGCCCGTATCGTCTGGACGCACGACCGAGCTCCAGGAGTGCGCCGGGTGCTCGTGATGGGTGGCGGCGGTGGCGATGCGGCGGAGCTCTTCACTGCCTTCTTGAGAGCGTGGCCTTTGATATCAAAGGAGGCCAGGGCGGAGGCGCTGTTGGTCACCGGTCCGATGATGCCCAACGCGGATCGTCATCAGATCCAATCATTGATGACGGGGCTGGATCGAGTCGAACTGGTTCCGTCCTCCACCAACATGCTGAGTCTCATCGCTGCCGCCGACGTCGTCGTTGCGATGGGCGGCTACAACAGTGTCGTGGAGTCCGTTTCGGCCAGGCGACCTCTCGTCGTGTGGCCGCGCACTGCGCCCCGAAGGGAACAAGTGATCCGAGCCCGGATACTCGAGCGACTGGGGCTCGCACGCGTGGTTCTGGACGTATCCGAGCTGGGCTTGGCGATCGTCGGGGCTCTCAAAGGACCACCGCCAACGCCCGAAACCTGGCAGCGCATCGACCTTGGCGGTGGCGACCGGGTGGCTCGACTGCTGCTCGAGGCCGGTCGAGCGGAAGTCGTTCGCAGATGAGCGCTCGGGTCGCGTACCTGGTCAAACGTTTCCCGCGACTGTCGGAGACGTTTGTGCTCAATGAATTCCTGGAGGTCCGCGAGCTGGGCCTGCGGGCCACGCTGTTCGCTCTCATGGACCCCGGCGAGAAGCTGGTTCATCGCGAGGCACGTGACCTGATGCCGGAGGTCCGCTACGCGATCATCGCCGGCCGCCCGTGGTTTTCGGCCTGGCGCCTCTTGCGCGGCGCCGCAGCGCAAGCGGCCACAAACCCTCGAGGGTTTCTTCGGGTGTTGTGGGCGTTGCTGTCAGTGCATCGATCGGTGCCATCGCTCCGTCATGCGATCGAGGGTCTTTGGTTGGCGCGCGAATTGCGGCGCTTGGATGTCGAACATCTACACGCTCACTTCGCCCACAGCCCGGCGGCAGTCGCCTATATGGCCAGGTTGGCAGGTGGCCCTCCTTTCAGCTTCACCGCCCACGCCAAAGACCTTTACACCACACTGCCGCGCAACCTGGTTATCCGGGCCAAGGCGGCCACCTTCGTGCTCACCTGCACACGGTTCAATTCGCGGTTCTTGCACGACATGCTGCTCGATGTTCCGACACCGATTCATGTTGTGCACCACGGGACCGACCTCCACCGCTTCCACCCATCACGAAGACGGCCGGAGCCGGACCTGATCGTTTCAGTAGGACGGCTCGTGCCCAAGAAGGGCTATCCGCTGATGCTCGAAGCAATGCGACTGATGGCGGCGGCGGGAGTCTCCTTCCGTTGTGAGATCTACGGCGGCGGACCGATGCGGGAACAGCTTGAGCAGACTGTCTCCGACCTCGGTCTTCAGGGCAGCATTTCCTTGCATGGCGCTCGCCCTCAGGTGGAGATCGCCGACGCGTACGCGCGGGCTGCGGTTTTCATCCTCGCACCCATCGTAGTCCCCGATGGAGATCGCGACGGAATCCCGAACGTTCTCGTCGAAGCCATGGCGTCAGAAGTCCCTGTGGTCTCGACCAGGATTTCGGGCATCCCAGAGCTGATCGAGGATGGAAACAACGGGCTGCTGGTTGAGCCCGGCGACCCGGCGGCACTGGCGGACGCGACGACGCGCGTTCTGATTGATCGCCACATGGCGGGCCGCCTCGCGAAAGCCGGCCGCCGTACGGTCGAGCGTGACTTCGATCTGACCGTCAATTCGCGTCGGGTGGCGGAGTTACTCGGTGGAAGCTCCATCGATGCGACCGAAACCAGGATGGCGGTGGTCGGGTGAGGATCGCTTACGTCTGCGCGGATCCCGGGATTCCGCTGGGTGGTGTCAAAGGGGCATCGGTGCACCTGCGCAGCCTTGCTTCCGCCATGGCTCGTCGCGGCAATCAGGTTGTCCTGATTTGCGCGCGCACGGAAGGCAGCAACCCTCCGCCAACAGGAGTGCGCGTCCTCGAGCTGCCTTCGGCAGCACAGACTCGATGGCTCACCGAGCAATTTGCCGAAGCCGACATCGAGGCCGTCCTCGAACGGTACTCGCTACCGAGCGGTGCGGCCCTGCAAGCGGCGCGGACGCTCACCCTCTCGTTCACGCTCGAGGTGAACGCTCCCCTGGCGGACGAGGCCGCCCGCTTCCGCGGCCTGCAAGACGTCGACATGTGGCGTGCGCGCGAACAACAGTTGATGGCGGAGGCTGATCGTCTGATCGTGGTCTCCACCTCATTGCGCGACCACGCACTCGCTGCCGGCGCTCGGCAAGGTTCGATCCGCGTCATCCCAAACGGCGTGCAGCTCGACTTGTTCCGGCGCGGCGGCCGCGCCACAATTCGCCGTCAGCTCGGAATTGATGACGCACTGATGATCGGCTTCGTGGGCAGCCTCAAGCCGTGGCATGGAGTGAGCCGGCTGCTGGAGGCATTCGCCGCCCTACCAGGCTCATACCGGCTGCTGATCGTGGGCGACGGGCCTGAGCGCCTTGCTCTCGAGGCACATGCATCGGCCCTTGGCATAGGTGACCGCACGGTGTTCGCCGGGGCGGTTTCTCATGCCCAGGTCCCCGCTTATCTGGACAGCATGGACATCGGCGCGGCGCCATTCGAGTCCATGACCGGCTTCTATTTCTCCCCGCTCAAGGTGGTTGAATACCTGGCCGCGGGCCTGCCGGTGGTGGCGAGCCGGCAGGGTGACCTGCCGCTTCTCGTCGGCGACGCCGGCATCCTGTACGAACCAGGCAGCCAGGACGCGCTGACCGGCGCCCTGCGCAGGTTAGGCGAAGACTCGAGGTTGCGCGCTCGCCTCGCCTGGTCCGCAATCACACGAGTTGCTTCCTTGGATTGGGACAAAGTCGCCGCCCAGGTCGAGAGCGTGCTGGCGACCGCAATGCACCAGGAAATGCGGACGTGAAGACCGCGGTGAGGCTACTTCGCCCGTACCTGGGTGCACATAGGTCTCGCCGCGCCCTGGCGCTGGCGGCCATGATCGGAGAGATTGCGACAGCCCTTTTGATGCCCGTGCCGATTCAGCGCGCGATCGACCTCTTGGTGAGCGCCTTTCGCCACGCGGGAAGTCACGCCAGGACCGCGACGTTGAGCCCATCGCAATACGAGCAACTGATTCTCTTGACAGTGGCCCTGCTGGTGATCGCCCTGCTCGACGCGCTCTTCACTTACCTGGACAGCAGCAACAGCGCCCGAGTTGGGCAGACGGTGGTCACCGACCTCAGGCGCGCACTCTACAACCACATTCAGCGGTTGTCTTTGTCTTTTCATCACAGCACCGAGACACGAGGTGGCGACCTTCAGCTGCGCCTCAGTGGAGACGTGGCCAACCTTCAGGTGCTCATCAGCACCGTCGCCGGCAGCTTCGTAACAAACGCCGGCACCGCCGTGTTCATGCTCGGCGCGCTGCTCCTCCTCGATCGGCGTTTAGGGGCAATCGTCATCGCGGGATCGATCCCCGTCTACCTGCTCTCTCGGCACTACCGGATCAAGATCCGAACGGCGGTCCGGGCGGCGCGAAAACAAGATGGGCGCGTGAGCGCGATGCTTGCAGAGACGCTCTCCGCAGCCCCGCTGGTGCAAGTGCTTGGTCGAGAGGAGCACGAAGCGGAACGCCTCGTCGATGCGACAGAAGAGGGTCTGAGCTATGGGATCCAGGCGTCCGAGGCACAGGCTCGAGTCCAGCCGGCCGTGACGTTGGTCACTTCGGCGGTGACGGCGTTGACGCTGCTGGTGGCGGCTCTGCTCGTGATCAGAGGCAGCCTGAGCATCGGCCTGTTGACCCTCGCGCTGGCTTATACGCGGGGCACCTTCAGCTCGATGCGGCAACTGGCCAAGTTACCGATCCAGGTGCAGCGCGCGGCGGTTTCAGCCGAGCGGTTGGCGGAGGTCTTCGGGTTTGCGCCTGACGTGCGCGATCCAGTTCGCCCCAGGCCGATACCGCCTGGCCCGCTCAGCGTCGAGTTCGATTCCGTCACGTTCGGCTACACGCCGGGCCGGCCAGTCCTCAAAGACTTCAGCTGGCTGGTGGAACCCGGCTCGGTGGTCGCTCTCGTCGGCCGCACGGGAGCCGGCAGGAGCTCAGCGCTGGCGCTCGTGCCGCGTCTTTATGACGTGTGGGAGGGTGCGGTCAGGCTGGGCGGACGCGATGTTCGGGACGTGCGTATGGCTGATCTTCGCTCTAGCGTGACGCTGGTGCTGCAGGAGAGCCTGCTCTTCAGAAACACGGTTTGGAACAACATCGCCTACGGGCGCCCCGACGCAGCAAAGGACGACATAATGGCGGCCGCCGAAGCGGCCGGCGTGCTGACCTTCGTGGACGAGCTCAAGGGTGGCTTCGAGACCATCGTCAGCGAAAGAGGATCCACGCTTTCTGGTGGGCAGAAACAGTGCATCGCACTCGCCCGCGCAATGTTGCGACGGGCGCCGGTCGTGATCATGGACGAACCCACGAGCAGCATGGACGCGGCAACCGAGCAGCTTGTGATCCGTGGTATCGGAAGCCTGATCGAGGGCCGGACCGCGGTCGTCATCGCTCATCGCCTCAGTACAATCCGCGGCGCAGACGTGGTGGCGGTCATGGAAGACGGTCGCCTCGTGCAGTTTGGACCGCCTGCCCAGCTTCTGAAGCAGCAGGGCCTTTTCGCCTACCTGTCGCATATCCAGCAGGCGCCGGCCGAAAGGACGGCGCAGTAGGACCGCGCACGAGATCCGCGTCCGGCGCCAGGTCATCTTGTTACGTCGGCAGGCTGGCACGGGTCACTCGGCCCATCTGCCAACTCAAAGCGGACCCACGAGCCGACCTAAGCACGTGTGCATGCGGTGAAAACCGCAGCGCCGCCAAACTTCAGTTTGCTGGCGATAAGGGGAACTTTATCGCGAACAGAAGCGCTTAGCCCCGAGGCGAGTCATCCCGACGCCGATTCCGCGTTCTTATCGACAGGATTCGGGGGTTCCGCAATAAGTGCAGTCCAGCCAAGCAGACCCGTCACCCGCGCCAGCTTGGAATTGACCTCGACGCCGTGGTCGGTGATTGAAAAACTCCACAGCCCTTTGTCATGATCGCTGTCTCGCATCTTTAGTATGGCTACCGCACGGCCCACCTCAGATTCCTGCGCGATGTATCGCAGCAGCACAACGTTGTGGTACAGGAAAGAGAGCCCGCCGATCGCCTCGGCGGTCGGCCCGAGGCTGCTCGTCTCGCTGGTCGTGAGCAGGGACACCCCGGCGGCTCGCAACCACCCGAGTAGCCCCCGCTCATAGGCGGGAAACCGTGCTGACTCACGGGCCACCACCACCATCTCGCTGAGGCTGTCGATCACCATGCGATGCACGGACCGACCTGCAACATGTGCACGAATGAAAGATGCCACGACGTCAAGGTCTAGCGCCCCCTCGCCAACGTGGTAAGTGTTGAGGTGCCCCGAGGCGAGATATGGCTCGAGGTCCCACCCAAAAGAGGCCGCCTTGCGGATCAACTGGTAGGGGTTTTCTTGGAAGGTAACGTACAAGCAATGCTCCCCTGTCTCCAGGCCCTTGACCACGAATTGCAGCGCTAGGGCCGTCTTGCCGCAGCCCGAGGGCCCCAGAACGATCGTCGAGCCTCCTTTCGGCAATCCTCCGTGCGTCATCTCGTCCAGACCCAAGACTCCGGTTGAGATCTTGCCTTCAGGCTGCCCAAGCGCGCCGTCGGGAGGTTCGAGTGTTTCGGCGCGGATAAATAATGTGATACCGGTTTGGTTGATTCTTACCGCGTGCTTGCCATCGAGGTGTTTGAGTCCACGCATCTTTCGAATACGGAGCCACCGCCGATCTAAGGGTTCATTGGACTCGAACGCCAACTCCACGATACCGTCGGCGAGGGAGAACTCGGGAGCAGACTCGATCTCGTCCGAACTGTATTCGCCCACGAAGATCAGAGTTGTGCCGGCATGTGCAGTCCGGGCTGCAAGCTGGTAGATCGAAGACCGCAGCGAACGATCGTCTCCAACGAAGTCGCGAATCGCCTTGGCACTGTCTACAACGACAACCGATGGCTGCTCCTCGACACACTTGCGAACGATTTCATCCATCGTTGCGGCCAAGCCGCCTGCCTGGTCGTCCTGGAGCATTTCACCGAGATTGATGTACTCGACCTTATCTGCCAATGCACCTCGGTCGAAGAAGTCAAACGTTTCCAGGTGGCTGATGAACTTCTCGGGCCGCTCCGAGATTGACGAGTAGTAGATCGCTTTGCGTTCCGCGGTGGCATTCCAAAAGCAGATCTGCTGAGCCAAGATCGACTTGCCCACCCCGGGTGCCCCAGCGAACACGATCAGCGAGCCGGTCGGCAGGCCTCCCCCGAGAACCTCGTCTAGGTGCGGGACACCGGTGCTCAACAAGTTCACGGACCGATCTCCACAGATGATGTGTTCGGGGAGGAAATCTGATCAGGCCTGAGTCCTAAGGCTTTCGATGGGGTGGCCTGTCGGCTCGTGACTCTATAGATCACTGCGACTCTCGTTTTGCGCAAGAAGCGACTCGACAATCGCCAGCAGCTGATTTCTGTCAAACGGCTTGGCCAAGACAAGGTCTGCCTTCGCGGCGGCCTCCTTTCCCTTGGGGTTGGCGGTGATCGCCAAGATCGGAAGTGCCGCGGTCTGGGCGTGGGAGCGCAGGTGATCGATCAGTGCACCTCCGTCCATGACCGGCATCATCATGTCTGTCACGACAATATCCGGCAATGTCTCCTTGATCCAGATTAATGCGGCAATCCCATTCTGAGCCTCGATGACCTCATAGCCGCCGGTTTCGAAGATCAGCCTGAGCAGAAACCGCGTGCTCGGGTCATCGTCGACGACCAGTATCCGCTTACGCGTCATCACGACCCCAAACCCGATCTGCACTTATATGGGCGGAGTAAGTTGACACTGGTGTCTGGATCCGATCCATAAGCCACGGAACGCCTCGGCCCAGGGGTCGCCCCAAGCCATAAAGAACTGATTCGGACTGGCCAAAAGAATCAGACCAGCATCTGAGACTAAGCCTTAGTGTGGCCACACGAACCTCGAACCGGAATCTCTTGGTTCGTCGTGCAGATCTTCAAAGAACACGAGACCCCTATAAGCTCGGCGCTCAGTTGGGCCGACGACTGAGTACAGGATCATGACGATCATGAGACGATCAGGCCAGGATCAAGACCGCCATATACCAGCCGCAGCTGCCCAGAACCCGACGCGGCGAGCGCCATGATCCAGGACACGATCTCGATTAGTCGGCCGATCCCGGCCAGGATAAGTCCGGCCTGGTACGCCTCGTTATTTGCGGTCTGCCCGCCGCGCATCTCTAATGGCAGGACAACGGCTCCCACCATCGACACCAGACAGTTACGAACACTTGCCGTATCTGAGCTCTACTCCTGTTCCATCAACTCTTGACGCGGCTTACTTGCCAGCGACGCGAGCTTCGTGGCTTAGCCAAGAGGGAGGCAGGCGGCCTCAACCGCTGCCATCAAAAACCCGCCATCTAAGAAACGCCTGAAGAGCCGCGTTGACCTGTCTGGAGGCGCACGGCAAAGCCACCGCGTACGACATCCGCCAGCATGCCGGTCATCAGCGAATCGAGACCTCACAGGAGTACGTCGATCTTGGGCTTGGTCTGCTCGACAGCCCGACGCATCTCCTGCCGAAGTTCCTGCTCGGCGAGGGCAACATCCAAGCCCGATGCGAAACAGCGCACACCACTTCAGGCCCGTTTGGCCGAAATCAAGTTGACGCGCATCAAAAAGCGCTTGTCGGGGACAATCGGTCGGCGACCTTCGGCAAACCAGCTTTCGAATACACGATTGCCGTAGACGAATCCGGCAGAGCTAAAAGCGCGATCTCGAACGAAACCTCATCCAGGGGCCCGGGGTTGGAATGCTGTCGTGGCGCATTTGGACTTGGCGCCTGGTCGGTCGCCCTGAGCTGCCCTGGGTTTAGTGGGGGCTGACCATGGTGAGAATGGGGCGCCAAGACGTTTCCAATGTAGCGAGGAGACTGACCCGCTCAGTCTCCGCGCCAATTCAGTGGCCGAGTTTGCCAGTTGGCGTCAGCAACATCTAGGCAGATAATGCAGGCGAAACGTAGTGTCGGCACCATAGAACGAAGGGCAATCGAGAGGCGGTCAGGATCGGATCGTCGCCGCGCTGACAGGAGGTCCAGCACCGAGCGTCGCGTTGCTGTGGCGCGTACCGACGCAGTCAATGCTGAGGACCGCAGAAGAACACTGCGCCGCCACGAATATCGCCGCAGTTTGTCTAAACGTCGTGCGCTGAATAGGAAGTTGGATTAGCAGCTGGCAAGCGATTTGGCGTGGCGCCTACTTCCAGATCCAGCCCCAAAAGCCAAGTAGTCCGAGCGTCCGTCCCAGCACCCGGTTCTGACTGTTTCATTTGTGGCAAGGCAGTATCCACCGCCCCGGCTGAGCTGAAAGAGAGCCTCGGACGTCGATGGCATTTCCGCGTTACGCCTTCCCGTCCGGCATAAAGGGCCCGGCCAACGTCACTTTATAAACGCGTGGTAAATGCCCCAACTCAGGCGTGTCCGTCGGCCAGTCCACAAATCACGTTAAGTGGAGGACGCGCGGATGTTCTTTGTCTGGGTTCTGGCGGTTCGTAAGGAGCGAGCCAAGGACATGCGTTGGGCTATTGCGGCCTTCCTTATTCGAACTGCTGGCATTGGTGAAGCGTTTCTCACCTCGACCCACAGCGTGCCGAGAAGCACCGAAACGTTTGCAGTCTCGGCGCAGGTTTGTTAGCGTGACGCGGGTCTCTCGCGTCTTGGGCAGGCGAGAAGGAAAACTGGGGGTAGGCGTTGCGCATCCATCGCTATGTGACCCATCTCGTGGTGCTCGCGATAGCGGGAGCAATGTCCGGCTACGCCGCCATCGACCGAAACGTCTTTCCGAGCTTCCATGCAGCTGTAGTCACCACAGCCGCCGCTGACGAGGGACGTGAGGTCGGCGACGTTGCGCTAGGCCGTGACAGCGTCATCATCAAACCGCTTTCCTTTCCGACATCACCGCTCGCGGACCACGCTCCAATCGTGCACATCGCCGTGCAGGGAGACACATTGGAAAGTATCGGCCGCCAGTTCAACCTCTCCTGGAGGTACATCGTCTGGTCGAATCCAGGCCTGCGCATTCCGCTCACGGTGGGACGACCCATCAAGCTGCCGCCGGTGCCGGGCGTCGTGGTCGTCGTCAGGAGAGGGGACACAGCCGCGAGCCTCGCCGCCGCCTACGGCGTTGACGTCGGCACCGTGCTCGGCTTCAATCGGATTCGGAGCGCAGAGCTGCTGCCCGGCTCACTGCTTGTTATTCCCGTCGATCCCGCCCTGGGTCCGAACCTGAGCACGGGGGTGCAGGCCGACCCGGTCGACCCGGGCCAGTTCCTGTGTCCGATTGCCGGCGCCAAGATCATCCAGTCATTCGGACCGACGTCGTTCGCGATAGAGCCGTCGTTCGGCGGTTATCTGCATTTCCACACCGGCGTCGATTTACTCGCCGGCTACGGCACGTCGATCGTCGCATCTGCGGGTGGAAGAGTGACTGCAACAGGTCCTGCAGACTACTTTGGGATTCGGGTTGCGGTCATCGACAGTTTTGGCCTGGTCGAGATTTACGCCCACATGTCGCAGGTGGCGGTGGCTGTTGGGCAGGAAATTCGGCAGGGCGAGAAGGTCGGCTATGTCGGCAGTACAGGTCTCTCAATCGGCGCACATCTGCACTTTCAACTCGAAGTCGGTGGCCTACCGACGGCTCCGGGTCAGTTGATCGGCTGTTAAGAGAGTCCGAGCCTGAGCAGTCGTCAGGCCGTGAGCCGGTCATTCAGACGGGCTGGTCCGAAAGATCGGCATCATAGTAATTAGATTGGCGCCAACGACCACCATCCCGGACGACCATGGTGACCTGTTCGACGAGCCGGCACTCGCTCACGTCTCATACTTGAACCGGGAAGGCCGGATCGTCACCTTTCCGATGTGGGTTGACTTCGACGGCGAGCATATCTTGGTCAGCTCGCCTGAAGGATCTCTCAAAGGTCGCTCGTTACGTGAGCGGAACCAGGTCGCGGTGTCGA
>VBHX01000179.1 GCA_005879945.1 Chloroflexota bacterium | reverse complement strand
CCTGCACACCGGATCGCACGTCGACTTCAGCGCCCATGTGGTGGATGGCGGAGAGACCGCTGCGGACGTCGCTCTCGACCGCATCTGCGGCGATGCCATGGTCCTTGACCTCCACGAGCTGGGTGCCGACCAACCCATCACGGTCGAGCTCGTAGAGGCGACCGGGAAGGACGTGCGGCACGGCGACATCGTGCTCGTGCGTACGGACTGGACCGAGCGGATGTGGGGCAACTTCCCCGACTACTACCTGCACTCACCCTACTGCGAGCCGGAGGCCGCTCGGTGGCTGGTCGATCGCGGAGCCCGCGCAATCGGCTTCGACTGCTTCAGCGAATATTGCGCGCGCTTGCCTAACTTCACATCGGAAGACTTCGTCGTGCACAAGGTCATCCTCGAGGCGGGCGCGATCCTCATGCAGCAGATGACCAATCTCTCCCGCCTGCCGGTCGCGCAGCGCTTTTCGTTTCTGGCAGCCTGCATTAAGATGACGGGCGCCGAAGGCTCGCCGGCGCGTTTCATCGCGCTCTTGAACGAACAGGGGTAAAGGCGTGAGCACCACCGCGTTCTTCGTGCCGCGCACCGTTGAGCAAGCGATCGACCTCAAGCGCGAGCATGGCAAGAACCTCGTCGTGCTGGGCGGGGGCACCATCGTGATGGGACTCGTTCACGACGGCCTGCTGTTCCCGAAGCTCGCCATGAGCCTGGCACGTGCAGGCATGAGCGACGTGCGCCGGCGTGACGGTTGGCTCGAGATTGGTGCAGCAACGCCCATCGCGCGGCTTGCCGCATTAAAGGGCGCCACCACGCTCGAGCGCGCGGCCGGCATGCTTGGTGGCCCGGCCCTGCGCACGCTCGCAACCGCCGGCGGGAATCTGTTCGCGAAGGCTCCCTACGGGGATATGTGCGTGCCGCTGCTGGCGATGGACGCCGAATTGGAGATCGCAGGTGCGGGACGACGCTATACCGTTCCGCTCGAGCAGTTCTTGAGCCGGCGCAGCCTGAAGAACGACGAGCTCGTGGTGAGCATTCATGTGCCCAAAGCCCAAGGTCGCGGAGCCTATCTCAAGCTCGGGCGCCGGCAGGCGAACACGCCTTCCGTCGTAGCGGTCGCTGTGCAGGCGGTGTTGGACACCAACGGCAAGTGCACCGATGTGCGGATCGCGCTGGGTGCGGCCGCGCCCCAGGCTGTGCGCGCCAAGAAAGCCGAGGCCGTGCTCATTGGCAGGCGCCTCGAAGACGCCACCATCAAGGCGGCGGCTGAGTCAGCGCAGGCGGAATGCAATCCCGCGACCGACTCACTGGCGAGCGCCTGGTACCGCCGGGAGATGGTCGGCGTGTTCGTCCACAGGGCGCTCGACGAACTCGGACGGTCTACCTGATGGCGACACAGCTGGCGACGCACATCGTGACCTTTCAGCTGAACGGGCGGCCGCATGCGGTGACCGTTGCCCCGCTGACCACTTTGCGGACCGCGCTGCGCGAGGATCTGCACCTGCACGCAACCAAAGCGGGCTGCGGCCAGGGCGGCTGCGGCAGCTGCACTGTTCTACTGGACAACGAACTGGTCCTCTCGTGCCTGGTTCCAGTGACCCTTGTCGACGGCCGAAGCGTGACCACGCTGGAAGGCATTGGCGGACCCGGCCGCCTGCATCCGCTGCAGGAGGCCTTCCACGACCACTTCGCCGCCCAATGCGGCTACTGCACCGCGGGCATGATCATGGCCGCGAAGTGGTTGCTCGACCGCAACCCCAACCCGACCCGCGCCGAGATCCAGATGGCTCTTGCCGGCAACCTGTGCCGGTGCACGGGCTACGTGCCCATCATCGAGGCGATTGAGGACGCCGCGCGGCGAATGTCCAAAGGTGTGAAGCGATGAAGCAGCTGGGAATCGTCGGGCAGTCGGTCAAGCGCAGCGACGGCATCGGTCATGTCACCGGCCAGACAGAGTACGTGGACGACGTTTTCTATCCCGGCATGCTCTGGCTGAAGATGGTCCGAAGCCCAGTGTCCCGCGGCCGGATCCGTCGAGTCGACACGTCGAGAGCCGAACGCCTTCCAGGTGTGACCGCGGTGGTCACCGCCAAGGACGTTCCCAACAACTGGTACACGATTCTCTGCCTCATCGGCATCGAGCCCAACGACGAACCTGTGCTGGCCGATGAAGAGGTGATGTACGAGGGTGAGCCAATCTGTGCGGTGGTCGCGGAGACCGAGGACATCGCCCGCGAGGCCGCAAGCCTGGTCAAGCTGGAAATCGACGAGCAGGAGCCTGTGCTCGACGTCGAGTACGCGCTGACCGCCGACGCGCCCGCCATCAAGAAGTGGGGCAACAACACCTTCATGTATGACGGGATGAACCACCGCCGCCTTCGCTTTGGTGACGTGGATCGCGGTTTTGAAGAGGCCGACCATATCGTCGAGGGCACCTACCAGATGACCCCCATCGAGCACGTGCCAATGGAGACGCATGTCTGTGTCGTCAAGCCAGAGCCGAATGGCCGTCTCACCATCCACAGCAATACACAGGCCCTGTACTTCACCATGGACAACACGGCGATCATCCTCAAGGTCCCCAGCAACCGGCTGAGGCTGGTTGGAGGCACGGTCGGGGGCGGTTTCGGCGGCAAGGTGGACGTCATCACGGAGCCGGTCACGAGTATCGCCGCGATGAAGACGGGCCGCCCGGTCAAATGGCGCTGGACGCGTGAGGAGGAGTTCCGTCGCTCGTCGGTGCGGGGAGCCTGCAAGATGGAGTACCGCGACGGCGTGATGAAGGACGGCCGCATCGTCGCGCGCAAGGTGCGTTCCATCCACGACGCCGGCGCCTACCACCGCCACTCGCCATACGGCGTCCAGAAGAACATGGCGAACCTGCCTGGTCCGTACAGCATCCCGAACGTGTGGGTGGACTGCTACTGCGTGTACACGAACCGCCAGCCCTCGTCGGCCATGCGCGGCTTCGCGGTGACTGAAGCCACCTTCGCGGTGGAGGTGCAGATGGACAAGATCGCAAGCGTTATCGGTATGGACCCGTGGGAAATCCGGATGGTCAACGCGTACCGCAACGGGCACATGCGCCCAGTGCGCAAGGTGGTCGAGGATGCAACGCTCCTCGAGACCCTCAAGGCGGCAGCGCAGCTGGTCGGCCACGAGCTGCCCGCGCGTGTGCGGGACATGCATTCCGACGACTACGCCGGCGTGGCGGAGCCCGTCCAGCCATGAGTGTCATGCGCGGACGCGGCATCGCCTCCGCCAACTACCCGACCGGCATGAACCTGGGTGGCGACCCAACCCAGGCGCTGGTCTTCTGCCAGCCCACCGGCACCTTCAGCGTCAAGCTCGCCAGCACCGACCTCGGCCAGGGCCTGAAGACAGTGATCGGCCAAATCGCGGCTGAGGCGTTGGGCGTTCCGCTGGAGTCGGTCGTCGTGGACACCGGCGACACCGACTCGGCGCCCCACGACATGGGCACGTTCGCGAGCAGGGCGACTCACCGGGCCGGCAATGCCGTGATCATGGCGGCCACCGAGGCGAAGAAGGTACTGCTCGAGGTGGCGGCTGAGGAGATGGAGGCCGCTCCCGAGGACCTCGAGGTGCGCGATGGACAGGTCAGCGTCAAGGGCACGCCGCAGCGCACGATGAGCGTGTTCGACATCGCCCTGGCGGCCCATTTCAAGCAGGGCCGAACCATCTCCGGCCGCGGGATCTACCTCAAGCCCAAAAGCGCCATCGATCCAGAAACCGGGGCGTGTGACCCTGACTCCACGGAGGCTCACGTGACAACGGTCGCCGACGTCGAGGTGGACACCGAGACCGGCGAGGTCACTGTGCTGCGCCTGGCGAGCGCCTACGAAGTTGGGCGGCAGGTCAACCCGCAGATGGTGCAGGGACAGATCACCGGTGGCGCGGTTATGGGCATGGCGCACACCCTGATGGAGTCGGTCTTCCCCTACTACCCGGCCCTGGATCATCACCCGGGCAACTTCGGCGAATACGTGATCCCGACCGCGGTCGACCTGCCCGAGCTCCACCACGTGGTGCTCGAGTATCCGTCCTCGAACGGCCCTTACGGCGTGAAGGGCGTGGGCGAAATGACTGCCAACTCGCCGATCCCGGCCATCGTCAACGCCATCCACGATGCGGTTGGCGTGTTTGTCACAGAGCTGCCCGTCACGCCTGAGAAGGTCCTTCGGGCACTGCGCGCGAAGGAGCAGTTGTAATGGTCAAGCTGGTCTCACTGATGAAGCGCAAACAAGGACTAAGCCGGGAGGATTTCGCGAACTGGGCGGTCAAGGAACATTCGCCTTTGGGTCTGAAGTTCCCCGGCGTTCGCGGATACCACATCAGCGTGCTTGCGCCTGATCAGCCGGAGACCGAGTTCGACGGGGTCTTCGAGCTGTGGTTCGACGACATGGATTCGCTGCAGAAAGCCCTGGACTCCCCCGCCGGCCATGCCGCGAGGGACGACGCGATGGCCCATGCTGAAAAGCGCGTCCACCTGCGCACCCAGGAGCACGTGATCAAGGACTCCCATTAAAGGAACGAGACTTGCTCGCCGCCGTCTATCACGGTAGGCACGACATTCGCGTCGAGGAGTGGCCGGCCCCGCCGAGCCCGCCACCCGGCTGGGTCACAGTGGCGCCCACCTACTGCGGCATCTGCGGCACGGACATCGACGAGTACGTGCGCGGGCCGGTGGTGATCCCGGCGGCGCCTCACCCATTGACCGGCGCGCGAGCTCCCCTGGTCCTCGGCCATGAAGGCACCGGGGTCGTCGTCGCCGCGGGAGCCGGGGCCGGCATCGCGACCGGTACGCGGGTCGGCCTCGAAAACAGCGTCGGCTGCGGGCATTGCGCTGCCTGCCTGTCCGGAAACCGACAGCTGTGCCCGCAGCTGGCTGTGATGGGCCTGATGATGGACGGCGCGCTAGCGGAAGCGGTGAACGTACCCGCTTCGATGTGCGCACCGCTGCCGGCGGGCCTCCCCGATGAGGCAGGCGCGCTGGCCGAATCGCTCGCCGTCGCGGTTCGGGCCGTGCGCCGCGCCGGCGACGTCGCGAACCTCGACGTGCACGTGTTCGGGGCCGGCACCATTGGTTTGATGGCGGGACAGGTCGCACGCACCGCGGGCGCGCGGTCGGTCACGCTTCGCGACACGTCCGCCGCGAGACTGCGCCGTGCCGAGGCGATGGGTTTCGAGGTGGCGTCACCAGGCGGCCCGAACGCGACCAGGGCACAGGTGGTGTTCGAATGCACCGGATCCGAGGCGGGATTGAGGGATTCGCTGTCCGCGACCGCGAAGAGCGGCACCACGGTAGTCGTGGGCGTGCACGACCGGCCCCGAGAGATCGATCTCGTGGCGATGCTCATGGACGAGCGCGTGATCCTTGCGTCGCTTTCGCATGCGATGAACGAGGACTACATCCCCGCGATCGAGCTCCTGCACCAAGGTCAGGTCGACTTCGAGGCCCTAATCACTGACCGCATCCCGCTCGAGGGCGCGGTCGATCGCGGCTTCGAGCCGTTGGTCGCGGATCCCGAGAGCCACCTGAAGGTGCTCATCGATTGCCGTGGTTGACGTCGACTCCTAGCGCTTTGCCGTCCGCGACCTGACCGCTTCGCGCCTTCCAGACTTCGCCGACCTGAGGATGGCGTCGCATACCTCCGACGTGCGATAGCCGTCCTCGAACGTCGCTCCATGGGGTCCGATCTTCTTGTTCCTGGCGATGCAATCGATCAGGTGGTGGAGCTCGTGCACCATGGTGTGCTCCCAACCGATCATGTGCCCGTGCGGCCACCACCACTGCCAGAACGGATGGTTCGCCTCCGACACGAGGACCGTTCGGAACCCCTGCGCGTCAGCCCCCGGCCGCGAGCCGGGCAGGTGGACCTGGAGCTCATTCAACCGTTCCAGGTCGAAGCCGATCGAACCCTTCGAGCCATTGATCTCGAAGGTCATCCCGTTCTTTCGGCCAAGGCAGAAGCGTGACGCCTCGATGGTGCCGACGGCTCCGCCGCCGAACTCCACCACGGCCTCGACCGCGTCGTCGACGTCGACCGCGCCACCTGGCCTGTTCTTGATGAACGTCCTCGTTGCGCCGCTGACGGCTGAGATGTCCCCGACCAGGTAGCGCGCGAGGTCGATCACGTGCGCGCCGAGGTCGCCCAGGGCGCCTGAGCCCGCAACCTTTCGGTCCAGCCTCCAGACCTTCTGGAATCCAGGGTCGGTGATCCATTCCTGCAGGTAGCGTCCGCGGAAGTGATAGATCTCCCCCAGCTCCCCCGCCTCGAGCATCTCGCGAGCGAGCCTCACCGCGGGCACGAACCGGTAGTTGAACGCGCACATGTGCTTGACGCCGGTCTTGTTGACGCGCTGCCAGATGCCATAGCTCTCTTCGGCGGTGCGGCCGAGCGGCTTCTCGCACACGACGTGCTTGCCTGCCTCCGCCGCGGCGATCGTTGGCGCTGCATGCAGGTTGTTCGGCGAGCCGTTGTCGAACAGCTGGATGCGGTCGTCCTTGACGAGCCTCTTCCAATCGGTGGTGTAGCTCTCGTAGCCATAGCGACGCGCCGCCTCAGCCACGGCCGGCTCGTTGCGGCCGCAGATCGCCACCAGCTTTGGCATCAAGGGCGGCGGCCACGTCATGTACTGGATCTTTCGGTAGGCGTTCGAGTGGGCCTTGCCCATGAAGGCGTAGCCCAGCATGCCGATGCCGATCTCCTTGATCTTCTTTCCGCCCGCGGTGGCGCCCATGGTGACGAAGCCGACCTGCTTCTGTTTGCTCATCGCACCTACCCCTTCTTGAATGCCGCGTCGAAAGCGACGGTCGAAGGAGCGAAATCGGTCCGGCGCACCAGGGCGAGTGCGTCCGGCGCACCCCAGTCCCGGTCCATGCCCGAGTCCTCCCATTCAATTGAGAGCGGGCCCTCGTATCCGATCCGGTTGAGAGCCCGAAAGAGCGATTCGAAATCCACGTCGCCGTGGCCGGGTGAGACGAACGTCCAGCCGCGATCCGGCTCGCCGAAGTCGATGTGCGAGCCCAGGATTGATCGGCGCCCGTCGAGGAGCTTCTTCGAGTCCTTGACGTGGACGTGGTAAATGCGGTCCGCGAACTCCTGCACGAAGGCGGCCGAGTCCAGGAACTGATGTGCGAAGTGGCTGGGATCGAAGTTGATCCCGAATCCGGGCCGGTGCCCGATCGCGGCGAGTGCCTTGCGCGTGGTCACGAAGTCGTACGCGATTTCGGTTGGATGCACCTCGAGGCCGAAGCGAACGCCCTCCTCGTCGAAGACGTCGATGATCGGATTCCAGCGTGTGGCGAAGTCCGCGAAGCCTCGCTCGACCTCGGCCCAGTCGTTGGGCGGAAACGAGTAGAGCATGTGCCAGGCCGCCGAGCCGGTGAAGCCGTTGACCTGCTTGACTCCGAACTTTGCGGCCGCACGAGCTGTGTCCATCACCTTACGCGCGGCGCGCTGGCGCACGCCCTCCGGGTCGCCATCTCCCCACACATCTGGCGGCAGGATCGCCTTGTGGCGGCTGTCGATCGGATCGCAAACGGCCTGCCCCACGAGGTGGGTCGAGATGGCCCAGCAGTTGAGCCCGTGCCGCTTGAGGATCTCCCGGCGTCCCGTCACATAGTCGGGATCGGCCAGGGCCTTGTCGACCTCGAAGTGATCACCCCAGCAGGCGAGCTCGAGCCCGTCGAAACCCCACGCGGCCGCCTTTTGCGCGAGCGTGTCGAGAGTCAGATCGGCCCACTGGCCGGTGAACAGAGTCACAGGACGTCCCATCCGCGCACCTCCTCGAGTGCTGTTACCTGACGGCAGCGGGATTTGGCTGGGCAACCACCAGGTTGACGCCGGCGCCTCGATAGTCGGCGACAACCGCAGGGGTTACGCCTTCGTCGGTGATGATCTCCTCGGGCTCCTGGGCCGTGAAGATCGTGAGCAGGGAGTCTCGGCCGACCTTGGTCGAGTCGATGAGGGCGACGGTGCGCTGTGAGACGGCGCGCGCCGCCCTGAGCGTGCCCGCCAGCGATTGCCGCGTCGTCGTCAGCCCGCGCTCCAGGCTCAGGCCCGCCGCCGATACAAATGCGGCCTGAAAGTGCAGGCGGGTCAGGAAGTCCTCGGTCCAGCCGCCGCTGATCAGGCGCATGACCTGGTCGACCTCGCCCGGCGTGACGACGAGGTGGATCGTGCTCTCGTGGAGCTCGTACGCAATCGCGGGCGAGTTGGTGACGATGGTGAGCGTCTTCGGCGGATGGCGCTCCAGCTGTCGCGCCAGCGCCAGGGAGCTGGTCGAGTGGTCGATGAAGATCGTCGAGCCGTCGGCGATCTCTCGAAGCGCCTGGGCAGCGATCACGTACTTCCCGGCCGGATTCTGGCGCGCGCGTTTCATGAAGTCCGTCTCCACGCCCCGCGCGTCACCTTCGATCGCGCGCGCCCCGCCGCGGATGCGCGTAATGAGGCCTTCGGTGGCAAGCACCTCCAGGTCTCGGTGAACCGTCACCGGCGAGATCGAATACTCGCGTGCAAGCTGGCTGATCGACGCGCCGCCGTTGCGGCGGACGTGAGCAAGGATCTGGATGCGTCGAAGCTCTGGTGGTGGCTGGTCGATCATTGCGTCGCCATCTCTCAAACTCGATCCACGTACTCGCGGTTCTTGATCTCGAACTTCAGCGGCCGGAAGGCGTCGATCGCCTGCACCAGGTGGCGAGCGAACCGGTTCAATGCTTCGTCGCCCTTTTTCGCGGTGGCGCGGAACGGGTTGCCGATCACGCCGGTGTCGGTGAACTCTGCGTGGTCCATCGGGAAGTTGAAGTACTGATAGCCGCCGAACTCGATGTCCGGCGCGCCGTCCGCCTTGTCGAAGCCTTTCGGCAGCCATGCCGGTGCGTGTGCGCGAGTGTCGACCGCTCGGTTCATGTGCACCAGACCGGAGTCGTGAGCCATCACCTGTGAAGTCTCCAGCTCGCTTGCGTGCCAGCCGGGGGTCTCGTCCGGTGGGTTCTCGAGCACGTCCTTGAGCATCCCGATGTAACGCTCGGCGTACGGCTTGTACAGCGCCACCATCGCGCCGGTCTCGTAGCGGATGCGGCGCAGTACCGGATCGATCACCTTGACATTCGAGCCGTGTCCGTTGACGAAGATCAGCTTGTTCCATCCGTGGTGGATCAGGCTGCGGCCGATGTCATAAAGGACCTCGTTGAGCGTCGACGCGCGAAGGGTGATGGTCCCTGTGCCTGTCCCGGGCTCGCGTAGGTGCTGTGGAGAGTAGCCCGCCCACAGCGGTGGCGCGTAGGGAACGTCCGCGACCTCGGCCGCACGCTTCGCGACCTCGAGCGCTGTGATGGTGTCGGTCCCGAGTGGCAGGTGTGGCCCGTGCTGCTCGAGGCTGCCGATCGGCACGAGGACGATATCCGAGCGCCCCAGGAACCACTGCAGGTCCGGTGGCGCGAGGTCGAACAGGTTGTGCGAGTGCGGCCGCGTGGACTGTTGCTCAGGCATGAGCGTGCTCCTTTGAGATTGTTAGGTAGCGTGCGGCGACGACCTCGGCGAACTCGCGATCGTTGACGGTGGCAGCAACACGCTCGAACGCGATGCCAGGGCGCAGGCTCGCCTCGAGCGAGCCAAGGAAGGCAGCGTCGGCTTCCGGAAACCAGAGCGCGTTGCCCTCGGTGTCTGAGAGCGAGAAACCACGAGTTGGAGTCACGACGGACACAGGTCCGCGGGCGCCGTTGAGGCGCTTGGCGACGATGCGCCCCAGCTCCGCCATCTCGTCCGGCTCCAGCCGAACGAGGGTGGCCACCGGGTTGTGGTAGTAGCTGCGCCGGCTCCGGTATTTCTCCGGCACCGTGTCAGGCGCGCCCTGGTTGAAGAAATCGACGCATCCTGGCACCACGACCTGGGGCAGCCCAAGCTCTCCGGCGACAGTGAGCCGGTCAGGCCCGGTGGCGTGGATCCCTTCCATCAGCGAGTTGGCCAGCTCGGACAGCGTGTAGTCCACGACCCCTGCGAGCGCGCCCTGCCTGGCGAGCGCCTCCATGGCCGGTCCACCGACTCCGTTGGCGTGGAAGATCACAGTTTCCCAGCCCGCCTCCTCGAGCGCGTCGCGCAGATGCATTACGCCCGGGGTCGTCTGACCCAGCATGGTCACCCCCACGCTGCGGCCCCCCATACCCGCCGGCGACCGGCCGGCGTTGGTCGCCATTCCCACCACCGCCGCCGCGGCGTTGTCGAACACCGAGATGGCGATCGGGTTGAGACCGAGTATGTCAACGACCGAATGCATCACGACCACATCGCTCGCACCCACGAACGGACCGAACACGCGACGACCAGAAGCGCTCGGGGAGACGATGACCTTCGGCACCCCGAGCGGAAGGGCGTGCATCGCGTAAGCGCCCAGCAGGGCGCCCTCGGCCCCACCCAGACAGAGCGCGCCCTGCAACCGGCCCTCGGAGTGCAGCTTCACGCAGACTGCGCGGACTCCATCTCGCATCATCTCGACCGCGCGGCCACGACTGCCCGCTTTGCGGATGTCGTCCAGCCGGTGGCCGGCCGCCGCGGCGACCTGCTCGCGCGTAACGTCGGCGACGGCCCCGGACGCAGACCCGAGAATTCCGGAGTCGATCACGATCGCCTCGCCGCCGAGCGCGCCGATCCGTTCGCGCACGTACTGAATCTCGGCGCCCTTGGTGTCAAGCGTGCCGATCAACGCGATGCGCGGAGCCGCGACGGCTGACCCCACGAAATCTTCGATTTCGCGCGGACCCCTGTTAGCGCTCATCGTTGACCGCGGACCGGGTCAGGCCTTGGCGGACTGCAGCTGCTTGTCGCTGTTTCGCAAATGCGTTGCCGAGTCTTTGACATAGCGGTCGTAATACTGCTCTGGCACCGCGCCCGTGCCGTGGTCGCGCAGGAACTTGATCAGCCCCTCCGAGGCCTCCGCCTCGGTCGCATCGCCGATCTCCTTGCGCGTCGAGCGCGGGGTGCGGTCCACGGGCACGACGAACTCGACCGTCAGGTAATCGCTGTAGCCCGCTGCGTGCACGGCCTCGACCGCGCGCTTCCAGTCGATCGAGCCCTCGCCGGGAGGCATGCGGTTGTTGTCGGCGACGTGAACGTCATAGAGCTTGCCGGCGTCGCCGGTGGTCTTGAGCGCCTTGGCCCAGTCGTCCTCTTCGATGTTCATGTGAAAGAAGTCGAGGCACACGCCACAGTTGCCGCCCACCTGGTGGGCCAGCTCCAGCGCCTGGTCGTGGCGGTTGATGAAGTACGTCTCGAAGCGGTTGAGCGGCTCGATGGCGATCTTCACGCCGACCTTCTCGGCGTGCTCCTGGCATTCCTTGATGCCGTCGACCGCCCATCTCCACTCCTGCTCGACCGATGCCATCGGCGCGGTCTTGCCGACCGTGGAGGGGATCAGGGTCACGATCTCCCCGCCCAGCTTCGAAGCCAGGGTCAGACAGTCCTTGGCGTACTGGATCGAGCCGAGGCGGACGTAGTGGTCCTCATGAATGAGGTCACGACCGTGGACCATGAGCGTCACCGAGCCCCAGCACTTGAGGTTGTGCTTCGCAAGCAGCTCCTTGACCTGGCCCGGGTCGTATGTGGCCGGCTCGCCTGAGATCTCAATCCCGTCGTAGCCGAACTTCGCCAGCCGCGCCAGCGTCGTCTCGATCGGCTCCGGCCGCATCCAGTTGTGCATCGCGAGTTTCAGCGCCATCTCACCCTCCATACAAACATTCCATCTGGAGCCCTGCCGTCCATGGTCAGAGTCCGAGCTTTCCTGGATTCATCACGCCATTCGGATCGAGCGCGTTCTTGATCCGGCGCAACACGTCGAGTCCGGCCCCATGCTGCGCCGGCATGTAAGGAGCCAGCTTGAGTCCCACACCGTGATGGTCGTTGATGACGGCGCCGGCGCCGAGCGCGGCCGTGACGCCATCCTTCCAGATCCGATCGTGCAGCGTGACCGAGTCGGGGCCGCCATCGGGCAGCACGAACCTGGCATAGATCATCGCTCCCCAGGGGTACCAGTGGCTCAGGTGCGACCTGAGCTTGAGCCCACGCGCGGCGTAGGGCTTCGCCACCGCCTCCTGGAGCGCGTGATACGTGTGCAGCAGCCGCGCGTACGTGGCGACCACGTCGATGGTGCCCCACACTGCCGGCAGCTCGGGCGAGTGCGGCGGTTTGTAGAAGTCGTAGCGATGCTCCCACCAGACCTCGCCGAGACCTCCATCGAGCACCTGGCCGTTGTGAGCGCGTACCAGGTCAAGCATCGATTTTCGCTCTGCCTCGACAACAGCTGGGTTCCCCTCGAAACAGATCACCGTCGCCACCCCCGGCAGCTGGCTGCCCACGACCGGGCTGAGGGTGAGTCGCGTCGCGACCTCGTCGTACAGCCTCACGACTGATGGTCGCAGGCCGCTCTGCATGCTCTTGCGCACCGCATCGACACCCGCCTCGACGCTCGGAAACGACACCACCTCGAAGCGCCGCGCGGCCGGGAGCGGGGCGAGCTGAAGGCGCACCCGCGTGATCACCCCGAGGCTGCCTTCCGAGCCGATGAACAGTGGCGCGATGTCCGGCCCAACCGCATGACGAGGGACCGGCAGCGTGTCCACCACCTCGCCCGTGGGCGTGACCACGCGGAGAGAGATGACGAGGTCCTCGATCTTGCCGTAGCGGGTCGACAGCACCCCGGAACCCCTGGCGGCAACGTAGCCACCCACAGTCGCAAACTCGGCCGATGCCGGATAGTGGGGCAGCATCAAGCCTTTCCGGTTCAGCTCGGTCTCGAGCCGCCTGCCATTGACGCCCGCCTCGGCCGTGACGGTGAGCGAGTCCTCATCGATATCGACGATGCGGTCCATCCGGGTGAGATCGACGACGATCCCGCCGTGGGTGGGGATCGAGGCGCCCTGCGTTCCCGAGCCACCGCCCCAGGGCACCACGGGTACGCGGTGCTGGTTGGCGATGCGCACAACATCGGCCACCTCTTCGTCACTGCGTGGCGTGACCACGACGTCGGGCCTGCCCAGCGGGGCGCCGGCGGCTCGAGCCGCGAGCGCCTTCCAGTACGTATCCGCGACGTACCGGTCGAGGACTTCGGCGCCTGTCGACACATCGGCTGCCGGTACGGCCTCACGAAGGTCTGCTAGAAGCCTGGGGTCGGCACCGGCCGTGATGTTCGAGCTTCCAGGATGTTTCACTGGACCCACCACCTAAGTGCAGAAGCCTTCACAAATCGCGGAGCCCAGACTAAGGGTACTTTCACATCCTGTCAACGAACTTGAAGGGTTCCAACCGGCGAAGGGCCGCAGCGTTGATCGTTGACAGTCCTCCGGGGCAGGCCTACGTTTCCGGGGTGGGACGCGATGATCACCTGCTGGTGATCGGCGGGGGAATGGCGGGCCTGGCCGCAGCGGCCGCGGCGGCAGACGCGGGAGCCCGCGTGACAGTGGTCGAGAAGAGCGACAGCCTCGGAGGCTCCGCGGCGATGTCGGCCGGAATCGTTTGGACCGCGCCCGACTTTCAGACCCTGCGCCGCGTCGTGCCTGGCGGCGACCCCGCACTCGGCCGGGCATTGATCGACGGGTTCTGGCCCGCGGTCGAATGGGTGCGCTCGACCGGCGTGTCCGTCAGCGAGCGCTGGGAAGGCCAGATGGGATTCGGCTCGGCGGTCCGGGTCGATATCAAATCTCTCCTTGCCGCCTGGCAGAAGAAGATCACGTCGGCAGCAGGCGCGCTCCTCCTCGAGTCTCCGGCGCGAAAGCTGACCACCGACGAGGCCGGAAGAGTTACGGGCGCAACGGTTCACACCCCGGACGGTCCCCGCGATATGCGCGCTGATGCGGTCCTCCTCGCTACGGGCGGATTTCAGGGCGACCCGGAGCTGCTCGCCACCTTCATCGGCAGCGGTGCCGACGCGATGCTCGTTCGCTCGAATCTTGGGAGCGTCGGCGATGGATTCCGTTTTGGACGCGAGGTGGGCGCCTCGGCGAGCAGATGCCTCGACGGTTTTTACGGCCACCTCGTGCCGAGCCCGATGGCCGAGCTTCGCCAGGACCAATTCCTCGAGTTGACCCAGTACTACTCAAACCACTGCCTACTTGTGAATCGTCTCGGACGCAGGTTCACCGACGAGTCGCTCGGCGACGAGGTCTCCAACCAGGCCACGCTGCGCCAGCCGGGGTCGAGGGCGGTGCTGCTCTGCGACGAGCGGATCCACGCCACTCATGCGGCGACGGCGCCCTACCCTCACGGGCAGGTGATCGACCGGATCGCGGCTGCTGATGCGGCAGGCGGGCGGCACGCGAGCAAGCGAACGATGAAGGAGCTGCTGGATACGGTGGCGGCCTGGGACGTGCACCCGCGAGCTCTTGCCATCACGGTCGACCAGTGGGCCGCCGCTGCCGCCGGCGACGAGACGGCACTCGACATATCGCGCGCGGTGAGGCCGGAACCATTCCTCGACCCGCCTTTTCACGCGCTGGAGGTGCAGCCCGCCATCACGTTCCCGTTCGGCGGCTTGAGGGTCGACCCTGATGGTCGCGCGCTGGATCGCGACGGTGTCGCGGTGCCGGGGTTGTTCGCCGCCGGCGCCGATGCCGGTGGTTTGCAGGACGTTCGCTACGTGGGCGGCCTGGTGCTCGGTCTCGTGTTCGGCCCGCGGGCGGCTCGGGCGGCAATCGGATCAAGTCGCGGCGCTCGAAGGGAGGTTGTCACCAACGGCTGAGAAAGGCCCCGACCGCATCCCCGATGTGCTGATCGTCGGCGCCGGCGCGTCAGGCGCGGTGGCCGCGAAGCGACTGGCCGAAGGGGGCTTCGACGTCGTGTGCCTCGAACAGGGTGGCTGGCCCGACTACAAGAAGGCGCGCGCGCCGTTTCCCGATTACGAGCTGACGTCAGGTCGCGACTGGGCATGGGACCCCAACGCTCGCCAGGTCCCGGCCGACTATCCGGTCGACGACTCGGAGTCGGACATCACCGCTTTGATGTGGAACGGAGTCGGCGGCGGCACAGTCGTGTTCGCGGCCCAGTGGCAGCGCAACATGCCGTCGGACTTTCAGGTCCGCTCGCTCGACGGCATCGCCGACGACTGGCCCTTCACATACGAGGACCTCGAGCCCTACTACGTGCGAGTCGAGCGCGATTGGGGCGTGTCGGGACTGGCCGGCGACACCGCGTTCCCGGGCGGCGACGGTCCGCCCATGCCACCCGTCCCTCTCGGCCGGATGGGTCGGCGCGTGGCCAAGGCGCACAACGACCTCGGCTGGCACTGGTGGCCGGGTCCGAACGCGATCGCGACTCAGAGATATGGCCGGCTCAACCCGTGCACGCAACGCGCCACATGCCTGTGGGGATGCTCCGAGGGCGCGAAGGCGAGCGTCGACCGCACGTACTGGCCCGTCGCGGTGGAACGCGGAGTGACGCTGCTCACGGGAGCACGGGTCAAACGGCTGATAGTGGGGTCGGACGGCCTGGTGACCGGCGCGCTGTACGTAGACCGCGATGGCAACGAGCACGTGCAGCAGGCGGCGGTGACGATCCTCGCCTGTAACGGCATCGGCACTCCGCGACTGCTGCTGCTGTCGGCGACCAGCGCCCAACCTCACGGTCTCGGCAACTCGTCGGGGCTCGTCGGCAAGCGGCTGATGATGCATCCGTTCGGAACAGTGGTCGGGCTGTTCGACGACGACCTCGATTCGTGGCAGGGAGCGTGGGGTCAGCACATTCACTCGCTCGAGTTCTATGAGACCGACCCCTCGCGTGGTTTTGTGCGCGGCGCCAAGTGGGGCCTGCAGCCGACGGGCGGTCCGCTCTCCATGACCCACTCCTACCCTTGGGGCGAGGAGAACGCGATCTGGGGACCTGCATTCCACCAGCAGCTGCGCAAGCGGCTCGGTCGGTCGGCGATGTGGGGCATCATCGCCGAAGACCTTCCGGAAGAGTCGAACCGCGTCGTTCTCGACCCAGTGAAGAAGGACGATTCAGGGATTCCCGCCGCCCGGATCCAGTACCGGATGTCGGAGAACTCGCGCCGCTTGATGGCGTTTCACCAGGAGCGCGCAAAGGAGTCGCTCGAGGCGGCCGGCGCTTACGAGACAGTGATCGCGCCCTTCATCAGGGCGACCGGCTGGCACCTGCTGGGGACCGCGATGATGGGCTCGGATCCGTCGCGATCCGTCGTCGATCCGTGGGGTCGGGTCTACGACGTGCCTAACCTCTACATCTTTGACGGGAGCACGTGGCCGACATCCGCGGGCATGAACCCGACGGCGACGATCGCCGCCGTGGCCCTGCGCGGCGTGGACCACCTCATTGCCGAGAGGCGAGACGCGAGGACGTCGTCATGACTTCCGCGCTCGCAAGATTTGATCCCGGTCGTCGAGCCGCCCTCGAGGCGGTCGCCAACCTCCTGATCCCCAGCGGCGACGGGATGCCGTCGGCAAGCGAGGCAGGCGTGGCGGGGCGGTGGCTTGACGAGGTGCTGCGACTGCGGCCTGACTTCGGACCTCCGCTGGCGGCGGTTCTGGACGGGTTGATTGGCACCGATCCGGAGGTCGCACTGGCGCGACTGCGATCCACCGATCCAGCCGGGTTCGGTGTGCTGGCGGAGGTCGTCGCGGGCGGCTACTTCCTCAATCCGAAGGTCCGGTCCGCGATCAACTACCCCGGCCAGCAGTCGGTGGCCATCGTTCCGGAACAGCCGCCCGACTACGAGCAGGACGGCCTGATCGCCTCGGTCATCGCCCGCGGCCCGATCTACCGGCCCACGCCAGGCCGGAAGCGCGACCGTTGAACCCGCTCGGGGCCAACACCTGGATCTGGGTCTCGCCCCTGTCTGACGAGCGGCTCGCCATGATCGCGCCGCGCGTGCGCGCCTTCGGCTTCGACGTTATCGAGCTCCCGATCGAGAACCCCGGTGACTGGGACCCGGGCCGCGCTCGCGAGCTGCTCGATGAGCTCGGCCTGAAAGCGACGACCTGCGCGGTCATGTCGCCCGACCGCGATCTCGTCAGCGAGGACAAGGGTGTCATCGAATCGACCCAGGACTACGTTCGTGCGGCGACCGACATGGCCGCCGGCGCCGGTGCGCACTCGCTAGCGGGACCCATCTACTCACCGGTCGGGAAGACCTGGCTCATGGGTGCGTCGGAACGCGCAACTGCCGTGCGCAGGCTGGCCGAGAATCTGCGACCACTTGCCGACTACGCAAGCGAGCGAGGCGTGACGCTCGGGCTCGAGCCGCTCAACCGTTTCGAGACGAGCTTCATGAACACAGCGGAGCAGGTCATGGACGTCGTCGACCAGGTCGACTCACCGGCCGTCGGGGTGCTGCTCGACACCTTCCATATGAACATCGAGGAGCACGATCCGGTCGCGGCGATCAACTTGTGCCGCGGTCATCTTGCCCACTTCCACGCCTGCGGCTGCGACCGCGGTGCGCCCGGTTCGGACCAGATCCCGTGGCCGCGGATCGCCGCGGCGCTGCGCGACACCGGATACGAGGGAGCGGTGGTGATCGAGTCCTTCACCATCGAGAACCAGGCGATCGCGCGAGCCGCCGCGATCTGGCGCCCGCTGGCACCGACGCAAGACGCGATCGCGACACAGGGGCTGCGCTACCTGAAAAGCGTTTTCGCTTAAGCGCGTACCAGTCCGGCCGTCTTTCCCGGCGCGACTTCGCGGAAATCCGGCAGGCCACGCAAGGCTTCCTCGGCGCCCGATGGACCGTAGATGGCGAGCAGCGTCAGTGGTTCCCAGCCCGTGTTGATCGTCGAATGCCACGCTCCCGTGGGGATGAACACAGCCTGACCCGCGGCCACCGGGAATGGCTTGCCGTCGTCCACCATCTGATCACCGTGCCCGGCGAGGATGTAGAGGATCTCGTCGGCGTCGGGGTGGTTATGGCGGTCGTGGCCTTTGCCCGGCAGCAGCACCACGTGCAGAATGCTCATGGCCGGATTGTCGGTGTTCGCCTTTGCAACCAGCGGCTTGATCAGGCCCCATTCAAACGTCTGGGTGGGAATCTTCTCCGGGTCGACGAGCTTCGAGGGCATGTCTCCTCCTCTATTTGTGAGCCGGGATGGCTTTGAAGCGGCGCACGGTTTCTGTGATCGCGACCTCGGTCGGCAGCCGTTCCATGCTGGAGGCGCCGAAGAACCCGACCACGCCGTGCGTGCGCTCGAGGATGTACGCGGCGTCTGAGGGCTCTGCGATCGGGCCTCCGTGGCAGAGAACCATCACGTCCGGGTTGACTGCGACCGCGGCGTCGCGCATCGCCTGGATGAGCGGGACGCAGTCGTCCAGCGTCCTGGCCGTGCGCGCGCCGATGGTGCCCTTGGTCGTGAGCCCCATGTGCGGAACGAGCACGTCCGCCCCAGCACGCGCCATCGCCACCGCCGACGGAACATCGAAAACGTAAGGTGCCGTCAGCAGACCGCGCGAGGCGGCCGTTGCGATCATCTGCACCTCCAGGTCGTAGCCCATGCCGGTCTCCTCGAGGTTGTCGCGAAAGGTGCCGTCGAACAGACCGACCGTCGGAAAGTTCTGGACGCCAGCGAAACCGGCTGCCTCGACATCTCGCAGGAAGTTGTCCATCAGCCGGAATGGGTCGGTCCCGCACACGCCGGCCAGAACCGGCGTGTGGTCGACCACAGGCAGGACCTCGCCCGCCATCTCCATGACGATGGCGTTGGCATCGCCATATGGCAGCAGGCCGGCCAGCGATCCGCGGCCGGCCATCCGGTATCGCCCGGAGTTGTAGATGATGATCAGGTCGGCCCCGCCGGCTTCCGCGCACTTGGCAGACAGACCGGTGCCGGCCCCAGCGCCGATCAGAACCCCACCCGAGGCGACCGTGTCGCGCAGCAGGCGCCTGGCCTGTTCGCCGTTCATCGCCGCACCTTCATGTACTTATCGAGCATCGCCGCCATGGCGCGCGCGAACTCGGGATCGTTGATGTGAGCGTCAACCTCGTGCAGCTCGACGTTCTTGCCCGTGTTCTTTCGCAGCGCGCCGAACAGCGCCTCGTCAGCGGCGGCATCGTAGAAAGGCCCACCCTCGCCGGAGATTGCCGAGACTCCCTTGAGCGGTATGAAAAGCGCGACCGGCCCGCGGGCGGCGGACAGCTTCTCGGCGATTTGTCGCCCGAGTTCGGCAGACTCCGCCGGCGTCGTCCGCATGAGGGTGACCGAAGAGTTGTGGATATAGAGGTTGCGCGACTCGAACTGCGGCGGTACTGTGTCGCGCGATCCGAAGTTGACCATGTCCAGGGCGCCCACCGACACGACCTGCGGCACGCCGAGCTTGCCCGCCATCTCGAGGCGATCCGGGCCCGCCGAGAGCACGCCGCCGACCAACTCGTCGGCGAGCTCGGTGGTGGTGATGTCGAGCACTCCGCTGACGAAGCCCGATTCGACCAGTGCCTCCATCGCCTTGCCTCCGGTGCCGGTGGCGTGGAACGTGAGCACCTCATAACCGCGCCGTTCGAGCTCTTCGCGCGCCGCCGTCACGGACGGCGTCGTGACCCCGAACATGGTGGCCGCGATGAGCGGTCGCTGCTCGCCGAGCTCGACCGGGGGAGCGTTGACCATGCCTGCCACGGCGGCCGCGGCGTTGGCGAGTATGCGTCCGGATATCGAGTTGATCCCGGCGACGTCGGTGACCGACGCCATCATCGTGATGTCGCTGGCGCCGATGTAATCACGCGTGTTGCCTGCAGCCATCGTCGAAACCATGAGCTTCGGGATACCCACCGGCAGTGCGCGCATGGCCTTGGTGGCAATCGCGGTATTGCCTGAGCCACCGGCTGCGAGAACGCCGTCGCAGCGACCGTCCTTGTACAGGCCTCGCACCACGATCGCCGCGGCGTCGGCCATGGCTGAGACAGCGTTGCCGCGATCACGCGCCGCGGTCAGCGCCTCGAGGTCGACGCCGGCCGCGGCTGCGACCTCCTGGCGGCTGATGTCGGGCTTCGTCGTCGGTGGTTCAAGCGTCCCGACATCGACGAGAAGGGGCTTCACCCCAGAGAGCTTCAGGCGATCGCGCAGGTACTCGTACTCAGCGCCTTTGGTGTCAAGAGTGCCGACAAGGACAACGGTCTTCTCGCCCATACCGCCTCCCTTTTTTAGGGGGGAACTCCTCCTTAAAGGCGCCGAGCCCGGCGGAGCCGGCTCTCGGAGCACCCCTCTGCGCAAGGTCCCCAACGACCCGTCACCGGGCCGACTCATGCCAACAGTAACAGACCCCCGACAACACTTCAGTTCCTTTCACCACCGAGGCAAGCTCTTGACGGGTTTGCCAGCCGGATGTAGTGTCCGATGACAGATTTTGATAGAGCGGCAAGGAGCAGCGATGTCGCCATTGGGCTTGCCGACAATGGATGGGGCTCGTCGGCGCTTTTCCGCTCGTACCCTCCGGGCGGCCTGAAGCGTCATGTCGAGTCGGCTCGACGTACGGATCGTGCCGCGTGCATTTCTCGTCCTTCCTGGCCTGGCCGTGGTGGCCTGGATCGCCTACAAGGGAAGCCAGGACGCTCAGATTTTCTGGATTGTCACCCTCAATGGGCTGACCCTCGCCGCGCTGTTCTTCGTGGTGGCGGCGGGATTCACGCTCATCTTCGGCCTCATGCGCGTGGTCAACATGGCCCACGGATCGCTCTACCTGCTCGCGGGCTACATCGCGTTCACTCTCCAGGGCAGCTGGTACGGGGTGAGCGGCAACCTTCTGAGCGGAACCCCGGCCACAGTGACGTCCTGGGTCGTGCCGATGATCATCGCCATCATCGTGATCGGCGCCGCGGGGGTGTTGATGCAGCAGGTGTTCCTGCGCTGGAACCAGGGCCAAGACCTACGTCAAGCGCTGATCACGATCGCGATTTCAGTGATACTCGCGGACCAGATGGTCGCCCACTTCGGAGGCATTGCAGAATCGATCCAGCAGCCAGCGACCTGGCCCGACAGCGTTAGCCTCCTCGGCGTTCGTTATGGGTTCTTCCGGCTCGTGGTCGTGGTCGGGGCGGCGCTGGCAATCGGCGCCGTGCTCTTCCTGGTGATCAAGAGGACCAGGTTCGGAATGATCATCCGGGCAGGCGTGGATGACCGCTCGATGGTTTCGGCGCTCGGGGTCAACATCCAGCTGGTGTTCGCCGGAGCCTTCTTCATAGGCGCGCTGCTGGCGGGACTCGCCGGCGTGCTGGGCGGCACGATGATCGCGGTCCAGCCCGGCAACGACTCCGCGTTCCTGCTCGACTCGCTCATCGTGGTGATCATCGGGGGGATGGGCAGCCTCGGCGGCGCCGCGATCGGCTCAATCGCGCTCGGCCTGGTCAACTCCTACGCCGACGTTTACCTCAAGTTCGGCGGGACCGACCTCACCAACTACGCGATCCTGCTGACTTTCGTGCTGGTTGTCGCGGTGCTCGCGGTCCGGCCGCTGGGCCTGTTTGGTCGGCCCGCTTGAGCGTCGCAGCTCCCCCCTCCACCCCACTGATCGACTCCATCAGAAGCCGGCGTATCCGGATCACCCAGCTGGTTGCTGTCGGTGCGCTGGTGCTGTTCCTCGCAGGCGCGCCTTCGGTCGTCGACAGCTTCACTCTTGCCCAGATTCTCACCAAGGCGCTGTGGCTCGGGATCGCCGCCGCGAGCCTCATCTTCCTTTCGAGCTATGGCGGCATGATCTCGCTCGGCCAGACCGGGATCTATGCCGTCGCCGGGTTCACGATGGCAAACCTGGTTCACGCCGCGGGCGGAAAGCACCTCGGTTGGGACCCGCTCGCGGCGACTGCTGTCGGGATCGTCGTCGCCACTGCCTTCGGCCTTCTCTGTGGCGCCATCGCCGCGCGCAGCTACGGCATTTACTTCCTGATGATCACGCTCGCGATCTCCGTGATCGTCTTTTATTTCTTTGCCCAGGTCACCGTTCTCTCCGGTTACGGGGGCATCCGAAGTGTGACCATGCCGGCGGTCATCGGCAACCCGATCACCGACCCGATTCCCCTCTACTACACGGCACTGCTGGCGTCGGTCCTGGTCTACGTGGGCATCCGCTATCTCGCGCGGACGCCTTTCGGTCTTGCGCTGCAAGGAATTCGCGACGACCCAGCTCGAATGCAAGCGCTCGGTTACAACGTGCCACTCCATCGCGCGCTCGCTTTTGGCGTGGGAGCGTTCATCGCATCCATCGCGGGAATCCTGTCGGTCTGGTACACGACCCAGATCTCGCCGGGTGGAATCAACGTCGCACAGACCATCAACATCCTGGTGATCGCCGTGATCGGCGGCCTTTACCGGTTGGAGGGGGCGTGGATCGGCGCCATCGTGTTCTCTACGATCGACAACTACTCGCGCGTCTGGATGCCGAACGTCGGCGACTGGCTCGGGCCGGACCGGTTCGAAACTGTCATCGGGGTGATCTTCCTGGTGATCGTCCTGGCGTCTCCAGGCGGTTTGGTCGGCATATGGGAGGGCCTCTGGGGCAGGAGAAGGCGGCGACGCAGCCCAGAGGAATCGTCGGGGATACCGACCAAGGGAGCGGTCGACGACGCCGTCGACCATCCCGCGGCGGTGTAGTACAGGAGGTGGATGGAGATTCGAGAACAGCAGGCAGTGGTGAGGGACTCATCTGGAGCAGGCCTGGCTCATGAGGGCCAGACGAGTGCAGCCAATTCATATTCCAAAGGAGGTCAATTTGCCTAGAAGTCAACGTAGCGTCGGCTCGAGGCGGCTGTTCGCCTCGATTGCGTTGCTTCCGTTGCTGGCCCTGGCCGCGTGCAACAGCAGCCCGTCGAACACACCCACGACGAGCAGCGCGATCAAGATCGGCATCCTGTCGGACTGCCAGGGCGACTTTGGATCGTTCTACAACGACGACCTGGGCGGGGCTCTCGCGGTGTTGGCAGCGCACTATGGCGGCAAAGCCACCGGCGCCAAGCCGAGCGATGGGATGACCGGCGCCAAGATCGGCGGCAAGGACATCCAGATCGTCGGCTTCGGCTGTTCCGACTCCACCGCCAACAAAGCGATCGAAGAGACGCGGCGCTTGGTAGAGCAGCTCGGCGCCGACATACTGATCGGCCCTCTCTCCGGTGACGAGGGCATCGCCGTGGCGAACTACGCCAAGACCCAGCCGAACAAGACGTTCCTCAATGGAATCTCCGGGGCCCAGGACGCAACCTTGAAGGTCCAGGCTCCGAACTTTTTCCGCTTCAACCCGGATGGAGCGCAGTGGTCGTCCGGTCTCGGCGACTACGCGTACAACAAGCTCGGCTGGCGCACCGCGGCCGTGATCGGCGACGACTACGCGTTCCCGTACACGTCACTCGCCGGTTTCATCGCCGAGTTCTGCTCGATCGGTGGCAGCATCCCCAACTCCAATCGGATCTGGCCGCCTCTGGGCACGACCGACTACTCCTCGTTCGTGACTCAGATCCCCAAGAACATCGACGGGCTGTTCGTCGGTGTGGGCGGGGCCGGCCTGATCACCTTCCTCAAGCAGTACATTCAGCTTCGCGGAGCGCTGAACACCAAGCACATCATGGGCAACACGTTCTGGCCCGACCCGCAGCTGCTCAAGGCAATCGGAACGCCGATGGTGGGCGCAGTCGCCGCCAGCGGCATCGCAGGCGACGCCAGCTTCCCGCAGACCCAGGCCTACAAGCAGGAGCTGGCCATCTACCCGGCTACTCAAGCGGACGCTGCGAGCGTCTTCACGCTCGGCTACTGGAGCGCGATGACGGCCCTTGGCCAGGCACTGACTTCGGTCAACGGCGACCTTTCCAATGGTCAGAAGGCACTGCAAACCGCGCTGGCCTCGACCGTGGTCCAGGGCCCGTACGGCAAGATCAGCCTCGACTCCAACCGACAGGCGGTCTTCGACAACTGGATCGTCCAGATCACCCCGCCTCCGTCGGGCAGCAACGTCCCCGGGATCAAGACCATCCTTCGCGTGCCGAAGGTGGACCAGACGTTCGGTGGCTTCTTCAGCCCGACGACGCCGGCGCCTAGCCGGACCGACCCAACTTGCACCAAGAAGACGCCGCCGCCCTGGGTTGGAAACGAAACACCTGTGGACTTCAGCGCCGGAAACGTGCAGTACTGAGACAGACGGTGTGAGCGCAGCACCGCTGCCAACCGAGTCCGCCGCGCCGATCCTCCGCTTGCGGGGGGTCGGCCGGCGGTTCGGCGGCCTGCGCGCGGTGGCCGATGTGACCCTGGAGGTCAAACCTGGCGAGCGCCGCGCGATTCTCGGACCCAACGGGGCCGGGAAGACGACCCTGTTCAACGTCATCTCCGGCGAATTTCCCCCGACCGAAGGAACGATCGAGCTCTTCGGTAAGGACGTGACCCACCAGCCCGCGCGGCTGCGCGCGCGTGCCGGGCTGTCCCGAACTTTTCAGACCTCTCGGTTGCTGCTGGGGCTGTCCGTGGAAGACAACCTCTACCTATCGGTGCTCGGCGCGAAGAGCGGCCATCTGCTCCCGATCCGCCTCCCACGGCGCGAGCGCCAGATGCGTGATCGCGCCCGCGCCGTGGCCGAGACGATCGGACTGGCCGATCGACTCCGCACCATGGTCCGCGAGCTCTCTCATGGCGAGCGCCGCCAGCTCGAGGTCGGCATGGCCCAGGCGTCGTCCCCGAAGCTGATGATGCTCGATGAGCCCGCGGCCGGCCTCTCCCCCGCGGAACGCAACAAGCTCACCGCTCAGCTGATGGCCCTGGACCCGAACGTGACCCTGATCCTCATCGAGCACGACATGGACGTCGCGCTTCGTGTCGCAGAGTGGGTCACGATGATGCACGACGGCAAGGTCGTCGTCGAGGGCAGCCCGGCGTCGATACGAGACAACCAGCTGGTCCACGACCTCTACATCGGGAGCAGATACAAACAGTGAAAACCCCACAAAATCTTCGATTTTGCGAGGACCCCTCGTGAGCGAGTCTGTACTCGAGGTCAAAGACCTCAACGCCTTCTATGGACGCGCTCACGTCCTGCAGGATGTCGCCTTCACGGTCGATGAGAGGCCGGTCGCGATCATCGGCCGCAACGGCATGGGCAAGTCGACCCTGTGCCAGGTGATCATGGGCATGCTCACCTCGGCAAGAGGTTCGGTTCGGTTTCGCGGTCAGGAGCTGATGGGCAAGCCGCCGTACCGGATCGCGCGGGAAGGCCTGGGCTTCGTCCCGCAAGGGCGCCGCCTCTTTCCGTCGCTCTCAACCGATGAGCACCTGCAGATCATTCCCCGCCGCGGCAACGGCGGCTGGACCCCCAAACGCGTCTACGAGACCTTCCCTCGGCTCGCCGCGCGCAAGAGCACCGGCGCTGCGCAGCTGTCAGGAGGCGAGCAGCAGATGCTCGCGATCGGGCGCGCGCTGCTGACCAACCCGAAGCTGCTGATCATGGACGAGCCTTCCGAGGGCTTGGCGCCGAACATCGTCGAGAGCGTGATCGACACCATCAGCACGCTGGCCGGTCAGGGCGTGGGCCTGCTGGTCGTCGAGCAGAACCTCGGGGTTGCGACCGCACTCGCGGAGCGGCAGTTGGTCATGGTCGCCGGCAGAATCGCGGCCGAGACCACCGCCAAGGAGCTGATCGGCAACATCGATGCGCAGCGCCGTTTCCTGGGCGTCGAGCCTCTTGCCCCGCGGCGGTCATCGTGATGGGCTTGACCGAATGAAGCTGAGGAGCCTTCAGCACGTCTCCTCGCCGTACCACGATGGCGAAGATGCCTCTGTGAGGCGGTTCTACGCCGAGGTGCTCGGACTTTCCGAGCAGCCGGTCCCATCCACGCTCGCGGGCATGGGCCTGTTGTGGTTCGCCGCCGGTGACGGCCTCGAAATCCACTTCTTCCCGGGCCCGCAGGACGTCGAGTCGCGCCGTCACTTCTGCTTCGACATCGACGATCTAGAGGACACCCGCCGCCGTCTCGAGGCGGCGGGCCTGGAGCCTTTCGACGACACGCCTATCCCCAACCGGCCGCGCTTTTTCTGTCGCGACCCGGTTGGCAACCTGATCGAGTTCACGAGGATCGAGGGGGACTATCGAGGGTGACGCTGAAGACCAGTCTTGGCATCTGGGCGCTGGGGCCGATGATCACGCGGTTCGTCCCCATCGGCTACCAGCCGCAGTGGACCTCGGAAAACATCGTCGACAAGGTGAAGCGGGCGGTGGCTGGCCTTGGGGACCTGATCGACGACTACGAGTTCCACTACCCGCAGGAGATCAACGAGCAGAATGCAGCAGCGATCAAGGAGGCCCTGGGCGGGCATGGGATCTACTGCGTCGCCACCGGCCTCCACCTCGACCCGCTTTTCGGCCGGGGCGGGCTGTGCTCGCCCGACGCGTCGGTGCGCGCCGAGGCTGTGCGGCGGACGCTGGCCGCAGCAGACATGGCGGGCAGCCTGCACGCGAACTTCATCATCTGGCCCGGCATCGAGGGCTACAACTACCCGTTCCAGACCCCCTACCGCGAGAGCTGGGCATGGCTTGTGGAGGGCATCGGAGCCGCGGCGAAGAGGTGCAAGGAACACCGCATAACGCTGTTCCTCGAGCACAAGAACTCCGAGCCCGCGATGAAGATCCTCATGCGCAATATCGGCATGACACTGCACGTGATTCACAAGCTGCGCGCGCAAGGCATCGACAACGTAAAGGTGAACATGGACTGGCAGCACCTCCTCATGAACGGCGAGAATCTGGCCGAGTACGCGGCGATGCTGGCGGGCGAAGGGCTTCTCGGCCACCAGCACGCCAACAGCGGCTGGGGCACATTCGATGACGACAACATGGTCGGCGCGACCGCATTCATGGAAACGCTGGAGCTGGCGCTCGAGCTGCGCCGCGCCGGATATGGTGACCACGGCGAGCGCCTCGGCTTCGACCTCTATCCCTACACAGAAGACGCGATCGCGGCTGTGCGCCGCAGCGTTCTGCAGTGGCGCTTCATCGATTCGGTGGCCGCGCGAATCGATGATGTGGCGCTGCGCGAGGCCCAGTCGCGAAAGGACGCCGTCCGGGCGTACGAGATCGTCTATAGAGCGCTCGGCGCGGAATAGCGGCCCTCCGTGACCTCGGCCGTCATCGGTGTCGACGTAGGGACGACCGGCGTCAAGACAGTGGCCGTCTCGCCTGAGGGCGAGGTGATCGCGAAAGCGGAAGTGGCCTATCCTCTTTCGACTCCGCGACCGGGCTGGTCTGAGCAGGACCCAGAAGATTGGTGGCAGGCCACGCAAGGGACCCTCGAGGCGATGGCAGCGGCGGGCGTCGACGACGTGCGCGGCATCGGGCTCTCGGGACAGATGCACGGGCTGGTCTGCCTCGACGGCCACGATCGAGTGCTGCGGCCGGCGATCCTGTGGAACGACCAGCGCACGGGCGCCGAGTGCGCGGAGATCGAATCACGAATTGGCCTGGAGCGCTTGATCGAGCTGACCGGAAACCGCGCCCTGACCGGTTTCACCGCTCCGAAAATTCTGTGGCTGCGGCATCACGAGCCGGATGTTTACTCGCGCATCGCGCGCATCCTCCTGCCCAAGGACTATGTCCGGCTGCGCCTGACGGGCGAGCACGCCATCGACGTGGCCGACGCCTCGGGCACGCTGCTGTTCGATGTCGCGAACCGCCGCTGGAGCGACGAGGTCACGGATGCGCTCGAGATTCCGCGCTCGTGGCTCCCTCGGGCGTTGGAGTCACCCGAGATCAGCGGTCAGACCGCGGCAGGCGTGGTCGTCGCGGCGGGTGCGGGCGATCAGGCTGCGGCCGCCCTTGGGGTTGGCGTTGATCGCCCAGGCCCGCTTTCAGTGGTTCTGGGAACGTCAGGCGTGGTGTTCGCGGCCCTGCCTGCATATGCAGCCGAGCCGCAGGCTCGCGTTCACGTCTTCTGCCACGCGGTGCCGGGCTCATGGCATGCGATGGGCGTCATGCTCTCGGCGGCGGGATCGATGCAGTGGTTCCGCGACACGCTCGCCGCGGGGATCCGGTTTGCCGACCTGGATGCCGAGGCTGCGAGCTGGGCGCCCGGATCGGACGGGCTGTTCTTCCTGCCTTATCTCGCGGGAGAGCGGACGCCACACGCGGACCCCGACGCGCGCGGCGCTTTCATCGGCCTTTCGCTCCGCCACGACCGCGCGGCCATGGCCCGCTCGGTGATGGAGGGCGTGGCATATGGGTTGCGTGATTCAGTCGAGCTGCTGACCGAGCTGGGCGTTCGTGCCGTGGATGGTCGGGCGTCTGGCGGCGGCGCGCGCAGCCGCCTGTGGCTCTCGATCGTGGCATCAGCGCTCGGCGTGCCCCTGGAGCTGACCTCAGTGGAGGAGGGCTCAGCATTCGGGGCGGCGCTGTTGGGAGGTGTCGCGGGCGGCGTCTTTGGTGATTCGCATGAGGCGGTGGCGGCGTGCGTGCGCGTGCGCGAGGTGATCGAGCCGCGGCGGGACTGGGAGGAGGCGTACGCGGATGGTTATCGCCGCTTCCGCGAGCTGTATCCGGCCCTCAGACCTCGTCGTTCAGGATCACGAGGTCGAGGTGGTCGAGCCGCTCGGGGTCGGCGAGTAGATCGATCTCGACGATCTTCCCGCGCTTGATGGTGAAGTCGAACACCACCCGGGCCCGCCCGGCCTGAGCCCACACCGCCCCGACCGCTCCGTTCACCAGCGCCAGTTTTGCCACCCGGGCTCGGCCCGCGAACGTTTCGGCAACGGCCTCCGGCCCGCTGACCAGCTTCGCTGCGCCCATCCGCACAGCCGCACGGTCCGCTCGGAGCACGACGCTCGGGTCGAGCAGCGCGAGCAGGGCGGCAAATTCGCCGCCTCGGGCCGCCGCCAGGAAGGCATCGACAACCTCTCGCTGGCGGGAGTGGTCCGGGCGAGGGCCGGTGGCCGCGCCCTGCACGCGTCGCCGTGCCCGGCTCGCCAGCTGCCTTGCCGCCACCGGTGAGCGTCCGATGATGGCAGCGATCTCGTCGAAAGGCAGGTCAAACATGTCGTGGAGCACGAACGCAACGCGCTCGGCGGGGGCGAGCGTCTTGAGGACCACGAGCAGCGCGAGACCCACCGAGTCGGCCAGCACCGCTTCGTGCTCGGGGTCGGTCCCGTCTCCGGCCGAGACCATCGCGTCCGGGAGCTGAAGCTCTAGCGGTACCTCGCGCCGCGATTTGCGGGAGCGCAGCATGTCCAGGCACACCCTGGCGACGACGGTCGTCAGCCAACCACCCAGATTCTCGACATCCTCGGCCCCTGATCGGCTGAGCCGTATCCACGCTTCCTGGACGGCGTCATCCGCCTCCGTCGCCGAGCCGAGCATGCGGTAGGCGACCGACCTCAGGTGGGTTCGGTTGACCTCGAATCGTTCCGCCAGCCAGTCATGCTCGTCCATCGAGTTCTCTGATACCACTGACGAACGAAACCCGGCCGATGTGACAGCCGGCTCAGCTTCGATCCAGGAGCCCCACCAGACTTCGCGCCGAAACCAGGCCGACCGGCTCGTCCTTGTCGTTCACCACAGGCAGGTGCCGGATTCCCAGCCTCATCATCTTCACGGCCACGACGCTCACATCCTCGTCGGCGGTCACGGTGGCGGGATCCACGGTCATGATGACCGCGGCCGCCGCCTCCTTCGGGTTCACCCCGTCGGCGATGGAGCGCACCAGGTCGCGCTCGGTGATGATCCCCACCAGCATGCCGTCGTCCATGACCGCAACCGAGTCCTGGTCGTTCATGCGCATCTCGCGCGCGACGTCGGCCAGCTTGGTATTCGGGTCGACTGAAAGCAGGCGGTCGGGGGGCAGATCCCTGACTTTCACCTTCACTTCACCTCGTAGGTGATCGGCACCATGTGCTGGGAACTCTTTGGAGGTCGGGTGTAGCTGCGTTTCTGGCGCGGTGGCAGCTTGATGTCCTCGTGAGGAACTTCCTCATACGGAATGAGCGAGAGGAAATGTCTCATCAGGTTGAGGTGCGCGGCCCGCTTGTTGTCGGTCTCGACGACATGCCAAGGAGCCTCGTGGATGTCGGTGTACGCAAACATCTGATCCTTCGCCTCTGAATAGTCGACCCACCGGGCGCGGGCCTGCAGGTCCATCGGGCTCAGCTTCCAGCGCTTGCTGGGGTCGTTGATGCGACCCAGGAAGCGTCGCTCCTGCTCGTCGTCGCTGACCGACAACCAGTACTTGATAAGGATGATCCCGGCGCGCACCAGCATGCGTTCAAACTGCGGGCACGTGCGCATGAACTCGTCGTACTCCTCGTCGGTGCAGAAGCCCATCACGCGCTCGACGCCGGCGCGGTTGTACCAGCTCCGGTCGAACAGGACCATCTCGCCCGCCGACGGAAGGTGCCCGATGTAGCGCTGGAAGTACCACTGCGTCCTTTCTCTTTCGGTCGGTGCCGGCAGCGCCACCACGCGCACAAAACGCGGGTTGAGCAGCGCGGTCATGCGCTTGATGACGCCACCCTTGCCCGCCGTGTCGCGCCCCTCGAACAGGACGACGACCCGCAGACCACGATTCCTGACCCACTCCTCGAGCTGGACCAGCTCCACCTGGAGCCGCCTAAGCTCGTTCTCGTAGTCCTTCTTGGAGAGGACCACCTTCTTTTTGGGCGGCCACTGGCCGTCCTGCTTCTTTTTCTTCTTGTCCTTCTTGGCGATCGCCATTGGGCGTATTGAACTCCTAAACAGCCGCAAAGGACCGGGTGATAATGGGGGCGCGCTGGCGACCGGCGGCATTGACAAGGGGGATCCGATGGCTGGAAAGATCGATCTGGGCGAAATCCACCACATTCGGCTGACCGTCACCGACTTCGAGCGTAGTCGCGCCTTCTACACCGGGCTGCTCGGATTCGAGGTGGCGGCCGAGGCGCCCAAGTCCGACGATCCGAAGTCCGACCCGAGCTACCCGGTGCTGTGGGGTGGCTGCGTCATGGCCAAGGGCAGCTACTTGCTTGGGCTGCGACCTGTTGCGAGCGAGGGCGACGCATTCGACGAGGACCGCGTCGGGCTCGACCACCTGAGCTTCCACGTCGAGAGCCGGTCTGCTTTGAACGAGGCGATCCGCAAGCTCGATGAGAACGGCGTGCCGCATGGCGAGGTAAGGGAGCTGACTTCCTTCGGGATCTGCGTGCTGCCCTTCCGAGATCCCGACAACATTCAGCTGGAGCTCACCTCCCCGCTCTGATCAGTGGTGGTCGTGGTGGCCTGAGTGGCGCGGCACATGGTGCGCTCCGAACGTGTACCAGACGACCGTGTCCGCGTTGGCCAGCGACCGGTCCGCGGCCTGGTAGGCAGGAAGGCCGGCACCGCCCGGGTTCTGGTTGGGATAGTCGCCCGCCGCGAACATTTGTGATGGGTCGTACGCGGTCACCCAAAGGTGATTCGTCGCGTATTGGGCCCGTTTGAGCGCGAAAGTGCCGGGCTGATAAAACGGAAGGACGTTGTCGCCGGGCATGAGTGTGTAGGCGACCGGCTCGCCCAGCGGGTTGATGACCGATGGGTTGCTGATCCGCCAGCGGCGCGCCGACATGGGATCGATGCGCCGGCGGGCGATCGATTCGTGGTTGAGAGGCGTCGTGATGTTCACCCACGCGTTGCCGTGCGGGTTGGCAGGGCCCGGCGGCACCGCTTCGCTGTGAATCTCGTCCACCGAGTTGTCGACTCCATCGACCATCATGTCGAGCCGGACATTGAAGAAGTGCTGGTGGTTGGGCCCGTACACGCCGGGCGCGACCAGCTCGCCGTGGGCGGGCCGCACGCCGGGCGCGACGGCCCCGCTCGAGATGATGCCCGTGAGCTTCACCTCGTACTCAATGGTTCCGTCCTGGTAGAGGTACCAGAAGTACCCGTACTCGTAGTTGCCGAAGGTCGCGATTGACGAGATCGCCAGACGCCGTGACCGGCGGACCTCTGCCTTTCCGATCCGAGAATCGGTGTGCTTCCAGAGGATCCCGTAGTCCTCTTCGTGCACGCAGATGGCGTTGTGCAGGACAAGCGCCTTGCCGTCGTTGTCGTTGACGACGCCGTCGAAGTACCGGATCTCTCCCAGGCAGTCACAGCCGAGCTCGAGGCTATTGGTGTTGAGACCGACACCATACTCACCCATGTCGAACACGTTCTTGCGGTGATGGGTAGGGTTCGGGTCGCCATACGGGATGAACATCTCCGATAGCGACGCGCGATAGAGGACAGGACGCAGCCGGCCGGCATCGCGGTACTGCACCAGGTGCAGGACGGGGCCTTCACGCGGCGTGAAGCCGATCCGCAAGTCCCACTTCTGCCACGCGACGTGGTGGCCCTCGATGTTGAAGCTGGGCCCGTCCGGCTGACGAATGTCGAGGGCTTTGACGTCGGCTCGCGGGCCCTCCGGGATATGGGGAAAGTTGGCCGGCTCTACGATCCGTTCGGCTGAGTAGTTGCCGGCGCGCTCGGGAATCGGCACCACGCCGTGGTCTTCCACCTCTACCACCTGCATGCGGTCGAGGTCGAAGCGGACTACCACCCCTTCGATTGGCCGCGCGTAGCCGTTGTCCTCGGGGTCGCTCCGGACCCAGCTATACGGAAGGCTGAAGCGTCCCTTCGCGGGGTCGTCCTCGGGGCCGTTGTAGCCGCTCGACCACGCGTCGCACATGACGAGGCTCATGTCAGTGATGCCCCGCTTCCATAGGGCCTCCTGGAACCGAGGATCCTGCTTGACGGCCTCCTCGAGAAGGGCAAACTCCTCGGCCATCATCGACGGCTGGACCCCAGGCAGCTCCCTCCAGCTCTGCGTCTTGTCATTGGTGATCGAGACGATGCCCTCGTACGTCGTTCGGGCTGCGCGTTCGCGGATGACGATCTTCGCCTGGCGATCGATCCTGTGGTCGGGTGTGAACGCCAGCACCTCCGCTTTCGGCGGTTCGTGAATCGTGATGGAGACGAAACGAGCGGTGGCGGCGAGTCCCTGGTCTCGCTTCAAGATCGCCGCAGCCGCCGCGACCTCCTCAGCCGACAGCGGCTCGAGCGGATGGTTGACGGCGTTGATCGTTTTGAGCGCTCCCATCACGACACCGAGCGACCGGCAGCTGCGGCGCGCGCGGCTTGCCGCTGGGCGATGACGGGCAGCCGCTTTCGAGCTGCCTGCAGGCGCTCGCGTGTGACGTCGGCGATGGCGATCCCTTCTGCGTCGCCCAGGCCGGCAAGGGTTGCTCCCAGCGGGTCGACGATCACGCTCCTGCCCGTGTAATTGGGGCCGATCTGCCCACCGACCGCCACGTAGATGGTGTTGTCGAGCGCGCGCGCGTGCGCGAGGACGCTGAGGTGCTCCTCCTTCAGAGGACCCGCAACCCACGCGGCCGGCGCCAGCAGCATCTCGGCGCCCGCATCCGCCGCCCGTTCGATGAAGCTCGCGAAGCGGATGTCGTAGCACACGACCACGGCGACCTTGAAGTCGTCGATCGGGACCATGAGCGGGTCGTCGCCTCCGGGCCGGAAGCGTTCCGACTCGATCTCACCAAACGCGTCGAACAAATGGCGCTTGCGATACGTGCCGCTCAGCCCGTTGGCGGGATCCACAACAACCGCTGAGTTGTAGATGAGCCGCTGCCCGGGAATCGACTCGAACATCCCGGCCACGATCGTGAGCCCCGACCGGCCCGCGAGGGTCGCCAACGTATGCACGAATCGCCCGTCGAGCGGCTCCGCGAAGTCATGGAGGTCGTCCGTCGGGGCGCCGAAGTCGCACATTGCGCCCTCGGGAAAGACGACCACGCGCGCGCCCGCATCCGCCGCGCGGCCAGTCAGCTCCGTGACGCGCTCGAGGTTGGCGGACTTGTTCATCCCGGCGCTGAACTGCGCCACGGCGACCCTCATTTCGCGCTCACCACAGGATCATGCGCGTCGCGGCGCTGGTTGGCGGCCGCGACCAGGGCTGCGAAGAGCCGACCGGCCCAGTCTTGTTTCCCGACCAGCTCCTCAGGGTGGCACTGGATGCCCACCGCGAACCGATTCGACGACAGCTCAATGCCCTCGACGAGCCCATCGGATGAGCGCGCGACCGCGCTCAAGCCATCGCCCAGGTCTCGAATCGCCTGGTGGTGAAGGCTGTTGACCCCCAGCCCAGGGGTGCCGAGGATTCGGGCCAGCCGGCTGCCGGCAGTGACGTCCAGTTCGTGAACGAGAGCATCTCTTGGTTCCTGGTCGTGCGACGCGCTCACGACGCCCTCCACCAGCACGTCCTGCCAGAGGGTGCCGCCGCACGCGACGTTCATGACCTGGATGCCGCGGCAGATGCCGAGCAGCGGGAGATCGTCGGCCATCGCCCACTCCGCCAGGCGGAACTCGACCTCGTCGAGCTCAGGGACCACGTTGAGATTGCAATCGGCCCGCGCCACCGCACCGTAGCGACGGGGTTCCACGTCGACACCGCCAGGCAGAAGCAGCGCGTCGATGAGCTCGTAGAGATGACGAAGCCGCGCCGGGTCATGGACGATCGGGATCGGCAGCGCGACCGCGCCCGCGCTCTCGATGGCATCGAAGTAGGCGCGGTTGAGCGACAACTTCGGCGGCAGATCACTGGTGATGAGCGGGCGCAGCGGAATGCCAACAACGACTGTCACCTACAACCGCTCGAAGCCACGGATGCGCTCCCAGTCGGTGACCGACGACTCGAAGGCGGCCAGCTCGAGGTCGGCCCGATGCACGTAGTGATCGACGACATCACCGCCGAACGCAGCGCGGGCAACTTCGCTCGCGGCAAAGAGGTCGCGGGCCGCGCGCATCGAGTGTGGAACGTGCGGGTGGTCACCCTCATATTCCGCTCCGTGTGGAACCGTCGATTCGAGAAAGTGGCGCCCCGTCAGGCGCTTGCCGACCAGCCGTCCTTCCATGTCGACGAGCGCGAGCACGACCGTGTCCACCGTTCGTTCGGCCACGGCGCGTTCGAGGGCTTCGACTGTGAGCCTAGCGCCGGCGAGCTCGCCATTCGGTACCGCCGCGGATTCTTTGCGCGCATGGACGTCAGTCATGCCCCACCTCCAGTACCAGCTTGCCTCTCACCCCACCCCGCTCCAGGCGCTCATGAGCCGCGGCAGCGCGTTCGAGCGGAAAAGTTTCTGCAACCGTCACCTTCAGGTCGCCGGCCTCAATAAGGTCGGTCGCCAGCTCGAGTACGTGGCCGTCAGGCTCGACCAGCGGCTCCAGCACACGCAGGCTGCGCTTTTTCGCCTGGGCCTTCAGCTCATCCGAGGGATCGCCGGCCACCTCGAGCAGGAGGCCGCCGCTACACAGCGTGTCAAGCAGCAAGTGGATGTCGTCGCCTCCAACCAGGTCGA
>VBHX01000224.1 GCA_005879945.1 Chloroflexota bacterium | reverse complement strand
AGCGCAAGTGGTGCCAGGAACGCGAGCTGCGGCTTGAGGGCAAGCAGTCCGAGCGCGACTCCGGCCAGCAGCGGTCGCTCCGCACGCAGTAACGCGTAAGAGCCCGCGACCCCGAGCGCCACGAACATCCCGGGCTGGCCCAGCTGCAGCCCGTAGATCACCGGCAGCCATCCCACGGCAGCGGCCAGGTAGATGATTCGAGCGCGACCGACGCCAGGCGCGGCCAGGTACCACGTACCGGCCAGGGCGGCCAGGAGCAGCGCGCTCCAGACCCAGTAGCCGGCGGCATAGGGAAGCGGTGTCAGCGGCAGCGCCAACCAGGCCACAGGCGGTGGGCTGATGTAGCGAGCCAGCTCGGCGACCTTTATCCCCGACCCAAGCATGTCGAGCTGCGCCTGCTGCAAGGAAAGGTCGTAGATCGAAGACCAGCCTTGTCCGAGGCCGATCTTCGCGGCGACGTAGTAGAACGTGAAATCGTTGTGGAAGTGGTCGGACGCGTACGCCGCGGCCCACTGGTACAGGTCGAAGATGGCGAAGAGTACGGCGGTGGCGGCGCCGGCGGCAGCGCCGAGGTTCCGCCACCGTCCCGAAGATGCGACCACGGGCGCAGGTTACCTTTTGTGGTGGTGAGTTCGACCGATTTTGAACCTCGCGTGATCGAGCTGCGGGACGGCACGAAGGTCCACCTCCGGCCGATCGTTCCCGAGGATGAGCCGCTGCTGCACGAGGCGGTTGCATCGATGTCGGAGAGGACCGTCTATTTCAGGTTCTTCTCACCCCTCAAGCGCATGTCGGATGCGCTGGCGCACCGGCTTGCGGTCGTGGATTACAACGATCGCTTCGCCCTGGTCGCGACCACGCACAGGCCCAGCGGTAAAGAGCGAATCGTCGGCGTTGCGCGGTATGACCGAGCCCGCGACACGGACGTTGCGGAGGTGGCCCTCGCCGTGATCGACGAGTTTCAGCGCCGCGGCCTCGGCAGCGTTCTTCTCGGGGAGCTCGCGCGCGTGGCCCGGAACCACCGCATCAAAACGTTCCAGCTCATCGTCCTGCCGGAGAACCGCGAGATGCTCGGCCTGCTCCGGAAGATGGGGTGGATCCACCAGGCGAAGCTGAATGGCGGCGTCTACGAGATCTCGTTCGACGTGCCCGAGTGATCGACACCCAGCTGCTTGCTTTCGCGGGAGTCTCCCTTTTGCTTGCGGTGACGCCCGGACCCGACATGGCGGTGGTGACCAAGAACGCCCTCGCGCACGGACGCCGAGGAGTGGTCCTCACCACAAGCGGCATCGCACTGGCCCTGGTCATCTGGGTCACCGCGACGGCGGTCGGTATCTCCGCGCTGCTGCGAACTTCAGGAGAGGTGCTGTTCGTCCTCAAGCTGATCGGCGCTTGCTACCTCGCGTATCTCGGCATTCGCGCGCTTCTCGAATCGCGTTCGAGGCCGGCTGATCTCCTAGCGGGCATGGCGCCTGCCGCGCCGGCCCACGCGGTGTTCAGGCAGGGATTCCTCTCGGCCATCAGCAACCCGAAGCTCGGCGTGTTTTTTGTCACGTTCCTGCCGCAGTTCGTGCTGCCGGGCCAGCCGGCGCTGTCGCGACTGCTGGTTCTCGGCGTCACCTTCGCCGTGATCGGGTGGATCTGGATGAACGTCTACGGGCTTTTCGTGACGCGGCTCCGCGACGTGATCACCGCGCCCCGGGTACGGCAGTGGATGCAGAGAGTGACCGGGGTCGTGCTGCTCGGTTTCGGCGCGCGGTTAGCGCTGGAGAGGATCTAGGCCCACGCGACCTCCGTGCAGAGATAGTCGAATGCCTGCCCCTCCGGCATGCCGTAGGGGAAGTTCTTCGGGTCGGCCGGTCCGAGCGCGAAGATCGCCACAGTCACTCCTTTCTGGCTCGCCACGATCACCGCAAAGCGGACTTTGGCGGCCGTTTGCGATGCGCCGACCAGGTTCGCCGAATAGACCTGGCCGACTCCGTCCTGGTTGCCGATGTGGGCGCCCTTCACGCTCGCGACCAGGGTGACGTCCTGCCACTGCGACGTCGGCAGATTGGAAACGGTCGATTGGAGGACCTGGTCGGGGTTGCCGCCGCTCGAACCGGTGACCTGGACGAGGCCCATCTTCGTGCCCAGCGTGATGCCGGAGGCATCTTGCGTGCGCACGGTCCACTGCGAGAAGTAGTTGACCTGGAACTTGTACGCCGAGCTGGTGTACGTCGCCTGCTCGGGCAGCGGGGTGACGAACTTCGGCGAGCAGTTCACCGTGCAGGTCGAGTGGTTGCCCCCGACGAATTGTGAGAGGGCGAAACCTCCGACGAGGACCGCGACCACGATCAGGATGAGCACGAGTCCGCCGGCGATCAGCGCCGGCGCAAGCTTGTACTGCCCCGCCGCGGGGTACGTCGCGCGCGGCGGCTGCGGGTAGCCGTAGAACGGTCGCGCCGCGGCCGCCTGCATCAGCACCGGCGTTCCGCAACGGCCGCAGAAAGTCGCGTTGGGCGGAAGCGGCGCGCCGCACCGCCCGCAGTAGCGCACCGGAGCCTGCGACGCCATCACACTCCACCCGCAACTTTCGGGCGGCCCTGCTTCGCCGCCGCCGCTCGGGCCGCGCCGCATGCTGGGCAAAATGCCATCGTCGGCACGATGCGATGGCATTCCGGGCATGGCGCATCCGGTCCGATCTCATGCTCGGCGCCCTCGGTCAGAAGTGCTTCGTGGATCACCACGCGTAGGAATAGAAGGAGCACGGCCGTCACGAGGGCCAGGATCGCCAGATCCAGGATGAGGTCCTGCACCGCGAACGTGAGCATCCCGAGCAGGACCTGGACCCCAAAAGCCACGACCAGCGCCGCGAGCACAGACGACCACCAGGGCCGGCCGCTCCGCCGCCGGTCGTAGCGGCGCAGCCAGAGCGCCGCGGTCACGAGGCCGGTGGTGCACGCGTTGATCAGCATCACGAGCAGTCCCGCACGGGTCAGCCGCGCGGCCCAATCCAGCGTCGAACCGGTGCCGACGAGAGGTCCGGTGAGCAGCGGCCAGAACCGCGTCAGTGCGCTTGCCATGGTGAAGCCGAGGGCCGAAGCCGCGCCGAAGCTCAACCCGTCGAGCGGTTCCCGAAAACGCTCGCGGAAAAGATAAAGGAATAGGGGGCCTGCCAGCATCAGGGTCTGCGCGACCACCGGGATGGCGATTCCGGCCAGCACAAACGCGGTTTCCCGGTCGCCGGTTATCAGCAGTTGGGACAGGGTGCCGCCGGCCAGGTTGGTGAAGGCAATTCCCAGAAGAGCTCCGATCACCATCGTCGCGCCGATGACGAGCCACGGCTCGGACTCGTACACCTCGACTTCGTAGAGATACATGAGGTAGAGGACGGGCACGACGAGAACCGCCGCCACGGTCGCGAGCGCAAAGAGATGCAGCGCTGCCAGCAGGGCAACGAGTGCTGCACCCGCGACCAGCGCGAGGCGAAACGAGGCGCCGCGGCGATGAGGCAGGTGCGGCAGGAGCGTGCTGATGATCGCGAGCTGAACCACGCGCTCGTTGGGCACCGCGGCAAAGGCGTGGCTCCTGCGCCGGCTGTTCATTGTCAGATGTGCGCCGCAGTGGCCGCAGAAATCGCCGGCCGGAACGATCGAACCGCAGTGCGGACAGGTCACGAGCGGAGGCCGTTCGAGCGGCAGCTCGCCCGTTTCGCCGGCCCGCCGGCCTGCGCTCTTTCTTCGCTCGGGCCCACGCTCCTTCATCCGCCGCCCTTGATGTAGCGCGCCCACGCCGCGTCGAGTGCCGATGCATCCATGCTGCCCCAACCCGTGGCGAAGTCCCATCCCGTCCCCGCGTCATAGAAGAGGTTGTTACCGGACGTCACGTCGTGGAACGGTTTCGGGCTGAGCTTCGAAGAGTTCTCGCCCATCCAGTAAATCGCAGGGTTGGCGAAACCGATCTCATGCAGGCCCTTGTGCTTCAGGTCCTGGTTGATGAGCGCGGCCGTGGCGGCCCAAAGCGGTGTCGCGGCCGACGTTCCACCCACCTGTTCGTCCTTGCCGCCGAAGATGATATGGAACCCCGTCAGTGGGTCAGCGTCGGCCGAAACGTCGGGGACCTGGCGCCGTCCGTGGCCGCCCGGCTGGCCCTCGCTCGTCTGGTAAGCGGGCATAGCATAAAACTCGCTCGCGCCTCCGCCCCCGCCACTCTGGTCGAGTGGGCTGCCCCACGCGTACTCCTTGAAGTACACCCCCTGCGTG
>VBHX01000145.1 GCA_005879945.1 Chloroflexota bacterium | reverse complement strand
GCGACAGCGACCGGGCGCACATGCGGGCGGAGAACATCGGCTTTGTGTTTCAGGAGTACAACCTCCTGCCGGGCCTGAACGTCGTCGAGAACGTGATGCTGCCGCTGCGCTACTCGACGACCAAAGCCGGGGGCCGCGAGCGCGCGCTGGAGCTGCTCGAGCGCGTCGAGCTCACCGATCGCATCAAGCACCGCCCGAGCGAGCTTTCCGGCGGGCAGCAGCAGCGTGTAGCGATCGCCCGCTCGATGATGAACCGGCCGTCGCTCATCCTTCTCGACGAGCCGACCGGCGCCGTCGACACCGAAACCGCAGACCAGCTCGTGGCGCTGCTCAAGCGCCTGAACCGGGAGGACCAGGTGACGATCATGGTCGTCACGCACGACCTCGACGTGGCCGCCCAGGCCAGCCGCAATATCCGGTTGAAAGACGGCAAGGTCCTCGCCGACGAGCGCGTGGAGGCGGTCCCGGTCGCGTAGCGCTCCACCGAGACGCGGGGACGGGCGGCGGCTGCTCGCCTACGGCGGGCTGGGAGCGGCGCTGCTTGTCGTCCTCACCGTCGCGGTGCTCGCTTACCAGTCGCTGGCGTCCGAGTCCCGGCCGGCTCCGGCCAGCAGTCCGATCCCTGCCGCCGGAGGATGCACGCCCGCACCCTGCGCCAATGTGCAGGGCTACACGTTGTGGATAAGCAAACTCGATGTGACGAGCAATCTCGTGACGATGCAGATCACTTTCAAGAACTCGAGCGATTCGACGCATGCAGCCCCCGAGGACCTCGAGCTGATCGACTCAGCGCGTCATACGTCGCGACCCATCTTCAATGCTCCCGGATGTACACCCTGGTCGCGCCACGAGTTCAACAGCGGCGCCACCTATGGGCCGCTGACCGTGTGCTTCCAGGTCACCACCACCGCGCCGCCGCTCGTGCTGCGCTGGTCGCCCGACTTTGGCTTCTGCTGCCGCACCGACATCAAGCTTTCCTGAATCTCAAGGCGATGTCTGGGCGGTTGGTGATAAGGACCGTCAACCGCGGATCGCGCATGAACCGCGCGATCTCCACCTCGTCGTCCACGGTCCAAACCCACGCCGGCATGCGCTTGCGAGCGCAGTAGTCGAGGACGCGGACCCCCGCGAGGCGCTTGTGCACGGCCGTGAAGTCTGCGCGGCTGCGCCGCAAGCGCGGACCTGGAAACAGCTCGCTCAATCGCACCCTCACGGCGCGCCACGGCGGGGCGCCTTCGAGGTCTTCGCCCAGCGTCAGGCCGGCGCGCGCCTGAGGTATCTGATCCTTGATCGCCCGAACAGCGTCATCGCCTCCGGTCGTGAAGACGACCTCGCTGTGCGCGCACCTAGCCTCGATATATCTGACGACTTCGAGCTCTTCGCCTCCCTCCTTGAGATCGACATGCAGGCCGACCTTGCCATCGACGAGCTCGATCACCTCGTCGACCGTCAAGAGCTGAGCGCCGAGCTCTTGGTTCAGCGCCGACAGCGTAAGAGCACGGACTTCGTGCCCCGACGCCGTGCGGTCATCGTGATAGTTGACGTACACGCGGTCCGACGTCCGGCGCACGTCGATCTCCACGTACTCGACACCCATAGAGATGGCGCGGATGTAGCGTTCGGCGGCCGTCAGCCCGGGGGTTCCGCATTCGCCCCGATGGGCGTCGATCAGAGGACTCAAGATTGCTTGCGATGTCCAGCTTGATGCTTCGACAGTGAGCTGATGCCAGGGCTGAACCCGGTGGTCGTCATCACAGGCGCAACTGGCGCCATCGGATCGGCGACGGCGGAGCAGCTCGCTAGGCGCAACGCGCGGCTGCTCCTGCTCGGCCGGGCGTCCAATCGCATGGACGCGATTGTGCAGAGGCTCGATCGCGACAACAAGGTGTCGAGCGTCGAGGCTGACCTTTCGTCGCTCGCCTCAATTCGCGCCGCTGCGCGCCAGATCTCGCGAGCTGTGCCACAAGTTGACGCGCTGCTGCACATCGCGGCGGTGTTCACAACCGAGTACGAGGAGACGAAAGACGGTTTCGAGCTCATGCTGGCCACCAACCACCTCGGCCCTTTCCTGTTGACCAACCTGCTGCGCGACAGGCTCGCAGGGACAGGACGTGTGATTATGGTCACCGCGCCTTCGTCGACGCGCGTCGATATGAAACAGCTGCTGGACAAGAATCGATTCAAGCCGCTGCGGACGTTCGGCGCCACCAAGGCCGCCAACCTGATGTTCACCTTCGAGCTGGCGAGGCGCGCAAAACGGTGGGATGTACGGGCGCACGCATACCATCCTGGCCTGGTCCGCTCCGAGCTGATGCGTGAGGCGTCACGTCCGGTTCGATTTCTGACGCGCTTCGTATCGCGGCCGCCCACGCGCGCCGCCGAAGACCTCGCCGATCTCGTGACATCGCCGGCGTTCGGACGAACCACCGGATGGTTCTTCAAGGGCGGACGCCGCATCGACCCGCCGAAATCGACATTGGACGTCGATGCGCAGCGCGAGCTGTGGCGACATTCTGCAGAGCTGGTGGAACTCGAAGAGGTGGGCTTCTAAAACCTCCATCCCGCGCTCCAAACCCCTTCACACGGCCTTCACAAGTCCGTCGAAGGATGAAGGGCATCAAATCTCTCGTAACGAAGGAGTAACGGCAATGAGACGCGGTTTCGGTTTTCTGTGGGTGGCGCTGACGAGCATCCTGCTCGCGGTCGTCGGCGTCATCGCTTACCAGGCGGGCTGGTCGGCCGGCGTGGCTACGCAGATCCCGGCTGGAGCGGCGGCGGCGGCTCCGTATTACTACTACGGGCCGCACTTCATCGGTTTCGGTCTGTTCGGTTTCTTCTGGTTCCTGTTCGTCCTGTTCGTCCTGTTCTGGCTCTTCCGCGCCATCGCGTTCGGCCGGGGCTGGGGCCGCGGCGGCTGGGGCTACCGCCGCTGGGGCGGGCAGGGCGGGGTTCCGCCCGCGATCGACGAGCGGATGCAGGAATGGCACAGGCGCGCGCATGGCGAGCCGGCGCCAACGCCTCCACCTCCGGACAGCAAGACCGTCTGAGACCGGGAGCATGCAGCACCGGGGGCGCCGCGCCCCCGGTGCTCGATCCTTACGATGGACGCGGTGCCGACCATCCTGGTCGTGGACGACGAGCCACGAATCGTGAGGCTGGTTCGCGACTACCTCGAGCACGGTGGGTTCACCGTGCTCGTCGCGTCTGACGGACCGACCGCGCTTCGGACCGCGCGCACAGGCCGCCCAGACCTCGTCATCCTCGACCTCGCCCTGCCCGGGCTCGACGGCCTGGACGTCACGCGCGCCCTCCGCCGCGACGGAGAGGTGCCGATCATCATGCTGACCGCTCGGACCGAAGAGTCCGACAAGCTGGTCGGCCTCGAGCTGGGCGCCGACGACTACATGACCAAGCCCTTCAGCCCCAAGGAGCTGGTCGCTCGCGTGCGTGCGGTCCTCAGGCGGGCCGAGAGGATCCGGCAGCGCACGGATCTGATCCGCGTCGGAGACGACGTCGAGCTCGACGTCCCGCGGATGGAAGTGCGGATCGCCGGTCGCCGCGTGGAGCTCACCAAGACCGAGTTCCAGATCTTGGCCACGATGGCCGCGCAGCCTGGTCGCATCTTCACGCGAGCCCAGCTGCTTGACGCCGTGAAGGGCGTGGCCTTCGAGTCTTACGAACGGGCGATCGATGCCCACATAAAGAACATCAGGAGGAAGATCGAGCCCCGGGCCGGCAGGCCCCAATACGTCCTGACCGTGTTCGGAGTCGGTTACCGTTTCGCCGAGCCTCCTGAACGATGAGACCCGCCTGGGGACCGCCCCCGCGCCGCCGGCCCCCCTGGTGGCCGGAGAACCAGCCGTGGCCGCCACAACGCCGGTGGCGCCGTGGAGGCCTGCCCTTCTTCTGGCGCATGGGCTGCGTCATCCTCGGTGTGATCGCGCTGGTGGCGCTCGCCGGTGCGATCGTCACCGCCCTGGTGGGAGCCCTGCTGGACACGCTTCTCGGCCCCACGGCATTCCGTCCCGGCACCGCCCAGGTGGTGCTCGTGATGACGGCACTGCTTGTCGTGTTGGCGGCGGTGGTCGCCCAACGCGGGATCAGACGTTTCTCGCGGCCGATGGACAACCTGATCGAGGCGGCAGGCAGAATCGAGAAGGGAGACTATTCGGCCCAGATACCCGAGTCGGGACCGCCTGAGCTCACCTCGGTCGCGCGCGCGTTCAACTCGATGTCCGCCCGGCTCAAAGCGAGCGATGAACAGCGCCGGAGCTTCCTCGCCGACGTGGCGCATGAGCTGCGCACGCCCTTGTCCGTTATCCGCGGGCAGGCGGAGGCTATCGCCGACGGTGTGTATCCCGGCGACCCCGACCACGTGATGCCGATCCTCGACGCAACGCGTGCGCTGGAGGTGCTGGTCGAGGACCTCCGCACGCTGGTGCTGACCGAGGCAGGCAGCCTGGTGCTCAACCGCGAGCACGTGGAGCCGGGTGCTCTGGTGCAGGATGTGCTCGCGTCATTTGAGACGCAGGGCGAGGCGTTTGGCGTGAGCCTCGCCTCGGCGATCGACGCCACGACTCCGATGGTGGACGTCGACCCCGCGCGATTTCGCAGTGCCCTCGCCAACGTGGTATCGAATGCGATCCGGCACACACCGGCAGGTGGTTCGATTCGGGTCGAGGTGCACCCCGCCGGCACCCAGGTTGGAATCGCGGTGCAGGACACCGGTGAGGGCATCTCGGCAGACATCCTTCCGCGGGTTTTTCAACGCTTCGTCAAGGGCCCGGGCTCGACCGGTTCCGGCCTGGGCCTCGCGATCACGCACGACATCATCACCGCGCACGGCGGCACGATAGACATCGAGAGCACGGTCGGCAAGGGAACGACCGTGAGCATCACGCTCCCACCCGCGACGACATAATCAAACCGGGCGACATGGAGCGGAAGACATCGAGCGGCGAGGCGAGCTGGTGGTTCCGGGCCGTCGCCGTCCTGGGTGTACTCGTCGCTGCCGTCGCAGTGACCTTCGGAGCGGGATTCACGAACGGGTACGGGACGGGCCGTCAGTTTCAAGTCAACGTTGGGGACTCGCCGGATGGCGCAACGGCCGACACATTTTGGGACGCGCAGGTGATAGACGTACCCGGCCTGTCGCTCTTCTCAGTCCATTGCCATGGCCGGATGCACTATGACCTTCAATTCGGGAGCACAGGGCCTCCCCACAGCAATGCGTGCTACGCGTCGTTGGGTATGTATGGTCCGGGGTCCGCTCAGCTCGATAGTTACGTATTTCTCCCGGGCACGAATAACGCCCTATACCGATGTAGCACGGGTTACGGACACTGGATTTACTACTTTGGCGCCGTGATTTACAGGCCAGATCCCTCGGCGGTCGCATCGCAGCCGCCTTTCGAGATCTCCGCGATGCTCAAGGGTCACTGCGAAGTGCCTTACTAGATTGCGCTGAGGCTGATTCTGGCACCGGGCCAAAGCAGCGAGGGCGAGAGCCTGGAGCCGGAGACGGGGTCCCCGGTCCCGAGTGCCATACGGTCGGTCGAATTCACATATCGTCTGGCTTAAGGATGGGAGCTGAAGGGATCGTTTTCAAACGGTGCCGACCACTTCGGCAGCTCCCACGGAACCTCAACACGAACACCCCGTGATCCAGGAGGATCCCAGATATGAGAGATCGGCTGGGCAGCGTCTTGGTTGTGTCGGGCCGTAATCATTGCCTCCAACAGGCTCGAGCCATGCACGAGACGGGCTGCAGCCTCGCCTAGAAACAGCACGCCGCCACCGCGCCTGATGGCTGACTCCTGATATAGCCGCGTGAAGAGTCGGGCGCCCCGTCGGGGCGCCCATTGGTCTGGCTCAGCGCCTGGCGTAACTCGCGGCGCTCATGAAGTCAACCTGCACGCAGGGCTCGTTACCGATCACCCAGGCGTCGTGACCTGGCGTCACATGCATCAGGTCGCCAGGCCCGACTTCGGCTTCGGTGCCGTCGTCGTGCACGATCTTCATGCGTCCGGATACGCAATAGGCCAGGTGCGTCGACTGGCAACTGTCCGTCTTCGCAATCGGCTTGACGTTCGCGGACCACTTCCAGCCGGGCTCAAACGTAACGACGCCGACCTTATGGTCGCCAAAGTCGAGGACGTCGAGGTGACCCTTGCCCTCGAACTTGCGTGTCTCGTCGGGAGCGCTGGCGTTCTTGACGCTGAGCGATTTACCTGTGGTGTGGGCCATGCTAGAACCTCCAAATTCCGCACTGAGCAGTTTGTCGGAACTTAAGCGGGCCGCTCGGCATTTCCGCCAATTCAGCTCAAAGTTGTAACCGGCTGGGGAGCGGTCCGCTAGCGCCACCATACACCTCGATGGTCGGAGCCCACGACCCACGATAAGTAGCCGCGGCTTCACGGAAAACCGGGCTGGCATCAACCAGCCCGGTCACGAGCCTGAGGCATTAGCCGAGCGCAGCGACAACGTTCGAGAAGACGTTCTGAATCTGGTTCCCCATGGTTAAAAGAATCACGATGACCACGATCGAAACGAGTACCAGGATCAAGGCGTACTCCACCATCCCCTGGCCGTTCTGGCGGAGCTCAAACCGGCGACTCATGTCAAATTCACCTCCTTTCGCGGGATTTCCACAGCGTGACTCGTACAACGCCCACAGGAGGCAATTCTTTCAGTTCCCCGCACCCAAGGCAGAAGTGTGTAGCGCGGCCCGACAAGTGTGTATAGTCGAGTCGTGGCAACGCACGTTCGAAAGAACATCACCCTTCCACGTGCTCTTGATGAACGGCTTCGCAAGGCAGCGCGCAAACGGGGCACCACTCAGAGTGGGCTCATCGTCCAACTCGTCGAGACAGGCTTGGCGGCGGAGGCGAGTCAGGTCGATCGCCTCCTCAGCTTTGTCGGTGTCATCCACGGACCGCCAGACCTTTCTGAAACTATTGACGAGACGGTGTACGGCGGCTGAGCTCGCTCGCCGACACCGGGCTTTTGATTGCCGCGCTGAACCGCGGTGATCGGCACCATCGCTGGGCGGTCGATGTCATCGAATCGCAGCGAAGGCTAGGGGCACACCTCGTCGTCCCGGAGGCCGTCGCGGGCGAGGCCTATACGAAGCTCCGATACGACCGCCGCGTCAGTGGCCGTCACGATGCCCGGCCTGCCCTGACAGTCTTCAGTTTGCTTGCCGCAGATTCAAAACTCTTCGAGATGCGAAGCATGCCCAGCGAGTCTTATAAGCGCTCCATCGAGCTGCTGGCCCGATATGTTGACCAGACTTTCTCATGGGTGGACGCGATCGTTCTGCTAAGCGCTGATGATGATCGCGGGGTGGAGCGTCTCTGGACGGTCGACTCGACTCTTAGCGCCTACCGCTTCTCTCACCAGGTTGTGGTATCAAGTTCCGGCAACTAGAACCTATGGAACCGCGGGACATCGTCCAGGCGGCGATCGACGCCTACCACGCCCACGACCTCGATCGGTGTCTGAGCTTCTACGCACCGGACGTCGTTGTGAAGCGAGCCGACGGCACGATAGCGATGGACGGTGCCGAGGCGGTCAGCGCGCGATACGCGAAGTCGATGTCAGATCATCCGAACCTTCATTACGACATCCCCAATCGCATCGCGGTCGGCCCCTACGTCATCGATGAGGAACGCGTGACCGGCTATTCCCCCGGCGGACCCGAGGTGGTGCGTGCGGTCCTGGTCTACCGGTTCGACGGCGCCCTGATCCGCGAGATCCTGATCCTGTCCTGAACCTCGCCTTCCACTCGGACTCCCGCCAGGTGAGAGTGAAGTTGGAGCGGGAGACGGGGTCCAAAGCCCCGAGTACCAAACTTGCAGTCCAATTCATTTACAGACTCGGTTCGTCGGTCGAAGCCTGGTGGGCCGTCGTTGACTCGAACCACATCAACATCTGCCGTCCCCTGATGCAACGCCACGCTGACGACAGTGGGAAACCGAGTAAACGGGATACGGGCTTCGACGGCCCGAGTGCCAAACATCGCGTCGAATTCACCTACCGGCGCGCTTTGGACCTCAGCCGCCAAAAGAGGTCTTGCGGAAAGGGGAAACTGAACGACCGTCAGCCGGATAACGAGGGCATTGGCCGCCCGTATCCCCCACTGTTGCGCGTAGCAATGACCGATGAGCTGCTGCCGCGCCATCCGGTGATGGGCGATGTCTCCGCTATCGCCGGTTAAAAAGGCTTCAACACCATCAGGACGATGATGGCGGCGACGGCGGCGAGCTCCCCCCTATGTGCCCACGCTGTCCGCCGGTCGTGAAGCGCTGCACTTAGCTCGCCCGTCACCCTCCCGGCCTCTCGGGCCTTTGTGAGCGCGGCGTCGAAAGTCCTCCCTTTAGGCAGAAATACGGTCGGGACGAGCGCCGTGATGCCCACATACAGGACCAATGAAACGAGCAGCCAGTTGGATTGGGCGCCCTGCAAGAAGCCCAACACTGGATACCCCTGGAGCAATGCCGTCACGATGCCGACGACTAGGACCAGCTGCGCTCCCGGTATCACGAGCAGCCGGTCAAAGGCACCTGCCAGGCTGCACAACGCGTCAACAGCCCTGATTTCTTCTGAGCGCCGGGCCTGGCGCTGGGCCAGCGTCCGGCCCAGCAAGCCGCCCACGAACCAGAATGCAATCGCGACGTGCAAGAGCTTGGAGATGTTCGCTAACTCAGGCATTTCCGAGCGTTACTTGTGACGAAGACCTTTGAGGGGCGCGCGACTCTCGAACTTAGGCCTGTCGGTAAAGACGCGAGGTTCGCCAACGTCGCCCGCTCGGCCCGTACCGGCGCCTTGTGCGCGGTAGGCCAGATAGTACGAGTAACACAATGGGTCGGCTGCGGCCATTGCCCAGCCAACGTCTACAAAGATTCGCCTCCAATTGATCCCCTCGAACATATCAGCGCCTCCTCCACGAATCTATAGCGTTACTATAGTAACTATAGTGTTACTATAGGAGCGGTGAAATCAGCTGTCAAGACCCCAGAAGGAGCTAAGTCACAGCGCGAGAAACGTGAACCTCCCGGCCGCGCAGCGATAGCGGTGGCCGCCCGGAAGCTATTCGTCGAGCGCGGCTACGGTGGCACGACGATCGAAGCAATCGCGCAGGAGGCGGGGTACGCGGCACCGACGGTTTACTTCCACTTCGGATCGAAAGCAGCCATCGTCGGCTACCTGATCGACGAGATGGAAACCGGCGACATCGTCCCCGTCTTTCAGGAGGCGATGCAGCAGGCCAACCCGCTTCGCATGCTCGAGGGAACAGCACACATTGCACGGATATCGTGTGAGAAGTGGTGGGATGTTTACCAGGTTGTGCGGTCAGCCGGACGAGCTGACGCCGCTCTATCGAAAGCCTCGAAAAAGTTAGACAGCGGGCGCTTGTACGGCCTTCGCATTTGCGCCGAGGCTCTCGAGCGGTCTGGCCATCTTCGTACCGGACTCGATGCCACACGGGCAACCGACATCATGTGGGCGCTCGCATCCGAAGACGCGTACCAGAGACTCGTTGTCGAGCGCGGTTGGACTCAAGATGAATTCGAGGCGTGGCTGGGCAACTCCCTCAAGCGCGAACTCCTCCGGCGAAGGTGATGTGCAATGGCCGCCACATCATCTCAACGACACGGCCCCACGGCATTGCTTTGGCGCCGGCGCGATCAAGCTGATTGCCTTCCGCACGAAGACGCCTGGGGAACCCGGGGGAGCGGGAGACAGGAGCCAACGCCCCGAGTACCAAACCGTCACTCCAGTTCACATGTCGCCTCGGATGACCGCTCACGGCAGCCGGCGACTTCACAAAAACATGCACGTAACGTGCTGATTCGTGTACTCTCGCATGATGCCTGATACGAACCGTCGCCTCAATGTCACCCTTGATCGCGCATACGCTGCCAAGCTCGCTAAGTTGGCTGAGCGAACGCATGTGAATGAAGGCACGCTCGCGCGATCACTCCTTTCACAGGCGCTTGACGAAGCCGACCCTGATCCGCGCCATGCAGCGGCCCTTTTAGACGGACTCCCAGGAGCGTTTGAGCGGGCCCAGCAAGGACTCGATGACGCCAAAGCGGGGCGGACGATAAGCCTGGACGACCTCTAACGCGTGGCGCGGATCGAAGTATCCAGGTCGGCCGCGACCGACCTGGATCGATTGATCCGAACTCACAGCCTGCCAAAGAACACGAAACAAAGGTTCAGGAGCGCGGTGCGCCCACTTGGTCGCTTTCCGCGGCTCGGCCCGGAGCTAGGTGGCCAATGGTCCGGCTTTCGTTTCGTGTTGGGTCCCTGGCGCTGGATGCTCGTTGTTTACGTCTATTTTGAAGACGAGGACCGAGTCGTCATCGTGACCGTCGAGGACGCACGGTCATCTCTCGCGGCTCGTTCCGGCAAGTGATCGAGGTCAAGCTATGGCGAGACGGGGCTCGTCGTCCTGGTCCCAAGCACCGCGTTGAATTTCAGTTATCGGCTCGGGTAAGGCTGACCAGCCCGCCGGGAGGCGGTACCGTCGCCACCGCCTTGCCTAACGACGCGACAGACCTCGTTGTGGATTCCAGGGGGTGCAGCTCGCCGTATGCGACTTCGGTGGCTCGGGTGCAGGCATCATTCTTTTGCACGGCCTGGGACGCTCGCTTCTCGACTGGCAGCTCATAGCTCCACTTCTCACCGGCGATCACCATGTAGTCGCAATTGACCTGCGATGCCATGGTCGGTCAGGAGATGGGTCGTGGTCATGGGAAGACTCGCTGGGCGATGTCGGCGTCGTTGCAGCGCATCTGCGACTAGTCAACCCCTCGATTGCCGGTCACTCCCTCGGCGGGATGCTCGCCGTAATGTGGGGCGCCGGCCATCCGGATTGTCCGGGCGTCGTCAACCTGGACGGCCACGGCAAGAAGCGACCCGATCAGTACCCACCTGGTGTCGGCAAAACCCACCTCGCTGTGGCCCTCGGCATGGAGGCGGTTGCCAACGGCCACAACGTCTACTTCATCACCGTCCCCGAGCTGCTCGACGAACTCGCCCGCGACGTGCAGGAGAACCGTCTCGGCGAGCGCCTGGTCAAGCTCCGAGTGCCGACACTGCTCATCCTCGACGAGATCGGTTATCGCCCTTGGACCAGGTGGCGACGAGCTTCCTGTTTAAGCTTGTCTCCAAGCGCTACACCAGAGGCAGCATCATCGTCACCTCGAACAAGTCCTACTCCGAGTGGGGCGCTGTCTTCGGTGACGAGGTTGCCGCCGCTGCCATCATCGACCGTCTGCTCCACTACTCGATCACGGTCAACATCCGCGGTGAGAGCTACCGACTCAAGGACAAGAAGCGTGCCGGCGTCTTCAGCATGCTCACTAGCACCCTGGTCACGCCAGCGCCTGAGGTGGGGAATTTGAGACCGGCGCTGAGACGAAATCGGTTCTGAGATGGGGAATTTCAGATCGGCGAGAACTGGGGAGTTTCAG
>VBHX01000144.1 GCA_005879945.1 Chloroflexota bacterium | reverse complement strand
TAGCATCGTCCGATGGCTGCCTTCCTCGCAAATGTGGGCGTGAACTCGGCCCACGCCGCCCGCTCCCCGTTGTTCGAAGACGGCCGCTTTGCGCTGCTCCCAATCCCTGAGCGGCAGCCCTGGCGCCCGCCAATGCTGCGACTCGGCGACGTTGACGGGCTTGCCGCGCACGCGCCGGCAACGTGGCGCAACCGAGCCGTACATCTCGACCCGGACCTCTCGGCCTCGACGCCGACGTACGGCGACAACTGCCGACGAGCCGGGCGCGCCTTCGGCCTCCGACGAGCCGAGCGCGGCGACCTCATCGTCTTTCTCGCGCGCCTGCAACCGATCAACGCAGCGCCTCAGTTCCACCTCGTCGGCTGCCTCGAAATCGATGATGCCCTCGTCGACGTCACCTTCGATCCGGGGCACGGATGGTGGGACGGCAATGCCCATATCCGCCGCGCTCGCGCGACCGCGATCTGGGACTCCTTCTGGGTCTTCAAAGGATCGGCCTGCGGCAGCCGCATGTTCGCGAGGTCGTATCAATTTGCACGCAAAGAGGTCGAGAAAGTCTTTGGACCCAATTGGCATTGGCGCACCACTCGCACCGAGCTGCAAACCATCGGCTCCTACACGAGGGCGGTGCGGCGACTGGATGGGCGCGGTGAGGAATGGCTGCGAACGATCTGCAAGTCCTGATCGTCGGCGACGTCCATGGCGACCTCGAGCGCCTCTTCGAAGCGCTGCGACCATACCCAGCCGATAGCTGGCGCACCGTTTTCGTCGGCGACCTGGTCGACTACGGAATGTTCGGAGTCGGCGTCCTGCGATTCGCGCGCGACCGCGCGAACACGACTGTCTTATTGGGCAATCACGAGGTCGCAATGCTGTGGGCGCTGCGAGACCCGACGCGGGTCGGCTTCTGGATCTCGATCGGCGGGCAGGGTCACGACCTCGACGAGCTCGCCCGCGACGCAGCCCTGCAAGAGTGGCTGCGCGAGCGGCCGGCCCTGGTTCGGCTGAGTGACGGAACCCTGGTTCAGCACTGCGGCCATGACGGCTACTTGCGATGGAGCGAATCGAATGCTGGCGACGTTGTCGACACGATCAACTCTCGCGCGCGCGATCTATTGATGCATGAGGGCGAGGCGGAGCTGTGGGATGTGCTGAGCGCGCGCAACGTCTTCGACCGGCAGCCCGATCGGCTACAGAGATGGCTGCAAGCTACCAATAGTCGCCGCGCTGTTTTCGGGCACACGCCACACAACCATGGAACGCCGGCCGTGTATCACGGAGGCAATGCAATAAACGTTGATGGAGTCTTCAGCAGATTCCATATGAAATACCGTCGCATGTCCCCGATCGCCGCCTCCGTGGCGCCCCTGGAGTCGATAAAGTAGACACGCATGCCTGAAGTGCTGACACAGACCAAACCGCCTGCGACAAGCAGCTCCGGGAAGGCCCTGATCAGCTCCGCCCGCATCGCGCGGCGGGTGCGCAGTCTGGGGCGTCAGATCTCCGACGCGTACGCCGACATCGAGACCCCTCTCGTGATCCTCGTCATCCTCAAGGGCGCCACAGTTTTCGCGGCCGATCTGTTACGAAGCCTCAGCGTGCCCGCCGAGCTCGAGTTCGTGCGCGCCGCGAGTTATGGAGCGGGAACAGCAAGCAGCGGCCGCGTGCGGCTTGCACACATGGTGATGGGAACATTCGCCGACCGCCACGTGCTGCTCGTCGAAGACATCGTCGACTCGGGACGCACCGCGGAGGCGGTCACGAAACGCGTGCTCCAGATGAAGCCGGCTTCGCTACGTCTTGCGGCCTTGCTCGATCGTCCCGCGCGCCGCGCGGTCAACGTGAAGATCGACTTCCGCGGCTTTGTCATCCCCGACCGATTCGTCATCGGTTACGGCCTCGACTACGCAGGCCTCTATCGCGAGCTGCCCGACATTCACGCCCTGGGTTAAGCCACCACCGCCGGTCGGCAAACCTTGCAGGGCCGGAATCCGGCTGCACGAGCGGTGGCCTCGTCGTGCAGCCAGACGATGTTCTTCTCCAGCGCGTGGCGGCCGGTGTAGCAGGTCGGGTAGCAGAAGATCTTGGTCGTCCGCACGCCCTGGTATCGGTAGCCCGCCTTCGCCATCTCCTGGAGGCGATTCAACCGCACGCCTTCGAGCGTGAGGATCGCCTTCTTGGCCTCCGGCCCACCGCCGCCGTAATTACCGATCTGGCCATCGGTGCGCACCACACGATGGCAGGGGATGAAGTAGGGGATCGGGTTGTGCGCGAGCGCGCTGCCAACCGCGCGGACCGCGGCCGGACGGCCTATCTCCCGCGCCACCCATCCATACGGCCTCACCTCGCCACGCGGAATCTGGCGGGTCTTGCGCAGCACTGCTTGCTCGAACGGAGTCAACCCGCGGAGATCGAATCTCATGCGGCGCTTGCCATTGAGCTCGTCCTGGATCTTCTTCCCAAGGTCGGCAGGTGGAGAAGCCGCCTGCAGCGGCCGGCCGACATCCTTGCCGAACCATTCCTCGAACTCAGCCGCCGAAGCGGACCGAGCGGCAGCCGACACGCCAAGCCGGTTCCAGGCGACATAGACATCGCCCAACACGGTTTCGAATCGGGCGTATGAGTCGGCCATGCCCACCTGCGCTAGAACGCGTTCGGCAAAGCCGGGTGGCGCCTTCACGGCTCCAAGTCGCTTCAGGTCAGTCGTCAAGTCGATCATCGTTATCTCCTCTGAGAAGTTTCAGCCCGCGATGGACATTCGCCTTCACCGTTCCCACCGGTTGACCCAGCGCCTCCGCCACCTCCGCGTACGAGAGGTCGCGAACGTGGTGGAGCACAACGGCCTCTCGATAGCGGACCGGGAGCTCGGCGACGCGCGTCGCCAGCTCATCCAGCTGCATGCGTTCCATGGCTTGCGCCTCCGGGCCTGGCGAATGGTCGGACTCGCTGCCGTTCAGCTCGACGAGACTGGGTTTCACGCCCCGGACCCGGTTCCGGACTACGTTGACCGCGATCCGGTGCAGCCACGCCCGCTCCTTCAAATCGCGGATGCGCTCGGGCGAGTAAGTCCCGAGCGCGCGATAGGCGCGAAAGAACGTGTCCTGCGCCACCTCCTCCGCGTCATGGCGGTTGCCGGTCATCGCCAGGCTGGTGGCGAACACGCGGTCCTTGTGCTCGTTCACCATCCGCTCGAACAGACGGTCTACGCCCTCCATCACACTCCTAGGAACACACCTTCTTCCACCGCAGTTGCAGTTGGCCCTCCCCACCGGCGCTGCGCGCCACCTCCCCGCATGGCGGGGAGGAGTCTTTTCCCATCGGCGCTGCGCGCCACCTCCCCGCACGGCGGGGAGGCCAGGGAACCATGATGCCCCGCCGGTTGTAATAGGTGCGTCCGATGGAGGGCCGACCAACGGATGGCGATCTGTTCACGCGCGCGCAGCGCGGAGATTCGGGCGCCTACGAGGAGATTGTGCGGCGATACCAGGAGGTCGCGTTCCGGACGGCATATGTAGTCACCGGCTCAGCGGCCGACGCCGAGGACGCCGCGCAGGAGGGTTTCGTGAAGGCGTATCGCGCTCTGGCGACGTTCCGCACCGGTGCGGAGCCACGGCCGTGGCTGCTGCGGATTGTTGCCAACGAGGCGCGCAACCGCGCGCGTTCCGCGGGCCGCCGCCACCAGCTCGAGCTTCGAATGGCGGAGCGCTTCCGCCCGGGGGATGCGGCCCCATCCCCCGAGGCGGCGGCCGTGGCCGCGGAGGACCACCAATTCCTGGTCGGCCTCCTCAACGAGCTCAGCGAGGAAGACCGGCTAGTGATCGCGAGCCGGTATCTGCTCGAGCTCAGCGGCGAGGAGACGGCAGCTGCGCTGAACATTCCCGAGGGCACGGTGAAGTCACGCCTGTCGCGCGCTTTGGCCCGCCTGCGCCTGCGATTCGAGGAGGGCGCCCGTGCCTGAGATCGCCGAGCTCGAGCAGCGGCTGGGCCGCCTCAGGGCCGAGATCGAATGGCCGGCCACGCCGGACATGGCAGCTCGCGTTATGGAACGGTCGGTCGCGCCCGTCATTGCCATCCGGCGCCCCTGGTTCCAGAGCCGCTGGGCGGTCGCGGCGGCCGTGTTGGTGCTGGCGCTGGCGGCGCTCGTTGCGTACACGCCCTCGCGGGACGCGATCGCGAACTGGCTCAACCTCCACACGATCATCACGCGGGTCAACCAGTTGCCCACGCCGTCGCCGCAACCGTCCGGTCCGCTAGGCAAGCGCCTCGGCCTCGGCGACCCGACTACGCTCGCCGACGCCCGGAGCAAGGTCAGCTGGCACATCGCCGTGCCGGCGTCCTTGGGCGCGCCCGACGAGGTCTACGTCCAGCTCCCACCCGACGGCCCTGCACAGGGCGAGGTGAGCCTTGTCTACAAGACACGTGCGGACATCAAGACCTCGGGCCAGACCGGCGTGGCCGCGCTCATCACCGAGGCGAACGGTCAGGTGAAAGCGGAGTTCTTCGGGAAGATGCTGGGGTCGGATGCGACACTCGAGGACGTGACGGTGAACGGGCACCCTGGCTACTGGATCTCGGGCAAGCCCCACGGGTTCTTCTTCACCGACGCCAACGGCAATTTCCGCGACGAGACCTTCCGCCTGGCGACCAACACCCTCATCTTCGACGACAACGGCACGATCGTTCGCATCGAGGGCGACCTCACCAAGGCCCAGGCGCTGACGATCGCCACTTCCCTGTCCTGATACGGAACCCAGCCCGGGCGTCCGGTGTATGGGAGGCGAGGTGAAGAACATGCGAGCTTGGGTCTTGGCTTTCGGCGCGCTGATGATGGTGGCCGCCTGCGGCCATGTGCCCGGCGAGCAGGTGAGCCCCGGCGGCTACAAGCTGTATGAAGCCGCCTCCACGGGTTCCATGCAGCAGCTCTCGGTCATCGATTCGCGCTCGCAGACCGTCGAGCGCAACATGCCGCTGGGGACTCCTTCGCCCAACTGGACGCACCTCTACAGCGTCGGCGGAGACCTTCTCTCTGACCTCGACCCACAGACAGGCGCTGTGCTGCACCAAATGCGCCTGCCCGGTAACTACAAGCTCCCGCTCGCGACCATGTCAGGCGTTCCCGGAGGCCTGTCGCCCAACGGGCACTGGCTGGTTCTCGAATCGTTCGACAGGACGTCGGGCATTGTTCCGAGCGCTAGCCACTTCGTCGTCGTGGATACCACTTACGCCGGGAAGCCGCAAATGTTCGACCTCAATGGCTACTACCAGTTCGATGCCATCAACGACGGTGGTGGGCGGGTCTACCTGATCCAGTACCTCTCCAACTCCCAGTACTACGTCAGGTTCTACAACGTCCCCGCCAGGACCCTGGACCCGCAGATCGTGTTCGACAAAAGCGATGGCTCGAGCGCCATGGCCGGCACCCGCATATCCGGCGTCCAGTCGCACGATGACCAGTACCTGTACAGCCTCTACGTGCGTTCCGACGGGAGCGCGTTCATCCACGCACTCAGCCTCGAGAATCCGATCGCGTTCTGCGTCGACCTCCCGGGAACCGCGTCTAGCCCTGACGGGTTTCATTGGTCGCTCGCTTTGAACGCCGCCGGCACGCACCTGTACGCGACCAATGGAGCGACCGGAATCGTGACCGACCTGGGCGTGGACGGCGGAGTGCCAGGAGCGCCTCGGACGGCCCAGCTGAGCAACACGCGGTCAGCGTCCGTGCCCGGCATCAAGGACGTCGCCGCCAAGGAGTTCGGCGGCAACGCCGCGGCCGTGAGCCCCGACGGAAAGACCCTGGTCATGGCCGGCAAGACCGGCGTGGTCTGGATCGACACGGCGACTCTGAATCCAAAAGACCGCCAGCTTCCCAGCTGGAATGTCTGGAGCCTCGCCATGAGCCCTGACGGCACCACGGTCTATGCGATCAACGACGCCGGGATGATCGCCGAGCTGCCTATGAACGGAGCCCACCAGGCGACGACCTTCGGCGGAGCCACTGGTCAGCCGCTGGACCTCATCAGGGTGGCCTAGCCTCCCCGCGCCGCGGGGAGGTCGGTGGCGCCTACGGCGCCGCCGGGTGGGGAGATTCGACCTTAGTTTTTGGTTCGTAGCCTCGACAGCGCAGCACGGGCAGGCGCGGGTAGCGCGGAAAGGACGGGTCGGTCCGCGACAGCTCGCACATCCAGAACGTGCTGCGCGTGGCGGAGATCTTGCGCGAGTGCTTGCACGACGCGCATAGCCCTACCTCCACGGTTCAGTCCCGAACGGCGGCCTCGTCGCAAGAGCATCCAGGTGAGCGTCATAACAGGACATACGATCCACGCCTACCGTCAGATCATCTCAAGCGCGACGTAAAGCCTTTGTAAGCGGGGCGGACCGCCATTATTTGGGCATCTTGCTCAGCGCCTCGCTCAGCCGCTTGAGCGAGCCACCGACGCCGTAGCGCGCCGCGAGCTCCTCGACCTTCTTGGGGTCCTCCGGATACCGATCGCGACGGCCGCGGGGCACCGCGATCTTCAAGTCGTTTACGGGCGGAACCACCCGGCGCGCCTTCTCGAGGTACTCAGCGTCAGCCGATCGGAACACGCCCGCATCGAGCATCCCCTGCACAGAGCCGTAGCGGCGAACCAGGTCGGCGGCCTTCTTGGCGCCGACCCCTGCCAACCCTGGCAACCCGTCCGAAGGATCGCCGCGCAGGATCGCGAAATCACCATAGGCCCGCCCCGGAATCGAGTAGCGCCGCGCCACCTCGTCCTCGTCGACAAATGCGAGGCCCGCCTTCTCCGGATAGAGGACGACCACGTCCCGGTCGCGAATCAAGCTGAAGAGGTCGCGATCTCCGCTTGCGATCTCGACTGGCGGGACGACCTTCGTGACCAGCGACGCGATGATGTCCTCGGCCTCGTAATCCTCCAACCCCACGGCGTCGACGCCGACTGCGGCCAGGGCATCCATGATCACAGGCATCTGTGGCTCGAGGGCATGCGGCACGGGTTCTGCCGTCCGGTGCACCTTATAGCTCGGCAGCAGCTCGACGCGCCAATCCGGTCGCCAGTCCTCATCCGTGGTCACCGCAACGCGACTCGGCTTGCGTTCGTTGATCAAGCTGGCCATGCGGTCCAGAAAGCCGCGCACGGCGTTGATCAGCGTTCCATCTGGGGCTCGGTTCGTCTGAGGAACGCCGTAGAAAGCGCGAAAGATCAGGCTCGATCCGTCCACCAACAACCACTGCGGCAAGGCCGAATCATGGTAAGACCCTTGTGGTTTGAGATTTGTCAGGCCGCCGGTGCTGATCGTGGTCTTCACGCTGGCCGCCATCGCATGCTCGAATTCGAGCTCAGGACCACCCGCCTCAGGAGCGCGTGTCGAATCCCCCAGCCAGGCGAGCGGACCGACCCCCGACTCGAAGGCAGCGGACCTCAGGGTTCGTCTCAACCTTCTGCTCGGCGAGCACGTGATGGTGATCGCCAAGGACTCGCTTGCTGCAACCGCGAACCGCTCGGACGAGTACAAGGGCTACGCGACCTTGCTCACCCTCAACGGCAGCGACCTCAGCAGCGTGATGGCGTCCGCTTTCGGCGCGAGCGCTGCTGCGAACTTCGATCAGATCTGGGCCGCGCAGAACAACTACTTCGTCGACTACACGGTCGGCATCGTGAGCCACAATGACAGCCAGGCCAGCGGCGCCGCGTCCGGGCTCCTCACCATCTTCGTGCCGCAGTTCGCCCATTTCATGAACTCGATGACTGCGATCCCGCTCGATCCGGTGATCCAGCTCGCGACCGAGGAGGTCATCGAGACCAAGGCGATCATCGACGACCAGGCGGCGCTCAACAACGCGAAGATGTTCAAGGATCTGCACCAGGCCTACTCGCAGGCGTGGAGGATCGGCGACGCGCTCGCGTCATCCATCACGAGGAAGTTTCCGGACAAGTTCCCTGGCGACCCCGGCAACAAAGCAGTCGACTTCCGCGTCGGGCTAGACAACCTCCTGCAGGAGCACTCGTACCTCGCCACCATGACGACCAGCGCCACTGCGGCCGGACGCAACTCCGAGCAGGCGACGGCGCTGAATGCGCTTGCTGCCAACGCCGACTCCTTGGGCACGCTCTACAGCCGCGTGTTTGGCACCGCCGCTGGGACGAGGTTCGACCAGGTCTGGGGAGCGCGCAATGCCGAGCTGGTTGTTTACGCGGGCACCGCGGACGCGACGACCAAGCAGGGCGCGCTCGACAGCCTCACCTCCACATTTGTCATGCAGTTCGCGAGCCTGGTCCACGATTCTACCGACCTGGCGGAGGACCAGGTCTCGACCCGCGTGAAGGGCCAAGTCACAGATACCGTGCGCGCCATCGACGACCAGAGGACCAAGTCGGTGACCAGTCTCGCCGCCGACGATCACGCAGCTGCGGCCGCGACCAATCCCATCGGCGACCTGGTCGCCACCGCCGCCGCGGCCAAGCTGCCGCTCAAGTTTTCCGCTTAGCCCAAAGAGGCTTCGATGATCTCCAGGCCGGTAGCGGCCTCGTCGGAATCGACCACCAGCGGCGGGCACAAGCGAACCGCGCGCGTGCCGGCGGTCAGCAGCAGCATGCCCCGCTCGAAAGCGGACTGGACCAGCTGAGCCGCCTGATCGGACGTCTTCAGCTCGAGAGCAAGCATCAATCCAAGACCGCGCACGTCGGTGATCTCGCTGTGCGTTGCGGCGATCTCTCGCAATCCGTCCTGGAGCTGCGCTCCGACCCTGGCCGCGTTTTCCATCAGGCCCTCTTCGAGCAGGTCGAGCGTCACCAGGCCCGCCGCGCAAGCAAGAGGGTTGCCCCCGAACGTGCTCCCGTGCGATCCGGGCGGCCAGCTCATCTGCTCGGCTCGCGCGACGAAGGCCCCGAGGGGGAGGCCTGACGCGATGCCCTTCGCCAGGCACACGATGTCCGGCTCCACTCCCCAGTGCTCGACGGCGAGGAGGTGACCGGTCCGGCCCATCCCCGACTGCACCTCGTCAGCCACCAGGAGGATGCCGTGCTTGCCGGTCAGCTCCCGCAGCCGGGGCAGGAAGTCGTCGGGCGGGACCAGGTAGCCGCCCTCGCCCTGGATCGGCTCCACGAAGACAGCGGCCACGCTCTCCGGAGGAGCGATCGTCGTGAACAGCTCCTCGATGCGCTCGATGGTCTGGTCGGTCGTCACGCCGCGTGAAGCCGTTGGATAGGGCGCGTGGAAAACCGACGACAGCAGCGGGGCAAAGCGGCGGCGCTGGCTGGCCTTGGAGGCAGTGAGCGACAGCGCGCCGAACGTGCGCCCGTGGAACGCGCCGATGAACGCGATGTAGTTCGGCCTGCCGCTGGCGTAGCGGGCCAGCTTCATCGCGCCCTCGATCGCCTCTGCGCCCGAGTTGGTGAAGAAAACCTTCGCGGGCGTGCCCGGCAGGATCTTCGCCTCGAGACGTTCCGCCAGCTCGATCTCGGACTGGTAGTAGAAATCCGTCCCCGACATGTGAAGGAATCGGTGCGCCTGCTCCTCGATCGCAGCCACCACCCGGGGATGGGAGTGGCCGGTCGTGACCACGGCGATGCCCGCCGTGAAGTCGAGGAAGCGGTTGCCGTCGACGTCCGTCACCCAGCAGCCCGAGCCGTGATCCATCACGAAGGGATAGGCGCGGGTGAAGCTGGGCGACATCGCCTTGGCGTCGCGAGCGATCAGCTCTGCCGCCAAGGGGCCCGGGAGCGAGGTCTTGATCAGGGGCCGGCGGTCATCAGCCATGCCCGCGGACAATATCAGCGTGGTCAAGCTTTCGGCGCATCACGTGCGCCGACCCCAAGCATCCGTATAGGAACGCGGGTGATCGTGAAGGTCACGCCCGAGCAGATTCACATGCAATGATCTCCGGATGAGCGCGAGAGCTGCCGGGGCGGTCAGCATCCGGGCCGCCACCCACGACGACCTTCGCGCCATCGTCGGCATCTACAACTGGGCCGTCAACCAGACCTTCGCCACCATCGACTCGGAGCCGCTGGACACCGAGGAAGCGGCGCACTGGTGGGAGGCGCATGGCAAGCGCTCGGTACTGCTCGTGGCGACCGATGAGACCGGGGTCGTCGGCTGGGCGCGCCTCTTTCCGTGGAAGCAGCGCGGTTTCGACGTGGTGGAGGACCTCGTTTACGTCGACCCCGTCCACCAGGGCCGCGGCATCGGCAAGGCGCTGCTCACCGAGCTGATCAGGGAAGCGCGAGACCTCGGCTACCTCACCATCGTGGCCACCATCGCCACCGACAACCGGTCCGGCCTGCAGCTCCACTCGAAGCTGGGCTTCGAAGCAGTGGGCACGATCCGCAACGCCGCGCACAAGTTCGACCGCTGGATGGACATCACCCTGGTCCAGCGCTCCCTGGAGTAGATCTCCCCCCGCCGTGCGGGGAAGCCAGTGAGTTTCCTCCCCGCCGCGCGGGGAAGACAGTGAGTTTCCCCCCGCCGCGCGGGGAAGACAGTGAGTTCCTCCCCGCCGTGCGGGGAGGGTGGCCGCGCTAGCGGCCGGGTGGGGAGGTACAACCGGCTAGGCCGCGGGAGAGGACGTTCTCATCGGGGCGCCCGTCGCATACGCGGACGGATACACGATCTTCATTACGCCGAGCGCCTGCCACTGCCCGACCACCGCCGCTGCGCGCGCGTTCTGACCCTCGTCCAGCGCTCCCGGCACACCGAAGCGCAACCCGCCACCATTGATGGCGTCACCAACCGGAACGTCAACCTGCAGAGCGCTG
>VBHX01000143.1 GCA_005879945.1 Chloroflexota bacterium | reverse complement strand
TATCCGGTCGAGGCCACGCCCGGCGTCGCCGGGGGCTACCGCCTGGCGGCCGGCGCCGCGCTGCCACCTCTTTTGCTCGATGACGAGGAAGCCGTCGCCGTGGCGGTCGCCCTCAGGTCGTCGGCCGGCGGCGGGGTCACGGGCATCGGGGAGACATCAGTCCGCGCGCTGGTGAAGCTGGAGCAGGTGTTCCCGATGCGGCTCCGCCGCCGCGTCAACGCGCTCCAGGCCTACACGGTCGCGGCCCCGACATCCGGCCCCACGGTGGATGCTCATGTGCTCGCCGTGATCGCAGCCGCTTGCCGCGACCACGAGGTGCTGGGCATCGACTACCGCAAGCACGACGGCTCCGAGACGACGCGATCGGTGGAGCCATTCCGGTTGGTGAATCTTGGACGCCGCTGGTACCTGGTGGCGTGGGACCGAGATCGCCACGGATGGCGAACGTTTCGCGTGGACCGCCTCACGCCCAAGCATTCCAGCGGTCCGCATTTCGTGCCGCGCGAGCCGCCGGCCGAGGACATCGCGGCCTACGTGACGCGCAGTGTCCGCTCGGTGCCGATGAAATACGAGGCGCGCGTGACGGTGCACGCTGCGGCCGCCGTTATTGCGGAACGGGTTCCCCATGGCATCGTGATCGAGCCCGTCGATGACAACACGTGTGTCGTGCTCGCGCGATCGAACTCCGTCGAGATGCTGGCGCTCTACATAGGTTTGCTCGATGCGGACTTCTCGATCACCGAACCTCCCGAGCTCGTCGAACGCTTGCGGAAATTGGCCGAGCGTTTTGCCGCGGCCTCCACTCGTTAGGCCGGCCGGTTAGGTGTTAAGTTAGGGGCCGTTACGCGGGTCAGTCAGGAGCGGCCATGAGCGCGAGTGGACAGCTGTCAAGCTACTCCCGGCACCTTCGTTGGCTCTCCGTGAGCATTCCGCAGCCCTCCCGCCCTACCGCGCGTGCCACTGTTCCGGCTCAGGATCCATTCGCCTTCCCCCCGTCCGAAACCAACTGGCACGACCACGCCGTGATGCTTCTCCACATAGCCGCGGAGATCGAGCACGCGCTCATGGTCGAGTACCTGTTCGCCGCCTACACGCTCGGAGGTCCGCAGGTCCCGCCGCAGCACCAGATGCTGGTACGCAGGTGGCAGGAGGTGATCCTCGGGGTCGCCAAAGAGGAGATGGGCCACCTCATAACCGTGCAGAACGTGCTGACGCTTCTCGGCGCCCCGATCAACCTGAGGCGTACGGATTATTCGTGGACCATCGACTTCTATCCGTTTCGATTCACCCTCGAGCGACTGGCGCCCGACACGCTCGCGACCTTTGTTTGCGCCGAGAGCCCCGCCAAATGGACGCACGCCTCGGCGACTCTGATCCGGCGCCTGGCGAAGGTCGAGGCCCGGCACGTGGTGAACCGGGTCGGCATTCTCTACGGTCGGTTGGTCAAGCTTCTCGCTCGGCGCGACCTGCTGCCCGATTCCGTCTTCGACGCGAGCACCAAGCCATACCAGGCCACGTTCGACGTATGGGGTCGCGGTTACAGGAGCGGCCAGCGCGGCCAGCAAGCAGGGAACGTCGCCCGGACGCTGCTGCCCGAAGTCCTGATCTACGCCGTCGATTCCCGCGAATCGGCGGTGAATGCGCTCAGCGAGGTAGGCGAGCAGGGAGAGGCGGTCGACAGCGACCTTCCAGTGCACACGACGAGCGGGGGTCGGCGCGCGCCCGACGAGGAGGACTCCCACTTCGTTCGGTTCTCGACCATCTTCCGGCAGCTGTACCAGCTACCGCCTCGGCACCGCCAGCTGGTCGCCAGACCGGTTGGCCCAAATCCTTCGACCGCGTACCAACCCGAAAGCGCTGAATCGGATTCGACGTGGATCTCCCACAAAGAAGCCAGGATGTGGAGCCACCTGTTCAACCTCCGATATCGAATGCTCCTTGTGAACCTGTCGCACGCATACCGCCTGCCCGACCCTGCCGACCAGGGCCCGACCGCAAAGGGGTCCCTGGTCAACCGCACGTTTGGAGAGATGTACAACCTTCGGGCCATCGCGGGCCAGCTCGTCCAGCTGCCGGCGGATGCCGGCAGGCGAAGCGGACTGCTCGCCGGACCTCCCTTCGAGATGCCCTACACCCTGGACCTGCCCGATCGCGAGAAAGAGCGCTGGCTGCTCCACCAGGACCTGCTGGAAGCCGCGCGGAACCTGGTCGCGAGACTGCAGGCAAACGCCAGGGGCGAGGCCGCCGACTACCTCAACGCCCTCGCCAACTCCGACCAGATCGCCGGCCAGCAGATCGATCGCATGCTCGCCACGAGCTCGCGCGCGATCCCGGTGGGCGCCACGTGAGAATCCTCGAGCTGCGGCTGCTGCCGACCCTCGCCGTCGGACGGCTGGGCGGGAGCCCAAGCCCGATGGACAACTACGAGGCGGTGGTCGATCCAGCACATCCACTCGAACACCGGCAGCTCATCCCCGCGGAAACGTTCGAGGTCAACACAAGGACCGGAGAGATCGTGCGGGTCTTCGTCCCCACCAAGGTCCGATTCACCGTGAAAAATCTCGTTCGCCCGGTAGCTCCCTTCCTCGAAGTCTGGGCGCGAACCTCGCCGACAACGCTGGTACCTCTGACAACCGGACTGCTTCGAAGCAACAAGCTGAGTGCAACCGACGTGAGCTGGCGCGTACACGTCGCCAACCTGAAGCTCACCCGGCGCACAGGCGAGGACAACGACCGCATCGAGGCGGAGACGAGCGACATCACGGATCACAGCCGCCGCGAGCTGCGAGGTACTTGCATCAACTTCTGGAAAGGCAAGTACCTGCCTTTGGGGTGGGTCCAGTACATCAAGCCCACCAAGGACTTTCCAGAGATACGGCTCCGTTTCACTCCCGGCAAGGGACTTGTCTACGGGTCGTCCCGCCGGCGACCTGGATCCGGACTCCGTCGCGATCCCAACCTCGCGGACGTTCTCTACAACGGTCGCCATGCCAACAGCTGGCTCGGCCACTCGGACAAGAACAGCGATCCGCTCACGACGGTGCCGAGCCCCATCTACGCTCACACGCCGAGCGACCGCCAGAACAGCAGGGGCTACATTGACGACGAGTGCGACGGAATCGTCGAGGTCAGCCTCAACGCCGGCGGCAACGTTCTGTCAGCGCAGGCGCGCATCGGTGCCGGCCCGCCTCACTACGCACCAGACAGCTTCCCGGTGAGAACTGTCGCCGACGAGCTCGAGCAGGCCCTCTATGGCCCGGTGATCTCTCGCTCGGAAGCCGATCCCGATAAGGTGGAAGAGATCGTCCGCCGTGCTTTCGAGACGGTGCGTTTGATGAACACCGCGGTTCTGAACGGGAACGTAGAGGTCAAGGGTCAGCTGAACCTGAGCAGCAACATGGTGGCCCAGGACAACCTCGACACCAATCGGTCCTCTGACCCGGTCATGGACCCGGCCCTGGTGGACAACCTCGCCTTACTCAATCTCCACCAGAACGTGCTCACCGCGCTGCGAAGCGGGACGGCTCCCTGGATCACCGATGTGCTGCGGAACTACGACGAGGTCGGAGACCTCACCGATGTCGGCCGTCGCAAGATGCCGGCCCTGATGCGCGGAGCGGACGGGCGCCACCTTGCCCTCACGCGCCGCCAGATCGACCTCATTCGCAAGGTTGGGCAGGGTCCGATATTCAGCGAGCGCCCGCGACCCAAAAAGGGAAATCGGGTCTCACGCAAACGAGGTCGGCCATGAAGATCGAAGCCAAGAACCTGACCGCACAGCTCCTACATCGGGCTCGGGGCAACCCGCCGAGCACGCTCGCAAATTCCGCGATCTCCAACTGCTTCCCGGGCCTCGAGTTCGACTTTCGTAACATCTGGCGCCGGCTGTTCGTCGGCATCGAGCTCCACGAGGCCGACAACATCGTCGTCGCGGTGGATCCGAGGTCGCCGTACAAGAGCCTGCTGCATCACCGGCTGCTGAAAGTCGCGGATCAGCCAACGATCGTCCCGGTCGTGGGACCCCTTGATGGCGGCACCGGCCGGGCGGTTCGCCTGACCTCACCGCCGGACAACCCGGATGGAGTGTGGACGCTCGAATGGTCGAATGCGATGGCAGCGATCGTGCACAAATACGCCGGCCGCAAGACCCGAGTCCGGTGCGAGTTCACCGCCCGAAAGGCGATGAATGCGGTCGGGCTCAAAACGGATACCAAGCGGAAAGTCGTCTATCTCAGGGTCAGGTCGATCTTTGCCAAAAATAGTGGTGGCGCCACGATTCCGGTCATCGATTCCGAGGCGGTCCTGCCCGGCGAGCTCACCCAGAGCCTGTGCTCGCCCTGGCAGAACGACTACCGGGAGTGCCTCTGCTACTACTGGGCCTCGAGCAGACCTGACTACGTCAACGTCGAGCTCGACGATGACGGTGTGAGCACCGGCAACAACTGGCTCAGCCTGAAGCGCGAACCGAAGGAATACTTCCTCAACGCCGGCAGCCCTGCCCTGATCACGTATGCCGGGCTGTTTCGCGAGTGGCAATCGCGCCTGCGATTCATCATTGGTGGCCGCGACGCAGACTGAGGGCGGTGCCGCCGGTCGCGCCGCCTCTCTGTTCGAGGCGTCTCGCCCGCTTTCTCCATCCATTCACCTGGTTGCTGCAGGGACTTCGCGCCTGGTTCTGGTTCCCAACGGCAGCCAGGTGTTCGAGGTCGACGAGGACACATTCGGCCAGCTCGACTCCGCTCGGCTGACACACGACGGCCGAGCGATCGAGCTCTTCCTCCAGAACCTGGGCGTGGACGAACCGCAGCTCGTCGACGACAGCGCTCCACTCGACCCTCCGCTGCGCGCGCTTTCCCTGGCGGTGGCGCAGCGCTGCAACCTCGGCTGCACGTACTGCTACGCGCAGCAGGGCAGCTTCGGCGATGTCCCCAAGAGCATGCCGCTCGCGACCGCGCTCAAGGCGGTCGACCTCCTGTTCGCCGAGACGAATCCGGGCGAACGGGTGAATCTTGCGTTTCTGGGCGGCGAGCCGCTAATCAACCGTGGTGTGATCCGCGCGGCCACCGAACATTCCCAACGCAGGGCCGACGAATCTAGGACCACCGTCACCTTCTCGATCACCACCAACGGCACGCTGGTGAAAGAGGAGGACTCGGACTTCTTCGAGCAGCACGGGTTCGCGGTGACGATCAGCCTCGACGGCGGACAAGCCGAGCACGACAAGCTGCGTCCGTTCGCGGGCGGGCGCGGAAGCTACCAGCACATCCTGGGTCGCATTGCACCTCTTTTGGCCCGCCAGCACCGCATGCAGGTATCGGCCCGGGTGACGGTGACCCCGGTCAATCTGGACCTGGCCGGCACGCTCGACGAGTTCATCAAGCTCGGCTTCCACAGTGTTGGCTTCTCGCCAATGTTGAGCTCGCCGACGGGCAAGGGTGAGCTCGACCATCGTCACCTGGCGCTGATGCTCGATCAGATGGTCTCGTGCGGCGAGAAGTTCATCGACAAGTTCATCGCCGGCGAGCGCTACCCCTTCACGAACATGGTCAACGCCATGCGTGAGATCCATCGCGGAACTCACCGACCCTATCCGTGCGGAGCCGGCGCCGGCTACATGGGCGTGTCGGCCACCGGAGACCTTTCGGCCTGTCACCGCTTCGTCGGCGATGACTCAGGCGAGATGGGGAACATCGAAGAAGGGATAGACCGGGATCGGCAGCGAAGCTGGTTGACCGACAGACACGTACACCGCCAGGAGCCTTGCCGCTCGTGCTGGGCGCGCTACCTGTGCGGCGGCGGCTGCCACCACGAGGTGATCAACCGCGGACGTCCGGCATGCGATTACATTCGCGGCTGGCTTCACTTTTGCCTCGGCGCATACGCGCGGCTGTCGGCCGAGCGGCCGGACTATTTCGGCTCCACATCCACCACACCACAGACCTTTGTCCCGTAAAGCCGCCTCCACCGAGGTCTGCGTCATCGGCGGCGGACCGGCGGGTTCGGTCTTCGCCCGGCGCATGGCCCTGCTCGGACATGACGTGGTGCTGCTCGAGAGATATCGCCATCCTCGGCCAAGGATCGGGGAGGCCCTCGCGGCCGGCATCTGGCCGCTGCTCGACGCCATCGGAGCCGCTGCCGACGTCGCCAGCTGCCGCCAGGTTCAGATCTGGGATTCGTCCGTCAGGTGGGCCGGTGCGACCGCAGCGGACGTTCATCGTCCCGGACCTCCCAGCGTGATCGTGGATCGTGGTGAGTTCGACCGCGTCTTGCTCGAGCAGGCCATCGACGCGGGGGTGACCGTCATCGCCGAAACCAGCGCCCGGCGTCCGCGGCGAAGACGTGACGGCTGGTCGGTGGGCGGCGCGACCAACGACGCATCCACCACCATCAACGCGCGATTCGTGGCCGATGCCAGTGGGCGCGCCAAGGTTCTGGGCGGATCCGTGGCGCGCGCGACTCCCACTTTGTGCTTGCACGCCCTCTGGCGCGGGCGCCGCGCCTGGCCGGCGCGCGCACTGACCGAGGCCATCGTCGACGGCTGGCTGTGGGGAGCCCCGCTTCCAGATGGCGGCTTCCGCTCGATGCTCTTCATCGACGCCGACCTGCTACGGCGCCGTGGGATCCACCGCCCCGAGCTGGCCGACTTCTTCCGGAAACTGCACTCGAGCTCGAGACTTTTCCGCACGCTGCCGCGAGACGCGGAGTTCGCGGAGCTCGAGGCGTGCGATGCAACCCGCTTCAGCGACGCGGTGCCGATCGGCGAGGCGTTCGTGAAGCTCGGGGAGGCAAGCCTGGCGCTCGATCCCCTGTCCTCGATGGGAGTTCAGAAGGCGATTCAGTCCGCGGTCGCGGGGGCGGCCGCCGCCCACACGATTCTCTCTGGAGGCGACTCAAAGGCCGCGGTCGAATTCTTCCGCGCGGATCAGGACGCGTCTCACCGCGAGCACGAATCCTGGATTGCCGGCTACAGCGGCCAGCCGTCGCCGGGCCCTCGAGATTCGTTTTGGCGCCGGCGACGCTCGGCCCGACGGCCTTCGCAGCGGCCTGGCGGCGCGACGGTGCCGCTCGGACGCCTTGGTCTCTCGCCTGCGGTCCGAATCCTCCCCACCCCCTGCATCGTGGGCGACCGGGTCGAGATGCGGCCGGCCGTCTACCATCCGAACCTGCGGCGGCCAGTGGCGTACCTGGGCGGAGTCGAGCTGGCGCCTCTATTGACTAACCCGTGGCCGGCGTCACTGTCGGCAACCAAGGCTGCAGCACTGGCGACGTGGCTGGTGTCGAATGAAATCCTGGTGCCGCGGTGAAGTGGCCGAGCCGGCTGAAGGTGCCGCGCAACATTCGTGGGCACACCAAGCATTTCACCGTGTACGTCGACCCAGCTCTCGGACCTGGCGGCAAGCGCAACGCTGATGTAGTGCTCGCCCGCTGTGAGGCGGACTACGCCAAGATCTCGGGTTACTTTGGCGGGCTGTCGGCCGGACCGTTCGGCGTCATCCTCTTCGCGAACCCGAACGGCGCCCATCACCTGAACTGCGCCGCCACGAACCTCTACTGCGACGCAAAGACAAATCCCGCGCGGGGAAACCATTCCGAATTTCTGAACGTCGCCGAGCTCGTAGAAGTCTTCGAGGCGGTCCAGGCGAAAGGCTGGGATTGCCGGAAAAGCAACGGCGAGGGATTGTCGCGAGTGCTTGCGGCCGACCTATACCCCGCGGAGGTCGGCGGCTTCGCGACTGCTCATGTCTGGCTCGACTCGAGACGCCCGAACTATGTCGACCGCACCATCAACAGCGACGTCAACCCTACGGCCAACGGCTGCGCGGTGCTGTTCCTGAACTGGCTTCATTTTCAACACGGCCACTCGTGGCGCCGTATCGTGGCGGCCGGGGCGCCAACCCTGGGCAAGACGTACACCGAGCTCACGGGTCGCAAAGACGGCTTCGACCGATTCAGGGCAATGGTCGATTCGCGCTTTCCCGCCGGCCGGCCGTCACGACTCGCCGGCGATAACCCTTTTCCGATCCATCCGGCTCGCTGAAGCCAGCTGGCGTCGCAGATCTTGCTGGAGGTTGAGAACGCGCGGCATCAAAGTCATCGGGCGCTCGCCGATCGTGCCGGCCAGCCCACACCCGAGAAGCAGGTCACTGACTGAGATCGGCACCTCAGTTCGCTGATGGAAGTTCATCCGCTCGAGAAAGTCGAGCACTCTGTCGAGCTCGTTCAACTGCCGCGTCAACCGTTTGCCTTCTCCACCAGCCATGAGCCAAATGAGCGTACGCGCAACCGCACGCCAGTGCCCATGAATATGCGATTTAGTTACAAGGGGCGTCAGCCCTGCATCAGCCGGCGTGCCCGCTCGGCCACGGGCAGGTCCACGAACTCGCCATCCGCGGTCCGGGTCGCAGCGCCGCCCGATTGCTCAAATGCCGCTAGCACCCGCTTTGCCCAGGCCAGCTCCTCGAGTGTGGCCGCGAAGACCTCGTGGATGATCGGCAGCTGCCGCGGATGGATGGCCGACTTGCCGAACAAACCCAACCGTCGCGCGGTTTCCGCCTCGTTCCGCAGGCCGGCGTCGTCTTCGAGGAACGGATAGACGCCGTCGCTGGGCTGGGGCTTGCCGGCGGCGCGGGCGGCGATCACCAGGGCGGAGCGCGCGTACAGAGTTTCCTGCTGACCGCTTCCCAGACCCAGGTCGGCCGCCAGGTCCAGCCCGCCGTAAGACAGCAACGTGCAGGCTGGTGCCGAGGCGATCTCAAAGGCCGCGAGCACCCCACGCGCCGATTCGATGGTGCAGTCCAGCGGAACATTTGGCGCGCGCTCCGCCACCCACGCGACCTCGGACGCGGACTCGACTTTAGGTATCCGAAGACCCAGCACCGAGCCGGCGAGCGCGTCGAGGTCACGCTCGCACATCTCCGTGCGGGCGCGGTTGACCCGCACCCAGCAAGGCTTCGTGGCCGCCACCTCGGCGACCATCGTTCGGGCGCGATCTTTCAGGTCAGGCGGGACCGCGTCCTCGAGGTCGAGCAGAGCGACGTCTGCGCCGGCGTCGAAGACCAATCGGAGCAGCTTTTCGTTATGGCCAGGGGCAAACAGCCAGCTGCGCGGCGATCGGGTGACCCCGCCGCCCGCGCGGTTAGGAAATGTCTTCACGGACGAGCTGGCGCGCGATCACGGTCCTGAGGATGTCGTTCGTGCCTTCGCCGATCGCCATCAGCGGCGCATCGCGGTAGAAACGTTCGATCTCGTATTCGGTCGAGTAGCCGTAACCGCCGTGAATGCGCATCGCTTCGAGCGATGCCTTGATGCAGACCTCGGACGCGTAAAGCTTGGCCATGCCGGTCTCGAGGTCTGCCCGCTTTCCCGAATCGAGCGCTGACGCCGCCCACCAGGTCAGGAGCCGCGCGGCCTGCACCTCGGTCGCCATGTCAGCGAGCTTCAGCTGGATCGCCTGGAACTCGGCGATGGGCCGGCCGAACGCATGGCGCTCGCGCGCGTAAGCGAGGGCGCGATCCAGGCTCGCCTGCGCCACGCCGACCGCCCGCCCGGCGATGTTGACGCGACCAAACTCCAGCGCGGACAGCGCTTGCTGAAGCCCATGCCCTTCTTCGTCGCCGAGCACGTTCTCGGCGGGGACTCGGCAGTCGCTGAGGAAGACCTCTGAAGACTCTGGCCCTTTGTAACCGAGCTTCTCCAGATCCTTGCCGACCGTGAAGCCCGGGGTCCCCTGCTCGATCATCAGCACGCTCATGCCCCGATGGCGGGGCTGCGCGTTGGGATCGGTCTTGACGAGCACGGGCAGGGGGTCCGCGTGCCGGGCGTTGGTGATCCAGGTCTTGGCGCCGTTCACCACGTACTGATCGCCGTCCCGGCGGGCGACTGTTGCGATGCCCTGCAGATCGCTGCCCGCCTGTGGCTCGGTGAGCGCGATGCCGGAACGGCGCTTACCGGTCGCGAGGTCGGGCAGCCACCGCTCCCGCTGCCGCGGGGTGCCGTACCGCGCGAGCATCAGCGTCGCCAGCGAGTGCGAGCCGAGGATTCCCGCCACGCCCATCCATGCCTTCGAAATCTCCTCGAAGACGAGCGAGTAGGAGACCGCATCGATGGCGATGCCCCCGTACTCCTCGGGCACCAGCATCCCGAAAAGACCCATCGCCTTCATCTCCTCGACGATCTCCTCCGGGTAGCGGCCGGCCAACTCCCACTCGCGCGCCACCGGCGCGATGCTCTTGTGCGCGAAATCTCGCATCAGGTCGCGAAATGCCGCCTGCTGTTCGGAGAGGTCGAAGTTCATCGCACCTCTTTAGGCGCCGCGCGGCGCTTTTGCGGTCGGGCTCTGGCCGCGGCGATAAATCATCGCGGTTCGCCGGAAAGTGATCACCTCGGTGCCATGCTGGTTGAGGCCAGTCGTACGCACGCTGACGATGCCGACGTTCTTGCGCGAGTTCGACTCGCGAATCTCGAGCACCTCAGAGCGGGAGTAGATGGTGTCGCCTTCGAACACCGGGTTGGGCAGGCGCACGTCGTCCCAGCCGAGGTTCGCCATCACGTTTTGCGAGACATCGGTCACGCTCTGCCCTGTCACCAGCGACAGCGTGAGGCAGCTGTTGACCAGGGGCCTGCCGAACTCGGTCTGCGCCGCGTAGTGGTGATCGAAATGGATGGGCGCGGTGTTCTGGGTCAGCAGGGTGAACCAGATGTTGTCCGCGGACGTGATGGTGCGGCCGAGCGGATGCTCGTAGACGTCGCCCACCTCGAAGTCCTCGAAGAATCGACCCCGCCAGCCCTCCTTTACAGTCATCGCCCTCCCACCGCGCTTGATGATGGACCAACAGACGAGGTAGTTGAAGCACGGCTCCAGCTACCCTTGCCTCGGTGGCTGGCGAGTTTGCCGGTTGGAGTGGCGACTTCCAGGGCTTCTTTCGCGGGCTGCGCGCGGACAACTCGAAGGCATATTTCGATTCGCACCGACACCAGTACGAACACGAGGTCAAAGGACCGATGGTCGCGCTGCTCGCCGACCTCGAGCCGGAGTTCGGTCGCGCTCATCTCTCGCGACCAAACCGGGACATCCGCTTCTCTGCCGACAAGTCTCCCTACAAGCTGAACATCTACGCCAGCACCGCCGGCGGTGGGTACGTTGCGCTGGATGCCGAGGGTCTGATTGCGGCGGGCGGCCGGTACGTGATGGACGCGACGCAACTGGAGCGTTTTCGCGAGGCGATCGCGAACGATCGATCCGGCAGGCAGCTTGACGAGATCGTCGCAGCCCTCAAGGAAGAGGGATATGAGGTGGGCGGACGCGAGCTCAAGCGTGTCCCCCGCCCCCACGCACAGGACCACCCCCGCGCCGAGCTGCTGCGCCACAAGCACCTGATCTACTGGCAGCGGTGGCCACTCGAAGGGTGGATCGCAACGGCCCAGGCCCGAGACCGTGTCGCGGGGGTATGGCGGGACGGCAGCAGGCTGAACGCCTGGATGACCAGGCACGTGGATGAGTCACCGAATCAGGCAGCCGCTGAGAAATCGAATCCTTGATGGAGGTCTGAATGTCGGC
>VBHX01000142.1 GCA_005879945.1 Chloroflexota bacterium | reverse complement strand
GTCGACGACACAGTCGACCGGATGGAGGACGACATCATCGAGAAAGCGTCACCCGGTTCGCTCGATCGCATCTACCACCTGAAGCACTCCGTGACCGAGCTGCGCAGGTATCTGGGGGCACAACGCGACGTGTTCCAGCGGCTCATCACACACGGCATCCACCTTCAGCAGCAGGACATGACGCTCTACTACCGCGATGTGTACGACCACATCGTCCGCCAGTACGAGACCGTGGATTCACTCCGAGACTTGCTGTCGAGCGCGATGGACGTCTATCTGTCGACCGTCTCGAACCGCTTGAATCAGACGACGAAGGCGCTGACCGTGATCGCAAGCCTGTTTCTGCCGCTGAGCTTTCTGACCGGTTTCTACGGAATGAACTTCGCTTACCTCACCACAGTCCTGGAGACGCCATACATTGCGTTTGGCGTGGGCGTCGGCACCATGCTGATCGCGATCGCGATCCAGCTCTATTTCTTCCGACGCCGGGGCTGGATCTAAGGCCCTAAACCCAGGAGGACGACGGTCAGTCCACGTACGGTCCGTTGTAGACAGGCCACTCGCCGTAAGGCTTCCCCGCCATGAGCACGAACCGCGTGCTTGGCTGAGCGCCCTCCACGGCCAGCACACCGCCTGGTCCAAGAACCGCGATCTGCCCGCGCTTCGCCCGGCTGTTGTTGGCGCCGAAGCCGGCCTCCCCATCGAGCATGTGGACGAAGCCATTGAAGCCGGCCTTGACCGGGATGCTCACCGCCCCGCCGTTGGGAAGCTGGACGTCGAGGATGAGGCCGGGCGTCCCGAGCTCAACCGGCGAGCCCTCGCCGACCAGCACCCGAATCGTCGCGTCACCGTCCTTCCGGACAGGGACGTCGTTCGGCTTGACAACCTTCGCGAAGGGCTCAACGTTCTTGTCCTTGCGCGCCAGGTTCACCCAGAAGAGAAGCCCTCGCATCGTGGTGACCTTGCCTTCGCGGCGCTCGTCATCGCCGATTCCTTCTGCGTGCAATACGCCACGACCAGTTCGAATGAACAGGAGCGATCCCTCGTCCAGCTTGGCTCGCTCGAAACTCCCACCCGGACCGGTGCTGTGGCCGGTGCTCGATGACCCCGAGATCGCGTACCAGAGGTTGTCGAACCCGCGGTGGGGGTGCGTGGTGTCCTGAGCCTCCCGCGCCGGATCGACCTTGACCTCGGCCTCGTGGACGAGGATGAACGGGTCCACCTGCGAGTACGGGATGTGCCTTGACGGCAGGGACTCGAGGACCTGGTTGCCCATCATCGGGCGAACGTGGGCGTCCTCGACAAGAACGACTTCGCGCTGCGCTGTTTCGATTTGAGTGGCCATTCCATTTCCTCCATTCGTTTTGGGGCTAGAACCCAAGTACCTCATCGACCAAGACGACAGTGATGCGCCCCGGAGTGACCTCACGATTGATGATCAGCACCTTGTTCACGGCGCTGTGAATGCCGTAAGCCACCTGGGCGCGGGCATCTTCCAGAGGGAACGCGTACTCATTGATCCGGCGCAACCCCTCGTCGAGATCGGACACGATCTTCTGGATTCCGACAACGAAGATGACTCGCCCGGCGCCCGTGACATACGGTCCGAGCTGGCTGCCGCTCATCGATGCCACGAGCAGCGATCCGGCGGTTGTGACCGCGTGGACGCTGCCAAGCATCACGTCCGGCGCTGACGCGAGGCGACGGATGTCGTCGGACTGCGTCTTGCGGTCCATCGTCGAGATCTTCGGGCGGAGCGGCTGGTAGCGATGGGAACCCTCAATGGCGGCGGTGATTCCGGTGACGTCGAGTGTTTGCGAGGCGCCGTGATACACCTGAGCGCCGTCGGGGATGAGCCCGAGGACGATGCGCTTGGCTTCGGCAGCGTCGGCGGCTCTGAGGACCTTCATTCCGTTCGCCTCGAGCGAGGCCGCCGCTCGCCTCACGCTGGCCTCGTCGGCCCCTCTGCCAAACCGGCGGTTGATCGAGCCTTCGGGCTGGGGGTGGAGCTCAGCGACCACCTGGCATTCCTCCTCGATAGATATACTTGCAATAGCAATTACCTTGCCAAAGCCGCGTTTATTGCATATGCAACGACTTTCCGAACCCGATGTCGCCGGCCTCCTCGACCGGCTCGTGGCCCAGGAGCTCCCAGGCCGGCGAGGGTTAGGCGCCTGGCGGGCCCTGCTCAAGGCGCGCGCCACGCTCCTGCGTCAGCTCGCCACTGATCTCGAAAAGAAGACCGGTCTGACCCTGGGCGATTTCGACGTTCTGGGTCAGCTGGCGGAGGGCGGTGGCTCCCTGCGCATGACGGAGCTCGCGGACCGGACCCTCAGCTCACGTTCGAGCATGACGCGCCGAATCGACCGGATGGCCGACGAAGGCCTCGTGCGTCGAGCCAATGCCGACGGCGACGCACGCGGGGTCGTGGTCGCGCTGACCGATGCCGGCCTGAGCCGCCTGACCGAAACCGTTCCCGTCCATCTGCGGGGGGTCGCCGAGCTGTTCGTCGGACGACTCGGCGATCAGGAGCTCGCTGACCTCGAGAGGATCCTGGACAAGGTCACCCTCGACTGTGACTTCGGCTAGGTCAGCATACGGCTCGACCCCAAGGAGCTATTTTTTCTACTGAGATGACGGAACCGGCGCCGAAGATGTGACCGACGCCCGTCACAATCCCTCGTCTGGATCCGTCAACGAACCTGTAAGTTGTGGCACCGATTCTGGTCACCGGGGGCACCGGTACGCTCGGACGACTCGTCGTCAGTCGCCTGCGCGAAGCTGGTTGCGACGTACGAGTCCTGAGCCGGCAGGGCCGCGAGGCCACTGCAGGGGTCCAATTCGTGGTCGGCGACCTCATCACGAAGGACGGCCTCGAGGCAGCGGTCGGTGGGGTCGCAACAATCGTGCATTGCGCGAGCAGCGCCAAGGGCGACGCACGAGCGACCCACAACCTCGTGCATGCGGCGTCCTCAGTGGCCCCCGCACCGCATCTCGTTTACATCTCGATCGTCGGGGTAGACCAGGTCTCGTTCGGCTATATGCGGTCGAAGCTCGAGGCGGAGCGAATCGTCGCCGAGTCGGGGCTGCCGTGGACGATCCTGCGTGTCACGCAGTTCTACGACCTGATATTGACCGGCGCCCGGACCGCGCAGAGCCTCCCTCTGATCCCGGTCCCGGCCGGCTTCCTGGTGCAACCGATCGACCCCGCCGAGGTGGCCATCAGACTCGTCGAGCTCGCGCTTGGTGAGCCGGTTGGGCGGGTGCCCGACATGGTGGCCCGCAGGTATCGAGCGCCGCGGACCGCATCCGCCGATACCTCCGGTTAACTCGCCGGCGCCGGTTGGTCGTGCCGGTCTGGATGCCGGGCCTTGGAAACGTGCGCGCCGGAGCTCTCCTAACCCGCGACCATTCGGATGGGCGGCGAACCTGGGAGGAGTTTCTGGCCGACAGATTGGGCTGATGGGCCCGCGCCCGGACCGGTTTCCCGGCGGAGAATTTGCTTCGGATTCATGACTGATAGACACAGGACCGTTCTGCTGAAGAGGCGAAGGTCCACGCGGATCAGAGCAGTCGCGGCAATCCTCGCGGTGCTGCTCGCCCTGCTCGTCGGCTATGGCCTGTGGACGGTGTACGAGAACACGCTGACGCCTGCGGCGATGCAGGGCTCACAGACCAACACGAAGCCTTCATCGCCGGGCGAGCTCTCACCCACCGCGGCGCGGGCGCTGAAGGCCTATGGCGGTGAGGCGGTCTGGAAAACTGCGACGACGGTGGAGAGCACGATCATCGTCGGAGGGCTCTTGTTTCAGCTCAAGGGCATCAACATCCCGCCTCACGCAAGGATCACCGTCGCTGTTCACATACCGCATGTAGTCATCGACCCCGTCGACGATTCCGGCGACATCGGTGTCCTCGACGGTTTCCACGTGATGATCGAAACGCGGGACGGAAAGCTCCTCGAACAGCGCGCCGACGCTCGGGAACATCTCCAGAATGCGAGCCTCACCACCAAATGGGATCGCTTGAATCTCCTGTATTTCTTGGCCTATGCGTTCTGGGGCTACTACACGCTCCCCAATCAGCTGATGAGATCCGACATCACCTGGACTGAGCTTGGTGACGGAATGCTGCAAGCCGATTACGGAACCAGCCTGCCAGTCCATAGCCGCATCCAGCGATTCTGGTTTGACACCAAGACGGGGCTGCTGAGGCGCAACGACTACACGCCAGTGGCAGCCGACCCCAATGCGAGGGTCGCCAACGTGGTCTTCGAGCATGGAATGTCGAATGGCATTCCGTATACGTCAAAACGCCGGGTGAAAACGACGCTTGCGCAGTACGGTTGGGTTGTGCCTTTTCCTGACTTCATCACGATCGATGTGGAGGCTTGGCGCCTGCACTGACCCGCCATTCGAGAACGCATGGTCGAACGCAGGGCCGCTATGGATGCGCCGTTAACGCCCATTTGGTCGCACCGGCTGCCGGCTCGCCCTGCGCTCCCGGGCGATCTCGGCGAGCCGGTCCCACGCCGGCGACGACAAACCGACCGATGTCGCGACCAGCTCGGCGATGGTTGGGTCTAAGACGGACCGCTCTTCGCCCTTGCGCCCGCTGTGACGTTTGGCGATCCACCGCTCGGCGCGAACGGCCAGCGCGTGGAGTCGCCGGTCGTTCGGAGACCAGTCGTACGCCGCGTCGTACTTGAGGTAGATGGCACGGAACTCCGGATCGCTGATCGCATCGACCTTGTCTGCGAACCATATGGAGGCGTTCTTCGGCGAGGCCGACTGCATCAGGATCCAGCCGTTCCGCTCCATCTGCACCGTACGCGGGCTTACGCCGAGCTCCTGTAGCCGGTCAAGATAGTCCGCGACCTCAGCGACGACGAACAACCGGTCGCCGGCGCTGAGGCTGGCGATCCGCTGGCGGGCGCGGCGGAGTTCCTTGGCCCGTTCCTGCAGGTTGCGGTCGATTTCCGTGATCGCCGCGACGAATCGGTCGGGGTTGGCGGCAAGCAACTCCTTGATGCGGGCCAGCGGCACGCCGGCCTCCGCGAGCGTCTTGATCTTGACAAGGTCGATGGCATGCTGGGCGCTGTAGCGCCGGTAACCTGAAGAGTCGCGCGGCGGCTCCTCGAGCAGGCCCCGCTGGTGGTAATGCCGTACGGCTTTGATCGTCACGCCCGCGTACCCGGCTAGCTGGCCGATGGTGATCCCTGTCACCGGGTGCCGCGGCGAAACGCGGCCTGCGCCCAGACGTAACCGGCCAGCGCGATCACCGCGCACCAGGCGAGGGCCAGGTATGCGGTGTTGCCGACCGGCGAGCCCGTGAGCAGTGCGCGCAGGCTGTCCACCACCGCGGTGAACGGCTGATTCGCGGCGAACCAGCGCACGCCGGCAGGCATTGAGTCGGCCGGCACGAAAGTGCTGGACACGAATGGGAGCAGGAACGACAGGGGCAGGGTGGAGCCGTTCGCGCCAGCAACGCTCTTCGTGACCAGGCCGATCGCGGCGGACAGCCAGGCCAGGGCAAATGAGAACGCCGCGACGATTCCGACGACAGCGAGCCAATCCGCGACGGATGCCTGTGGCCGGAATCCGAGCAAGAGTGCCACCCCGGTGACAGCGGCGGTGGCAACAAGCATACGAAGGACGCTGACGCCTACATGTCCCGCCAGCAACGCACCGCGAGTGACGGCCATCGTGCGGATCCGATCGACGAAGCCACCAGTCATGTCCATGCTTACGTTGATCGCGGTGGGCCCGCAGCCCCCCGCCACCGTCATCATGAGGATGCCAGGCACGAGATAGTCGACGTACGGTGCGCCCCGCGCTACAGCACCGAGCCCGTGGCCGAGAGTCCCACCGAGGATGTAGTCGAACAACAACAGCATTACGACCGGCACGAGTACCGCGCTCACGATTAGCAAGCGGAGGAGCCGAATGCTGTGCTTGATTTCGCGCCAAAGCATGGTGGCGGAGTCCTGGGCGGCGATCGTCAAAGTGGTCATTGGCTCTTCTCCTTGGAAGCGTTGCCGGTGAGTGCGAAGAACACGTCGTCGAGGTCGGGCGTGTGGATGGACAGGCCTTCCACGGCGACGTCGTCGCCGAGGCGGGCGAGCACTTCGCGCAGCGATCGGATACCACCGTCGTTCGGCACCCGCAGCACCAGCTTCTCGTCGTCGCGCGTGCCTTCGCGCAGCTCTCGTGCAGCCTCGTCGAGCGAGGCAACGTCGGCGAAGCGCAGCCGGATGTGCGCTCCCGGCACGCGCCGTTTGAGCTCCTCCGGTGTGCCCTCGGCAACGATGTGGCCCCGGTCCAGCACGGCGATGCGGTCGGCGAGCTGGTCGGCCTCTTCGAGGTATTGGGTGGTCAGCAGGATGGTGATGCCCTCGGCGCGGAGGTCGCGGATGAGCAGCCACATGGTGTGGCGGCTGCGCGGGTCCAGGCCGGTGGTCGGCTCGTCGAGGAAGATCAGCCGAGGGCGGCCCATCAGAGTCATCGCGATGTCCAGGCGGCGCTTCATACCGCCTGAGTAAGTGGCCGGGGTCTGCCTCGCCACGTCGACCAGATCGAAGAGCTCCAGCAGCTGGGCGGCCCGTGTGCGCAGCTCGGTCGCCGGCAGATGCAGTAGGCGGCCCATGAGCAGCAGGTTCTCCTCGCCGGTCAGCCAGTTGTCGACCGCGGAGAACTGCCCGGTGACGCCGATCACGTTTCGCACCGCGGCCGCCTCGCGGCGCAGGTCGTGTCCCATGACGCTGGCCGTCCGGGCGTCCGCCGGGATCAGGGTGGACAGGATCCGGACGATGGTGGTCTTGCCCGCGCCGTTCGGCCCGAGCAGCGCAAACACCTCGCCCTCGCCGATGCTGAGGTCCACGCCGTCGAGGACTACCTTCTCGCCATAGGTCTTACGGAGGCCGTTCACGGAAACCGCAGTGCGTGTCTTGAGGTTGGTCATTGCGTTCACACGTCACATGCTCGAACCCTGACCCAGGGTCAATGTCAAGGCCCTGTCGCGACTCTCTTTATTCGACTGTTTGAGCGACTGCCCGTCGCAGGACTAGCGCGAACGCTCTGTCGAAGTCGGGCCGTGCCTCGGGCGGGAGGGCATCCCGCTGCCGGGTCCATGCGATCGCATGCGCAAACCACCCGACGCGGATCGCGATTTCGAAAGTCTCTTCCAATCCGCTCCCCCACGGCTCTAGGTAGGCGTCGCCCAGCCTGCGGAACCAGGGGTCATCGGGCGCGAGGTGGTTGAACTCTTCGAGGAACCGGAACGTCACCACCAAGGAAAAGAAGGGATGAGCTATCGACGAATCCCCCCAATCCACGACGCGGAGCCTGCCGCCGTCTGTGTAGAGGTTTGCCATGTGGAGGTCGTCGTGCTGGACCGACTCCCGGATTCCCAGCTCAGCCAGCGCGGCGCAGAGTTCGGTGAAGCGCGGCGCGTAGTCTCTCAGGCGGTTGACGTCATCTCTCGCGAGCGGGAGCTCGCTCGCCAGCAGGCGCTCGTAACCCGCCGGCAGCGCCGCCATACGCAGGTCCGGCACGCCGTGGCCGATGTGGTCGAGGGCGTATCCAATTTCTCCCTTTTGCAGCTCGGCATACGACGGCAATGCCTCGAACCACGCCTCGGGTGGATTTCCTAGCTCCCGGACCGCGATGCCGGCGTCGCCGAGCAGCAGCCAGCGCCGGGCTTCGTCTACGGCCAGCACCTCGGTGACGCGGTCGGGCCATCGAGCGTAGAGCTCAACGGTCAGCCTCGGCTCGAATGCCTGAACCTGGGCGCAGGCCTTGAACCATGTAACGCCACCTGCGACTGGCACCCGCATCACCGTCGCCCATGGGCGGGCGTGACCCGTTTCGATGGGGCCCACCGGCTCGACGTGCCTGCGGATCCACTCTTCAGCGGCCATCACGTCCAACGCCCTTAACTATGGCCACCGGACATCTGCCAACGGCCGCGGGCGCAGTTTGAATGTGGTGGTACGGGGTCCCTCCTGCTTCGCCGGTACTTGCATATGCAATAACTTGGCCCCCGGAGGTATTTGTCATTGCAAACGGTATCAGCGACCCTAGCCGGGGAACGGGGCTTCTGTCAGCCGGAGGAATCTCAATGAGCAACGCCCAGGACATCGAGTTCGGATTGGACTCGTTCGTTCCGATCAGCGTCGATGCGTCGGGTCGCGAGCTGAGCGGCGACGTCGTCATTCGCAACACCGTGGAGGAAGCGGTACTTGCAGATGCCGTCGGCGTCGACTCGTTCAACATCGCCGAGCACTACCGCAAGGAGATGATGGACTCGGCCGCGAGCATCATCCTGGCCACGGTCGCCGGCCGAACCAAACGCATTCGGCTCGGCACAGCCGTCACCGTCCTGAGCACGCAGGACCCCGTTCGGGTTTACACCGAGTTTGCCACCCTCGACGCAGTGTCGAACGGCCGGGCCCAGCTGATCGCCGGCCGCGGCTCGCTGATCGAGTCATTCCCCCTCTTCGGATTTGACCTCAATGATTACGAGGACCTCTTCGAGGAGAAGCTCGACCTGCTCGTGCGCATGTTGCGAGACCAACCGGTCACGTGGTCGGGCAAGTTCCGCTCCCCACTCACCAATCAGTACCTGAGTCCTCCTCTCCCGAAGGGGCATCTGCCCGTATGGGTTGGCGTCGGCGGCAATCCCCAGTCGGTGGTCCGGGCCGCGCGCTACGGCCTACCGCTCATGCTGGCCGTAATCGGCGGGCCGCCGATCCGGTTCCTACCGCTGATCGAGCTCTACAAACGAGCTCTCGACAAGTTTGGAAAGCCGCTGCAGCGGATCGGTATGCACTCGCACGGGCTCGTGGCCAGGACCGACCAGGAAGCCGCGGACATTCAATGGCCGCACTGGGCTCATGTCTTCGAGAACGCCGCCGCTGAGCGTGGATGGGCGCGACCGACGATGGATCGATTCCAAGCCGAGGTCGACGAAGGATCGCTGTATCTCGGGTCGGTGGAAACGGTCGCGACCAAGATTGCGTGGGTCATTCGCCTTCTCGGGCTCAGCCGGTTCGACCTGGCCTACGCGACCGGGCGAGTCCCACACGAACAGAAGATGGCGACCATCGAGCTGTACGGACGGGAGGTGATCCCGCGAGTCAGGGAGCTGCTCTCGGATCCGGCCGAGGAGCCGGCACCACGCGACCAGAGCCCTGCGAGCGCGAACGCGAGATCATCGAGTGTTTAGCGGCGAGGCCACGGAGCGCCGCCTCGGCATCGTCGGAGCCGGCAAAGCCGGCACTGCTTTCGCTCGCGCGGCCGTGGCCGCTGGATACGACGTCGCAATATCGGGTTCCGGGCCCTCCGACCGCATAGAGCTGATCGTTGAGGTGCTCGCTCCCGGCGCACGCGCTCTCACAACCGACGAAGTCGTGGCCTACGCCGGCGTCATCGTCCTAGCGATACCGATGCACCGCTTTCGACAACTTCGACGCGACCTGTTCGCCGGCAAAATCCTCGTCGACGCGATGAACTACTGGGACGAGATCGACGGCGTTGATGGGCCATTTGCGACCGCACCGGCGGGCACGAGCATGCTCGTACAGGAGTGGTTCCCATCCGCGCGGGTGGTGAAGAGCCTCAATCACCTCGGCTACTTCAAGTTCGAGAAGAGCAGGCGTCCACGCGGCACGCCAGGACGCATTGGCATGGCGGCCGCCGGCAATGACCGCTCTGCGGTTGCTGCGGTGCTTGAGCTGATCGATATCCTCGGATTCGACGCCGTTGATGCCGGGAACCTCGAATCCGGGCTGGCCCTGCAGCCAGGTGGCCCGATCTTCGGTGCGGGTCACAGCGCCAAGGAATTATCGAGCCTTCTTTCGCGCGAGGCCGCCCTGCTGCCGGCGAACTAGGAGCCGGCCTTTGAGGCATTCAAAAGTGGTGGAAAGGGTGGCTAGCGGGACTTGAACCCGCGACACCCAGATCCACAATCTGGTGCTCTGCCAAGCTGAGCTATAGCCACCACGGTGCGGGCCAAGAGGCGTCGGGCCCTGTAGGGACCACGATTTTACCCGCCCCTGTTGTCAGAGAATGAGAGGGCGATGCCAACTCCCGCCGAATTCGACCAGGTGATCAAGTCGGGCGAGCTCATCGAGTCGCCCAAGGAGATGACCTCTGAATATCTCCGCGAGCTCAAGCACACCCTCGTCGTTTCCGGAGACACCGAGCTCATCTCCGCGCCGGCCTACTACCTGGCTGCCAAGCGGGCGCCCTCCATCAACGCCTTCATGACCGGCATCGCCATCATCCAGGACGAGCTCGCCCACGCCCACATCGCCTACCACATCCTTGAAGAGCTTGGCGAGGATCAGGAGAAGCTGATCTTCAGCCGCGACCCCAAGAGCTTCCGCTATCCGTACGCGTTCGATGTCCCGCTCGACACCTGGACCGAGCTCGTGGTTGCCAACGGCATGTATGACCAGGCCGGCTTCTGCCTGCTTGGCGACATCCACGAAAAGTGCTCGTACGGCCCGTGGAAGCGGGGCCTGAATAAGGTGATGGCCGAGGAGAACTTCCATCTCCGCAACGGACGGACCTGGATGAAGCGGATCAGCGCCGCTGGCGGTTCGGCCAAGGATGAGCTGCAGCGCGCCGTCGACTGGATGTTCCCGCTGAGCGTCGAATGGTTCGGCCTCCCGGACGACCTCAAGATGCACTCAACGCAGCTCGAGTACCGGCTCAAGGGCCTGACCAACGACCAACTGCGGCAGTGGTGGCTCTCCACGGTGGTGCCGTATTGCGAACAGATCGGCATCAAGGTGCCTGCCCACAAAGAGACGAGGGATGGCAAGGACGTGTGGGAGCTGGACTACCCGTTCCCGTGCGAGTTCGACGCAGGGGCCAAGCGCTGGGATTTCAAGCAGCCGATCACCTGGGACGACGTGCTCGCGCGCTGGCGCGCGCGAGGGCCGCGCAATGCCGAGATGGTCGCGATGTTCCAGGAAGAGTTCCACAAGTTCCGCAAGACCCACCGCGAAGAGTCATGACGGCGCGGCTCTGGGCTGCGCTCACAGAGGTCCAGGATCCCGAGATGCCTATAAACCTCGTCGACCTCGGCGTGATCTATGCCATCGACGAGCGTGACGGCATCGTCGACGTCGACCTCACATTCACTGCCATGGGCTGCCCAGCATCCGAATTCATCCTCGACGACGTGCGCGAGCGCTTGCTGCGCGAGGACGGCGTGAGAGAGGTGCGCATAAGGGTGGTGTGGGACCCGCCCTGGACGAGCGCGCGCGTGACCGAGGCCGGCCGCGATGCGCTCGAGTCTTGGGGCCTGGCCGTTTGACGACCAACTACAAGCGGGTCAGCGGCGACGCCGTCGAATACGAAGTGTTCGCGCGCAAGACGCGCGGCGAACCGCTGCACCAGGTCGGGAGTGTGGTCGCCCCTGACGATGACCTCGCGGTGGCGTACGCGCGCGCGACCTACGACGAAGAGCGCTGGTGCGAGATGGCAATCGTGCGCAAGGAACATGT
>VBHX01000141.1 GCA_005879945.1 Chloroflexota bacterium | reverse complement strand
TTCCGCAACAAACCGCCCGCGGCGATTGTGACCGCGGCGGACAAGGACCGGCTCGTCGAGATCTTGTTCGACGAGGTCATCGGGCTGGGACCGCTGGAGACCTTGCTGCGAGACCCAGACATCAGCGAGGTGATGGTCAACCGGCCGGAGCAGATCTTCGTCGAGCGGAAGGGCAAGATCGAGCTGACAACCCTCGCCTTCGAAGACGAGCGAAGCCTGCGCCGCGTCATTGACCGCATCGTTTCCACGATCGGACGGCGCGTCGACGAGTCGGAGCCGATGTGTGACGCGCGACTCAAAGATGGATCCCGCGTCAACGTCGTGATTCCACCCGTGGCCATCTACGGCCCGTGCCTAACGATCCGAAAGTTCGGGCGAGAGGTGCTCAGCCCCGAGCAGATCGTCACCTCGGGCGGTGCCACCAAGGCGATCATGGAATACCTCGACGCCGCGGTGAAGACGCGCCTCAACATCATCGTGTCGGGCGGTACTGGGTCCGGCAAGACCACGCTCCTCAATGTGCTGTCCGGCTTCATCCCCGCCATCGAGCGCATCGTCACGTGTGAGGACGCGGCCGAACTGCGACTGCGGCAGGTGCACGTAATCAGCCTCGAGTCGAAACCTCAGAACGTAGAAGGACGAGGCGCGATCTCGATCCGAGACCTGGTGCGCAACTGCCTGCGCATGCGGCCAGACCGCATCATCGTCGGCGAGTGCCGCGGCGCCGAGGCCCTGGACATGCTGCAGGCGATGAACACGGGTCACGACGGATCGATGAGCACTCTCCACGCCAACAACCCGCGCGATGCGGTGAACCGGCTCGAGACCCTGGTGCTGCTCGCGGGCACTGAGCTGCCATCGCGCGCCATCCGCACGCAGATCTCGTCTGCCGTCAATGTGATCGTGCAGACCGAGCGGCTGCGCGGTGGCTCGCGGAAGGTGGTCAGCGTCGCCGAGGTGACGGGCTCAAAGGACGGAGAGGTCGCGCTCCAGGAACTTTTCGCGTTCCGCCAGATCGGCATCTCCGGCGACGGCCGCGCGGTCGGCTATCACACGGCCACCGGAGTCCGCTCCGCATACCTGCAGCACTTCCGCGCCGACGGCGTGGAGCTGCCAGACGAGATGTTCATGCCGGTAGCTCAACCCCCGGCTGACCAGCTCTACTGACCGTTATGGACCTGATGGATCAGCAGGACGGAAATCCACCGGCGCAGCAGATGCCGACGTCGAGCACCGGCATGCGTCTCTCGGCAGTCGCGCGGGACGACCTGCTTGGAGACTTCGGCCATCAACTGCGCAACGAGCTCAACGCAATAGTGAGCGCCGCCGGCATGCTGTCCGCCACCGCCACCACGAGCGAGCAGCGCGAGCTGTCTGCGATCGTCGAGACCGGCGCCAATCGCGTCGCGAGACTTCTCGACGACGTCCTGGACTCGGCGGTCATCCAGAGCGGCGATTTCGAGCTGGCGCTGCATCCGTTCGACATCCGGGCCAGCGTCGAGTCGTGCCTGGGCATGGTCGTGGAAGAGGCCGGCGCCAAGAGCCTCGATCTCTCGTTCCGGGCCGAGCCCGACGTGCCCAGCATCATCGTCGGCGACTCGCGCCGGATCGAGCAGGTGATGCTGGCACTGCTTCACGCGGGCATCGAGCGCACGGAGCGCGGCGGAATCGGCGTCGAGCTGAGCTCCCATCCGCGTGGGGATCTGATCGAGCTTCACTTCCGAGTGCGCGACACCGGACACGGCGTTCCGGCTCGCATCCTCCGCAGCGGGCTTGGTGACGTCCCACTCGAGCAGACCCAGCTCGATGCGCCTGGTGACGCGCTCGCGATCGTGAGCCTGTCGATCTGCCGCCGGCTCGTAGAGATGATGGACGGCGACCTTCGCGTGGAGCAGGGCGGGGTGGAGGCGGGACCCGACGCGGGCACCACCTTCGACTTCACCATCCTGACCCAGCTCATGCACGCACCTGTCGCGGTCGCGCAGAAGACTCTCGAGGGCATGCGTGTGCTCGTCATCGCTGCGGACGCCACCGAGCGTCGTGTGCTGGCGCTGCAGTCAGAGCTGTGGGGCGCGCCGGCGACCGTGGCCAACGTGGCCGACGGACTGGCTGCGGTGCAGGGCGGGCAGCCGTTCGACATCGCGATCGTCGAACACCGGCGGCCGGCGATCGACGGGCTTGCTGTCTCCATCACGCTCCGCTCACTCCGGTCGCCGGCTCAGCTTCCGATCATCATGATCGTGGCCTCGATGCCAGGGCCGGAAGAAGCGGGTGCCGCGGACAGCGGTGTGATCCAGGCAACGCTGACGAAGCCGGTTCCGCCGCACAAGCTCCACGACGCGATGGCTCAGGTTGGAGCGCACCAGGAGGTTGCGCCCGAGCCGCATCCGGCTGCCGCGCCGGGGGTGCTGAAGGTCCTGGTCGCCGAGGACAATCCGCTGAACCAGAACACGCTCCGCCGGCTCGTGACCAAGCTTGGACATCATGTCGACGTGGTCGCGAATGGTCGCGAGGCCGTTGCCGCCGTCGCCAAGGAGTCTTATGACGCGGTGCTCATGGACGTGCTGATGCCCGAGATGGACGGCCTCCAGGCGGCGGAGGCGATCTGCCGGCGCTGGCCGCGAGGCACGCGGCCGCGGCTGGTGGCGCTGACCGCCATGGTCGCGCCCGGTGACCAGGAGCGATGTCTGCGGGCAGGCTTCGACGACTACATGAGCAAGCCGATCCACCTCGACGAGCTATCGGAGGCGCTGACCGCCGCCGCGGGGTGGCGTGCTACGCCAAAGGGCCTCGGATAGTTAGCGGCCGAGAGCGGACCGTCGTGAGGCGCGGGACTCGAGGAAGACGACCACGATCACGATCATCCCGCCGAGCACCATGAGCCCGCCAAGCAGCTCACCCTCCAGGCCGCGGGGCTCGAGAACGATCTGGATCATCGCCGACCCAAAGACAAGGATGTAGCTGAGGCCGAGCAAGCGAACACGCGGCGCCACGCGCTCGTCCTTGTCTTCTCGCCACGGGCGCTTGCCGATTATCAAAAGGTATGCGCCCATGATCAGCGCCAGGGCCGCGAGGATTAGGGACGCCAGCTGCACGATGGCGATGGGATTCGATGGCATTCGCGCCAGAGATACTAATCGCGCGGCCCCCTGATCGCCGCGATCGTTTCGGCTGGACCTACTACCATCGAACACCATGCCTCGCTCCGAGCCGATCAAGGCCGTCCGCGGCGTTCGCGACATTCTTCCGCGCGATCGCCCGTTGTGGCGCGCCACCGAACGCGCAGCTGCCGAGGTTGCGACACGGTTCGCGTACCAGGAGATCGTCACCGCGATCATCGAACGTGCCGAGCTCATCGAGCGAGTCGGCGAGGACACAGACGCCGTCGCCAAGGAGCTTTATCGCTTCGAGGATCGCGGCGGCCGCAAGCTGGCCCTGCGTCCCGAGGCCACCGCCGGTGTCGTGCGCGCTTACTTCGAGGGTGGGCTCAACCAGGGTCCGCAGCCCGCGCGTCTTTACCTGTTCGGGCCGATGTTCCGCTACGACCGTCCGCAGAAGGGCCGGTACCGCCAGTTCTTCCAGTACGACATCGAGGCCATCGGCTCCACGAGCCCTGCGCTCGATGCGGAGGTCATCGAGATCGCGGCCGGGTGGCTGCGAGAGTCCGGAATCAGCGATCTGAGGCTGGAGCTCAACTCGATCGGCGACAACGTCTGCAGGCCGGCGTACCTGGAGCTCCTGCGCGAGCACTACCGTCCTTTCAAGGACCAGCTGCACGGCGATTGCCAGCGACGTCTGGAGACCAATCCGCTGCGCCTGCTCGATTGCAAGGTCCCGCAGTGTCAGCCCTTCAAGGCCGATGCACCGCGCATCACCGATCACCTCTGCGGTCCGTGCTCGGAGGCGTGGGATGCGGTCCGCGGTCTGCTCGACGCGGCCGGGATCGAGTACAGCCACAACCCGTACCTCGTTCGCGGCCTCGATTACTACACGCGCACCGTCTTCGAGTTCTATCCCGCCGGAGCGACCGGACAGCAGGATGCGCTCGCGTCGGGCGGCCGCTACGACGGGCTCGCCGAGGCCGAGGGATGGCCGTCCACGCCCGGCGTCGGTTTCGCCGGCGGTTTCGATCGGGTGGTCGAGATCATGGCCGCGAGTGGGGTGGAGGTCATCGCCGCGCCGGCTGCGGATGTCGCCGTCCTCGCCGACGCTGGTCTCGAGCTGGCGGCAGCGGAGGTCGCGCGGATCTGCCGGCGTGTCAGGTCGGTCGCGGTGGACTACGAGCCCAAGAGCCTCGCGGCCAAGATGCGCTCGGCCGACAAGCTCGGCGCGCGCTGGGTCGTCCTGCTGAGCGGGGACGAGGCGCCCCGGCGCGTCGCCCGGTTGCGTGACATGGCGAGCGGCGAACAGGCAGAAGTCGAATGGGACCAACTGCCGGAACGCCTCGCGTGAGCGGCTTCACGGCGCCGCACTGCGGATCCCTCCGGGCGACGGACGTCGGCCGCGAGGTCGAGCTCTACGGCTGGGTGGCGCGGCGCCGGGACCATGGTGGGTTGATCTTCATCGACCTGCGCGACCGGTGGGGCGCCGTCCAGGTCGTCTTCAACCCGTCTCGCGCGCCCGAGGCTCACACGACCGCGTCAGAGCTTCGGTCGGAATACGTGGTGCGCGTTAAGGGCACCATCGGCAGCAGACCCGCCGGCTCCGAGAACCCGCGCATGGCGACGGGTGCCGTCGAGGTGACCGCGTCGGAGCTCGAGGTCATCAGCCTCGCCAAGACGCCGCCGTTCCAGATCGAGGACGACGTCGAGGCGGACGAGGCAACGCGGCTCAAGTACCGCTACCTGGACCTCCGCCGGCCGCGTATGCAGCGGATGCTCGAGATGCGCCATCGGGTCACCAACACCATGCACCGCTATATGGACGCGAACGAATTCGTCGAGGTGGAGACGCCGATGCTGCTCAAGGGCACCCCTGAGGGCTCTCGCGACTTCATCGTGCCGTCGAGACTCCATCCAGGAAACTTCTTCGCCCTGCCGCAATCGCCGCAGCAGCTGAAGCAGCTGCTGATGGTGGCCGGTATTGGGCGCTACTACCAGATCGCCCGCTGCCTGCGCGACGAGGACCTGCGCGCCGACCGCGTCGTCGAGATCACGCAACTCGATGTCGAGATGTCCTTCTGCACTGAGGAGGATGTCTTCAGCCTCATCGAAGGCCTGTGGGTCGAGGTCTGGAGGGATGTTCTCGGCGTCGAGTTGACGACGCCACTGCCGCGGCTCGACATGCAGGAATCGCTGCTTCGGTATGGGACGGACAAGCCCGACCTCAGGTATGGGCTGGAGATCGCTGACGTCAGCGATGCGCTGGGCGAGACCAACGCCACGATCTTTCGCTCGGCGCTCGCAGAGGGCGGCGTGGTGCGGTGCCTTGCCGTGCCCGGTGGACGCGACATGTCACGGCGCGAGCTGGACGAGCTGGTCCTGATGGCAAAGGGCGCGGGCGCCAAAGGCCTGACCTGGAGTCCCGGCCCGCCCGACAAGCATCTGACCGAGGGCGAGCTCACAGCGATCCGCTCGGCGGCGCGTGCTGGCGAGCAAGACCTCGTCCTGCTGGTCGCCGACCGCCGCCGTAAGGCAGAGACCGTTATGGGACTGCTGCGCCGCGAGATCGCGCGACGCCGCAACCTCGTGCGCGAAGGCGAGTGGAAGTTCACCTGGATCTACCCCATGTATCTCTTCGAAGAAGACGACCAGGGCAAGCTCACCTACGGCCACCATCCTTTTACTTCGCCGTGGCCTGAGGACATGCACTTGATCGACTCGCAGCCGTACGCGGTGCGCGCCCGTGCCTATGACTGCGTCGTCAACGGGCTCGAGATCGCCGGCGGCAGCATCCGTATTCACGACCGCGCGCTACAGGAGCGAGTCTTCGAGATTCTCGGCATGAGCCGCGAGAAGATCTACGCGCAGTTCGGGCACCTGCTCGATGCATTCGAGTACGGAGTCCCGCCGCATGGTGGCATCGCGTCCGGTATCGACCGCCTGATGATGGCGATGAGCAGGACCGACAACATTCGCGACGTGGTCGCGTTCCCGAAGACGCAAAGCCACCAGGACCTCATGCTCGGCGCGCCGGGCCCTGTCGACCCAGAGCTGCTGAAGGAGCTGCACATCCAGGTGGTGCCGCCCGAGAAACCAGCCCGGTAACATGGCATTGCTCCCGAAGGGGCGCGCGTAGCGTGCGCGTTGCCCAACAGACGATCGTTCGGGACCCCGGAGTCCGGATAGCCGACCAAAAGCCCGCACGAGAGCCCCACGAAATCTTCGATTTTGCGGGGACCCCTCAGACGGGACTTGGAAAGCCAAGGCAGGGGACCCACCTGAGATTTCTCAGGACAACCCACCGCCGCGTCCCGGAGGGAGCCTTTTGCAGTCGATCTTGAAGCTGGTGCCGCCCGGGCTGGTCGTGGCCGTGCTCGCGGTGCTGATCGTGTCCCAGCTCTTCTATGCGTTCCTGCGGTACCGGCGCCGCGCCTACTTCCCGATCCTGCTGATGACCGCGATCGGCTTCGGGCTCGGGCAGCTTTGGGATTACCTCGGGCTCCCGTCCGCGCGCATGGGCGAGGCCAATATCCTGCCCGCCGTCGCGTTCGCGCTGCTGCTTCAGCCGCTGGCCCGATTCGTGCCCCGTTTTCAACGTCAGCCCAAAGAACCACCAGCCCCGGCGGCGGGCGGGCAGCCGCGCACTTAAGATTGCCTTGTTTACCGGGTCGGAATAGGGGGTATTCACCAGATTGCAGAACTTCATGTGGTTGGCGTTTGGGATCGCCGCCCTCGTTGTGGCGCTGGCCCTTGCCGCACTTCTGTTGCGGCTGCGCCGAACCCTTGGAACTGTGGAGGAACTGCTGGAAACTACCAACGAAGAGATGAAGGAGACGCTGCCTGAGGTGCGGCAAACGATCGGCAACGTCAACGACATCACCGCGGGCGTGAACGTCGGCCTTCGGACGGCCGGCACGGGCGCCGCCGCGGTAGGTCGCGGCATAAAGGCCGCGGCGTATGGAGTGAGGGTGGCGGGTCGGAGCTTATTTCGCCAGGTATTAGGAGGTTAGCTATGGCCGACGAAAGTAATGGCGGCGGTGGTGGATTCGGCTGGTTCATCCTGGGCGGTCTGATCGGACTGATCGCCGGCGCTTACATCGCGTCGGGTCCTGGTCGGGGCCAGGTCGACAACCTGCGGAGCAAGACGATCGAGCTGTCGGGCAGCGAGCCGGTGCAGAAGGCAAAGGAAGCTGCACAGAAGGCGCGCCAGATCATGACCGATCCGGAGCACCCGGTCGGCAAGGCGATCCAGGACGGCGTCGCGGCGGCGAAGCGCAAGCGTGAAGAACTCGAGGCGGCGGCGACGCGCAAGATGCAGGCAATCAACGGCGAGGAAGCCAAATAGGCAAGGCGTATGGCCAAGCGCGATCTCGCTGAACTGAAGATCCCGGCGACTGCGGCATTCATTCCTGTCGCCAAGCGCGTGGCCGTGACTCTCGGTGGACAGCTCGGCTTGAGCCTCGTCGACCTGGACGAGCTGTCCATCGCGCTGACGCAGGCGTGCGACAGCGCCATCGCGGCGGCCCGCGACCTTGACGGACCGGCGGAGCTGAAACTGAACTATTTCGCCACCAATCGCGCGCTTGTGGTCGACGTCGACCTGGTCCCAGGCGAGGCACATCTGAAGACGATGGCGGCCAGGGAACCGCAGGTCGATGCGGAGCTCCAGAGGCTTGCTTACGAGATGATCCGCTGCTTCGTGGACGACTTCCGGCCGGAGGTCGAGCCGCGCACGGGGCACGTCCGCTTCCGCATGGTCAAGTACCTGGCTTCCTGACCGCGCCAAACTAGAACTATTGGCTGCGAAGCCGAGGCTGTCCCGCGAGGAGCTGCGGGCTCTCCACCGTCGGTACAAGGAGACCACGGATCCCGCAGAACGCGATCGCATTCGCGCACAGCTCGTTGACGCCTATCGGGACTTTGTCTACTTCCTCGCCCGGAAGTTTCAAAACCGCGGTGAGCCCCTGGAAGACATCGTGCAGGTGGGATATCTCGGCCTGATCAAGGCCATCGACCGCTTCGACCCGGACCTCGGCTACGAGTTCACGACATTCGCCACACTGACCGTCGCCGGCGAGATCAAGCGCCACTTCCGCGACAAGGGCACGGCAATTCGTTTTCCTCGCCGCCTCCAGGAGCTCCACCAGTCGGTGGTCCGCGTCAACGAGCAGATGAAGAACGAGCTGGGCCGCGAGCCGACCGTGTCTGAGCTCGCCGACAGGCTGGGGGTGACGCCCGAGGATGTGACGGAAGCGATGGAAATGGGGCCGGCTTACATGCCGCTCTCGCTCGACCAGCCGATCGGCTCGAGCGATGGACAGGACCAGCGCTCCATCGCCGAGCAGATCGGAGATGAAGATCCCGAGCTGGATCGGGTCGAGATGCGCGACCTCCTCAACCGCGCGATGGAGCACCTGACGCCCCGAGAGCGCGCCATCATGGCCATGCGGTTCTACGAGCAGATGTCGCAGTCGGAGATCGCGCGCCGCCTGGGCATCAGCCAGATGCACGTCTCCCGCCTGCAGCGAGCGGCTCTCGAGCAGCTGCGCAAGTACGTCCCACAAGAAACGCCTTAGAGATGGCGTTGCTGGAGTCGCGCGCGCCGGCGGACCCGCTGGTCCTGTTCAAGCGCTGGTATCGCGCAGCCGAGCACAGGGGCGCGCTCCAGCCGAACGCCATCGCCCTGGCGACGGCGGACGCGAACTGCACTCCCTCGGTCCGCATGGTGCTCTACAAGGGTCTTATTCACCTCCCCGCCGTGCGGGGAGGCCGGCCGCTCTTGCGGCCGGGTGGGGAGACTCGAGCTTCCCAAGTCGGTGTTGACAGATTTCTCTTCTATACGAACTACGAGAGCCGCAAAGGCCTCGACCTCGCCGCCAACAATCGCGCTGCGATCGTCTTCTACTGGTCGATGACGCGCCACCAGGTGAGGGTGTCGGGCCGGGTCAGCCGATTGTCGCGGGCTGCGTCGGCCGCCTACTTCCACTCGCGCCCGCGTGGCGCGCAGCTATCGGCGCTTGCCTCGCGCCAGAGCCGTGTGGTTGCTTCGCGCGCTGTCCTCGAGAACGCGGTGGCCGATCTTGATCGCAGCTATCCGAAAACGGTGCCGCTGCCCTCCGATTGGGGCGGCTACGCGCTGCGCCCGGACTGGATCGAGTTCTGGGAGAACCGCGAGGATCGCCTGCACGATCGGCTGCGCTACGTCCGCCGAAGGGAAGGCGGTTGGCGGATGGAGCGTCTCGCCCCCTAAACTGAACCCCGCCCCGTGACCGGGAACGAGATCCGCAGACGTTTTCTAGAGCATTTCGCGAGCCGGGAGCATCAGATCCTCCCCAGCGCGCCATTGGTGCCGCAGGCGGACCCGAGCACGCTCTTCATCTCGGCCGGAATGCAACCGCTCCAGCCCTACTACCTGGGCTTGAGGCGTCCGCCCGCGCCCAGGCTCGTCACCTGTCAGAAATGCCTGCGCACCGGCGACATCGATGAGGTGGGCAAGACCGACCGTCACAACACCTTCTTCGAGATGCTCGGCAACTTTGCGCCCACTGGCGACTATTTCAAGGAGACCGCGATCCCGCTGGCGTGGGACCTCGTCACCAAGGGTTTCGACATGCCGGTAGACCGGCTTCGCGTCACGATCCATCCCTCCGACGACCAGGCCCACGAGATCTGGATGCAGCAGCCCGGCATGAAAGCGGAGCTCATCACTCGCCTCGACGACAACTGGTGGGGCCTGGGCCTTGGACCATGCGGTCCCGATTCAGAGATCTGGTGGGATCGCGGCAAAGAGGCGGGGTGCGGCCGCGACGATTGCATTCCCGACCACTGCGACCGGTTCACGGAATTCTGGAACCTCGTTTTCCCGCAGTATGACCAGCAGCCGGACGGCAGCCTCGTTCCGCTCGAGCATCCGGCCATCGACACCGGCATGGGCCTGGAGCGCATCTCGTACATCCTCCAGGGCAAGAGCAACATATTTGAGGCGGACATACTCGCGCCGCTCGTGGATTTCGTGCGGCAGTCGAGCGCCAAGCCGGTCACGCTCTCGGAGCGGATCATCGCCGACCACATGCGCGCGGCGACTTTCGTCATCGCCGACGGCGTCGTGCCGTCGAATGAAGGCAGGGGATATGTGCTGCGCAGGTTGATTCGCCGCTCAGCCGTGCACGCGCGGCGTGTCGGCTTGTCGGCTGCGCTGAGCCAAGCGGCAGCCCTAACGGTCTCGATGTTTCGCGACCACTACACCGAGCTGGTTCCGCGCGAGCGGCAGATCAAAGAGGTGGTCGACAACGAGACCGAGCGATTCGCGCGCACGCTCGAACAGGGGATGGAGCAGTTCGAGAAGGTCGCGGCCAAGCACGGCAACACAATCCCGGGAAGCGAGGCATTCCGCCTGCACGACACATTCGGGTTCCCGCTCGAGCTGACGCAGGAGCTTGCGTCGGAACGCGGGCTGCAGGTCGATGAGGCAGGCTTCAAGGCGGCGATGGCCGCGCAGAAGGAGCGCTCGCGTCGCGAGCTGCCCAATCGATGGGTGCTCGCAAAGAATCTCCCGAAGTCGGGGTTCACCGGCTACACGGAGCTGACCACGAAGACGTCGATCGTGGCGCTGCGCAAGGACGGACAGCCTTCCGACCAGGCCGGCGAAGGCGACGAGGTCGAGGTCTTCCTGGAGCGCACACCTTTCTATGCGGAGTCAGGCGGGCAGATCGGCGACACCGGGACGATCACGACGGAGAGCGGGCGCGTGCGCGTCGAGGACACGCAGAAACCGGCGGATGGCGTGATCGCCCACATCGGCTCGGTGGTGACAGGCGAGGTGAAAGTCGGCGAGGCTGCGACCGCGGCCGTCGACGTGCCGCGCCGGCGTCAGATCGCTCGCCATCACTCGGCCACGCACCTGCTGCATAGGGCGCTGCGCGAGACTCTCGGTGAAAGCGTCCAGCAGAAGGGCTCCTGGGTTGGTCCTGACCACACGACCTTCGACATCCCGTTCAACCGCGCCATCACCGACGAGGAGTTGAAGCGCATCAACCGGCGCGTCATGGAAAAGGTGCGCGAGGCGCTGTCGTTCCACGAGAGCCACAAGCCATACAAAGAGGCGGTGGCCGAAGGCGCGATGCACCTGTTCGAGGAGAAGTACGGCGACGTCGTCCGAGTCGTGTGCTTCGGAGACTGGACCTGCGAGCTCTGCGGCGGCACGCACGTGGCCAACACCGCTGACATCGGCCCGGCAGTGATCGTTTCGGAATCGAGCATCGGCTCGGGCCTTCGCCGCATCGACATGGTGGTCGGCGAAGCGGCGGACGAGCTCGTCTGGCGCGAGCGAAAGCTGCTGGCCGAGCTGGCACGCTCCTTCAACACAGGCCCCGAGCGCCTCCCCGAGAGGGTCGAATTGCTGCGGAGCCAGCTCAAGGACGCCGAGCGGCGCCTGAAGGCGCTTTCGGAGCAACTGCGCTCGGCCAAAGTCAAAGGAGGCGACGGCCTCGCCGTCAAAACCGGCAAAGTACCGTTCGTGATCGAGACCGTGGACGCTTCGAACCAGGAGGAAT
>VBHX01000221.1 GCA_005879945.1 Chloroflexota bacterium | reverse complement strand
GAACAACCTCTCGCTGATGGCGCTCACCATCTCCACCGGCTTCGTCGTGGACGACGCCATCGTGATGATCGAGAACATCTCCCGCTTCATCGAGGAGGGCGACCCTCCCTTCGAGGCGGCGCTGAAGGGCGCGAAACAGATCGGCTTCACCATCGTCTCGCTCACCGTGTCGCTGGTGGCGGTGCTCATCCCGCTGCTCTTCATGGGCGGGTTGATCGGCCGCCTCTTCCGCGAGTTCGCGGTGACGCTCTCCATCGCCATCGCGGTGTCCGCCGTGCTCTCGCTCACGCTCACCGCGATGATGTGCGCCCACCTCTTGAAGCCGCACGCCCAGGAGCGGCCGAATCGGATCGCGCGCGCCTCGGAGCGTTTCTTCGAGTGGATGATCGCGAAGTACCAGAGCGGGCTCGACTGGGTGCTGGAGCACCAGGCGCTCACCTTGGCGGTGACGGTCGCGACCCTGCTCCTCACCGCGCTCCTGGCGGTGTTCATCCCCAAGGGGTTCTTCCCCGTCCAGGACACGGGGCTCATCACTGGCGTCACCGAGGCAGCCCCCGACGTGTCGTTCCCGCGCATGATGGAATTGCAGCAGCGCCTGGCGGCGGCGGTGCTGGAGGACGGCGAGGTCGCGACGGTGGCGTCGTTCATCGGCGCCGACGGGACCAACCCGACCACCAACAGCGGCCGGCTCTCCATCTCGCTCAAGCCGCGCAACGACCGCGGCTCGGACGCGAGCGAGATCATCGCCCGCCTGCAGCCGCGCCTGGCCCAGGTGGAGGGCATCCAGGTCTTCCTCCAGCCCGTGCAAGATCTCCAGATCGAGAGCCGCACCAGCCGCACCCAGTACCAGTACACGCTGGAGGACGCCGATCCGACCGAGCTGGCCGAGTGGGCTCCGAAGATGCAGGAGAGGATGCAGTCGCTCCCGCAGCTTCGTGACGTGGCGAGCGATCTGCAGACCTCCGGGCTGCAGCTGAAGCTGACCATCGACCGCGACACCGCGGCTCGGCTGGGCGTCGTGCCGCAGGCGCTCGACGACGCCCTCTACGATGCGTTCGGGCAGCGGCAGGTCTCGACCATCTTCACGCAGCTCAACCAGTACCGCGCCATCCTGGAGGTCAAGCCGGAGTTCCAGCAGGACCCGGGCACGCTCGACCGGCTCTACGTGCGCACGCAGTCGGGCGAGCAGGTGCCGCTGGCCGCGTTCGCGCAGGCGCGCATCGAGCCGGCCTTGCTGTCGATCAACCACCAGGGCCAGTTCCCGGCGGTCACGCTCTCGTTCGATACCGCCCGCGGGGTGGCGCTGGGCCAGGCGGTGGAGGCGATCCGCCAGGCGGAGGCGGAGATCGGCCTGCCGCCGGGGATCCGCCCCGCGTTCGCCGGCACGGCGGCGGCCTTCCGCGAGTCGCTTTCCAGCGAGCCCATCCTCATCCTCGCCGCCCTGATCACCGTCTACATCGTGCTGGGCGTCCTCTACGAGAGCTACATCCACCCGGTCACCATCCTCTCCACCCTGCCCTCCGCCGGCGTGGGCGCGCTGCTCGCGCTGATCCTCTGCCGCAATCCGTTCAGCGTGATCGCGCTGATCGGCATCATCCTGCTGATCGGGATCGTCAAGAAGAACGCGATCATGATGATCGACTTCGCGCTCGAGGCCGAGCGCGACCAGGGGCTGTCTCCGCGCGATTCGATCCGGCAGGCCTGCCTGTTGCGTTTCCGGCCGATCATGATGACGACCATGGCCGCGCTGCTCGGCGGGCTCCCGCTCGCGCTCGGCCAGGGCACCGGGTCTCATCTACCTGTACATGGAGCGCCTGGGCCGTTTCCTGCGCCGCGGGCGCGGGGCCGAGGTGGCGGTGGCGGGGCCGTGAACGTCTCCGAGCCGTTCATCCGGCGCCCGATCGCCACCTCGCTGCTGGCGGCGGCGATCCTCTTCGCCGGGATGGCCGGGTACTCCCAGCTTCCCGTCGCGCCCTTGCCCAAGGTCGACTTCCCCACCATCAACGTGAGCGCCAACCTGCCCGGGGCCAGCCCGGAGACGATGGCCAGCGCGGTGGCCACGCCGCTCGAGCGCCGCTTCGGGCGCATCGCGGGCATCGCGGAGATCACCTCGACCAGCTCGCTGGGCTCGAGCTCGCTCACGCTGCAGTTCGACCTGGATCGAGACGTGGACGCCGCGGCGCGCGACGTGCAGGCCGCCATCAACGCGGCCGGCGGCGACCTGCCCGCCAACCTGCCCAGCCGCCCCGGCTACCGCAAGGTGAATCCGTCCGACGCGCCGATCATGATCCTGGCCCTCACCTCGGCGACGCTCACGCTCGCCCAGGTGTACGACGCGGCGAACACGGTGCTGGCGCAGAAGATCTCCCAGGTGCCGGGCGTGGGCCAGGTCTTCGTGGGCGGCGGGCAGCAGCCGGCGGTCCGCGTGCAGGTCGATCCGGCCGCGCTGGCCGGCGTCGGGCTGGGGCTCGAGGACGTGCGCGCCGTACTGGCCGCCGCCAGCATCGACCAGCCCAAGGGCGGCCTCACCGGTCCCAGGCAAGCGATGTCGCTCGCGGCCAACGATCAGCTGCTGGGCGCCGAGCCTTACAAGGACATCATCGTCTCGTGGCGGGACAACGGACCGGTCCGGCTGCGCGACGTGGCGGAAGTGTTCGACAGCGTGGAGAACGTGCGCGTCGCCGGCTGGACCGACGGCCAGCGCGCCATTCCCATGATCGTCCGCCGGCAGCCGGGCGCCAACATCATCCAGGTGATCGAGCGGGTGAAGGCGCTTTTGCCCACGCTCTCCCACTCCATCTCGCCCGCCATCGACATCAAGGTCGCGCTCGACCGCAGCACCACCATCCGCGCCTCGGTCGCCGACGTGGAGCTGACGCTGGTGATCAGCGTGCTCCTGGTGGTGCTGGTCGTCTTCGTCTTCCTGCGCAGCTTCCGCGCCACCATCATCCCCAGCGTGACCGTGCCGCTGGCGCTGGTGGGCACCTTCGGCGCGATGTACCTGCTCGACTACAGCCTGGACAACCTGTCGTTGATGGCGCTGACCATCTCCACCGGCTTCGTCGTCGACGACGCCATCGTGGTCACCGAGAACATCGCCCGCTACGTGGAGCAGGGCGACCCACCCATGCGCGCGGCGCTCAAGGGCGCCCGGCAGATCGGGTTCACCATCGTCTCGATCACCGCCTCGCTGCTGGCGGTCTTCATCCCCCTGCTTCTCATGGGCGGCGTGGTGGGCCGGCTCTTCCGCTCGTTCGCGGTGACGCTCTCGGTGGCCATCGCCGTGTCGGCCGTGGTCTCGCTCACCCTGACCCCGATGATGGCCTCGCGGTTGCTCCGCCCGCCGCAGGAGGAGAAGCACGGGCGCCTGTACATGGCCTCGGAGCGGTTCTTCGCTGGGCTCCTCCGCGCCTACGAGCGAGGCCTCGGCCTCGTGCTTCGCCGGCCCGTGATGACGCTCCTGGTGCTGGCGGCGACGATCGCGTTCAACGTCTACCTCTACGTCGCCGTGCCGAAAGGCCTCTTCCCGCAGCAGGACACCGGCACCATCGCCGGCGCCACGGACGGCCCCCAGGACATCTCCTTCCCGGCGATGAAGGCGCGCCAGGAAGCGGTCAACCAGGTGATCCTCGCCCACCCCGCGGTGAACCACTTCGTCTCGTTCACGGGCGGTGGAACGCTCAACTCCGGCAACATGTTCATCGAGCTGAAGCCCAAAGGGCAGCGCAAGCAGAGCGCCGATCAGGTGATCAACGAGCTGCGCCCGCAGCTGGCGCGCGTCCCGGGCATCCAGGCCTTTCTCCAGTCGGTGCAGGACGTGCGCATGGGGGGCCGCACGTCGCGCACGCAGTACCAGTACTCCCTGCAGGACGCCAACCTCGACGAGCTGTCGCAATGGGCGCCGCGCATGGTGGACAAGCTGCGCTCGCTGCCCGAGCTACGCGACGTGGCGAGCGACCAGCAGACGGCGGGCCTGCAGCTGAGCGGCACCATCGACCGCGACACGGCGGCGCGGCTGGGCGTCACGCCGGCGCTGATCGATCAGACGCTGTACGACGCCTTCGGCCAGCGCCAGGTCTCGACGCTCTTCACGCCCACCAACCAGTACCGCGTGGTGCTGGAGGTGATGCCGAAGTACTCGGCGCATCCCGACGCGCTCGACCTCATCTACCTGCGGCCGCCGGCCGGCAACCCGCTGCCCATCACCACCTTCCTCAGCTTCAAGCCGACTTCCACGCTGCTCTCGGTCAATCACCAGGGCCAGTTCCCCGCGGTCACGCTCTCCTTCAACCTGGCTCCGGGCGTGGCGCTGGGCCAGGCGGTGCAGGCCATCCACAAGGCGGAGGCGCAGATCGGTCTGCCGGCCAGCGTCAAGGCGGACTTCCAGGGCACGGCGCAGATGTTCGCGCAGTCGCTCGCCAGCCAGCCGGCGCTCATCCTGGCGGCGCTGATCGCGGTCTACGTCGTGCTGGGTGTCCTGTACGAGAGCTACGTGCACCCGATCACCATCTTGTCGACGCTGCCCTCGGCCGGCGTGGGCGCGCTGCTCGCCCTGCTCGCTTTCCGGACCGAGTTCAGCATCATCGCGCTGATCGGCATCATCCTGCTGATCGGCATCGTGAAGAAGAACGCGATCATGATGATCGACTTCGCCATCGAGGCCGAGCGGGACCAGGGCCTGGGAACGCGTGATGCGATCACGAAGGCCTGCCTGTTGCGCTTCCGGCCGATTCTCATGACGACGCTCGCCGCCATGCTGGGAGGGCTGCCTCTCGCGCTCGGACAGGGCGCCGGGTCCGAGCTGCGCCGGCCGCTCGGCATCGCCATCGTGGGAGGCCTGCTCTTCTCGCAGCTCCTCACGCTGTTCACCACGCCGGTCGTCTACCTGGCGATGGACCGCTTCACCCGCCGGCGGCGCCATGAGGAGGCGGGCAAGCCCGCCGCGGTTCCCGCTCCCCAGGTCTGAAGGGCGCTCCGCAGCTCAGTGGGGGATCCGGGGACGGCTCGGCTCGAGCAGACGGCCGGTCTCGAGGCACGTGCAAGAGATGGGGTGCCGCACGTCGCGGACGCGGTCGCGCCCGTGCGCGGCGAGCGAGAG
>VBHX01000140.1 GCA_005879945.1 Chloroflexota bacterium | reverse complement strand
CAGCTGAGCATGTCGCCAGGCGCCATCGCCAGCAGCTGCGCGGTACCGGCGCCGACCGCCTTGAGGATCACCTCGATGCGGTCGCCCCCGGTTCTGTAAACGGAGAAGGGGCGCCTGAGGAGAGGACCTGGCGTCCAGCCCAGGTTGACGAACTGGCCCGCGCGCACCGATTCGGCGACCTGCGGAGCCTCGATCGAAAGCACGAACATGCCTCGCGCGACCTCACGGCGCGCGACTAACTGGGCATTCAGTAGAAACACTGCTAGGTACTCCCCACCCGGCGCTGCGGCCACTCCCGCGCCTTCGGCGCGGGGACCCCAGAGGAGGGCGGGGAGGAGACACCTTCCCTCCATTCCTCGATCGTTCGCACCTCCATCTCGCCTGGCGCGGACGCAGCCGCCTCGAGCAGCGCTGCGGCGGTATCGAGCGAGGTCAGGCAAGGAATGCGGCGCTCGACCGCTGCCCGCCGGATCTCGAACCCATCCTTGAACACCGGCCCGCCGGCTTCGGCGGAGTCTGCGTAGATGTTCGACATCGTGTTGATGACGAGGTCGACCTCGCCGCTCGTGATGGCGTCGAGCACGGTCGGGCCCTCTTCCCCGATCTTGGCCACGACCCGAGGCGAGAAACCCGCGGCGCGCAGCGCCTTCGCGGTCCCCTCCGTGGCCACGAGCCGGCAGCCCATCTGCACCAGGCGCGAGACGATCGGAAAGATCTCGGGCTTGTCCGCGTCGGCGATGGTGAGCAGGGCGACGCCGCCGGGCCTCACCTGGACGCCGGAGGCTGCGAATGCCTTGCGCATCGCGGCGACCAGCGTGCGATCGATGCCGATCGCCTCGCCTGTCGACTTCATCTCCGGGCCAAGATAGGAATCAACCGCGGGCAGCTTGTTCATGGAGAAGACCGGGGCTTTGACAGCCACGAGGTCACGTGGCGGAACAAGGCCGGTGCTCCATCCGAGGTCGGCGAGCTTTTCGGAGAGCATGACTCGCGTCGCCAGGTCCACCATCGGCACGCCGGTGACCTTGGACAGGAACGGCACCGTGCGCGAGGCTCGGGGGTTCACCTCGAGCACGTGGACCTTGCCGCGGTGGACGACGTACTGCACGTTGACCAGCCCGCGGAGGCGTAGGTGGCGCGCGATGCGGACCGTGAAATCGATCACATCGTCCAGTTCTGATTTATCGAGACCGGGCGCCGGATAGACCGCGTACGAATCGCCCGAGTGAACGCCCGCGCGCTCGACATGCTTCATCACCCCGGGGATGACCACCGTGTCGCCGTCGGTGACCGCGTCGACCTCGACCTCGTCACCCTGGAGATACTTGTCGACGAGCACGGTGCCTCTGGGCATGGCGCCGATTGCCCACACCATGTAGCGCCGCAGCTCGCGGCGGTCGTGAACGATCTCCATGGCCCGGCCGCCGAGCACATATGAAGGCCGCACGAGCACGGGATAGCCGGCGCGCTCCGCGATGACGATGGCCTCCTCTACGGTCGTCGTCGTGCCGCCGACCGGCTGCGGTATGCCGATGGCGTCGAGGGCTTTGGCGAAGGCGCGCCGGTCCTCGGCCAGGTCGATCGCCTCCACCGCCGAGCCGAGAATAGGCACGCCGCGTTCGGCGAGCGGCTCGGCCAGGTTGATGGCGGTCTGGCCGCCGAACTGCACCAGCGCGCCGGTGACGCGCTCCGCGCCGGCGACCTGCGCGGCGCCATCGACGTCGAGCGGGTCGAAGTACAGCCGGTCCGACGTGTCGAAGTCCGTCGACACGGTCTCCGGGTTGGAGTTGACCAGGACGGCGCGGACGCCGGCGTTGCGCAGGGCCCATGCGGCATGGACCGAGCAATAATCGAACTCGATGCCCTGGCCGATGCGGATCGGACCGGATCCGACGACCAGCGCCGTGCGATCGTCGTCCGGCTCGCTTTCCGTCTCCTCCTCCCAGCAGGAGTAGTAGTAGGGTGTCGCCGCCTCAAACTCGGCCGCGCAGGTGTCGACGAGCTTGTAGGTGGGCGCCGACCGCTCGACGACCTCGCCACGGAGCGAGACGATCATCGCGTCCGAGAAGCCGGCGCGGCGAAGCTCGCGCACGTCGCCGTTTTTCTCGAGGCGCGTTATCGTCGCAAGCCGGTCGATGAACCAGCCGTCGATGCCGCTGCGCTCGGCAAGGCTTGCGGGGTCGGCGCCGTTTCGCAGCGCATGCAGCAGGGCGAAGAGCCGCCGATCGTTGGGCTGGTCGATGAGCTCGGGTCGGCCAAGCTCGGAGGCGCTCGGCGGCTTCTGCTCCAGCGAGCGCATGGCCTTGGTGAGCGCGCCCTCGAAGGTCCGCTCGATCGCCATGACCTCGCCGGTCGAGGCCATCTGCGTGCCCAGGCGCCGGTCGCCGGCGGGGAACTTGTCGAAGGGCCAGCGTGGGATCTTGACCACGCAGTAGTCGAGCGTGGGCTCGAACGCCGCGAACGTCCTGCCGGTGATCTCGTTGCGGATCTCCTCGAGCCTACGCCCCACCGCGACCTTGGCCGCCACCCGCGCGATCGGATAGCCCGTCGCTTTCGAAGCGAGGGCGGATGACCGGCTGACGCGCGGGTTGACCTCGATGACGTAGTACGTCGAGCTGTTCGGGTCCAGCGCGAACTGCACGTTGCATCCGCCCTCGATGCCGAGCGCGCGGATGATGCGAATGGCAGATGACCTCAACATCTGGTGGTCGCGGTCGGACAACGTTTGCGCCGGCGCGACGACGATCGAGTCGCCAGTGTGGACTCCCATCGGGTCCAGGTTTTCCATGTTGCAGACCGTGATGCACGTGTCGGCGGCGTCGCGCATGACCTCGTACTCGATCTCCTTCCAGCCCCACAGCGACCGCTCGATGAGCACCTGGTGGATGGGCGACGCGGCGAGTCCGCGCTGCGCGATGGTTTTCAGGTCCGCCTCGGTGGTGACGAATCCGCCGCCGGTCCCGCCGAGCGTGTATGCAGGACGGATGACGACCGGCAGCCCGATCTCGGCCACAAACGCAGTCACCTCATCGATCGAGCCGCACACGCGCGAGAGCGGCACCGGCTCGCCGATCTGCTCGAGCATCTCCTTGAATGCCTGCCGGTCTTCGGCTTTGCGAATGGTCTCGATGCTCGCGCCGAGCAAGCGGACGTCGTAGCGGTCGAGCACCCCGGCATTGGCGAGCTCGGTCGCGAGATTGAGGCCGGTCTGGCCGCCGAGCGTGGGCAAGAGCGCATCCGGCCGCTCGCGCGCGATCACGCGCTCGACCGCTTCCACCGTCAGCGGTTCCAGGTAGACGCGGTCAGCGACCTCCTCGTCGGTCATGATCGTGGCGGGGTTGGAGTTGACGAGCACGGTCGTGATGCCTTCCTCGCGCAGCGCCTTACACGCCTGCGTGCCCGCGTAGTCGAACTCCGCCGCCTGGCCGATCACGATCGGGCCCGATCCGAGGATGAGCACCTTGCTCGGCTTCTCGGGCTGCACCGCGCCAACCACTGGGGCCCCCGCGACGCAGTCGCGGGAGGAGCCTGGCCGGCGATCGCGGACCATCTCGACGAACCAGTCGTACAGGTGCTGGTTGTCCTGCGGGCCGGGGCAGCCCTCAGGGTGGTACTGGACGCTGAAGGCAGGCAGCGTGCGATGCCCCAGCCCTTCGACCGAGCCGTCGTTGAGGTTCCGCTGCGAGACGAAGAAGTCGCCCGGCGGAAGCGAGCCCGCTTCGACCTGGAACTCGTGATTCTGGCTGGTGATGTGCACCCTCCCGGTCTGGAGGTCCTTGACCGGGTGGTTGGCGCCGTGGTGGCCGTAGGGCAGGCGCGACGTGGTGGCGCCCGCGGCTCGACCCAGGATCTGGTGGCCGAGGCAGATCCCGAACAGCGGCATGCGGCCAAGCGCCGAGCGCGCGAGCTCGACCGGCAGGTCGAGAACGGCGGGGTCGCCGGGGCCATTCGACAGCACCAGGCCATCCACTCCGACCACGGCCACCTCGGACCACGTCGCTGTGTGGGGCAGAACGATCACGCGGCAGCCACGCTCGCGCAGCGATCGCAGGATGTTCGCTTTCACGCCATAGTCGACCACCGCGATCGTGAGCCCTTCGCCGTCTGCGCGGCGCGGGGGGCGCAGCTCGCGGGGCAGCGCATCGATCCACTCGGCGGTCGCCGTCCGCGACGTCTCGGCCACCAGGTCCTGGTCCGACAGCGGCGTCACGCGGCGTGCCGCCGCTGCCAGCTGGTCGAGGCGACGCTGGTCGGGCGCTGACTCCTCGTGCGTGAGCACGGCGCGCAGCGCCCCGTGCTTGCGGATGTGCCGGGTGAGCGCACGCGTGTCGATGTCGGTGATGGCCGGCACCCGCCACCGCTGCAGGTATTCGTCCAGCGAAGCCTCGCTCGAGTGATGACTCGGCGCCGGACACGCCCAGCGCACGACCAGCGCGCGCGCCCAGGGCCGCGCCGACTCCGCGTCGGCGTCCCGAACTCCGTAGTTGCCCTGCAGCGGGTACGTCATGCACACCATCTGCCCGGCGTACGAGGGGTCGGTCAGCACCTCCTGGTAGCCCGTCATCGCCGTGTTGAAAACCACCTCGCCCTCGCCGACGACGTCCGCACCGAGGGCGGCCCCAACGAAGGCCCTGCCGTCTTCGAGGACCAGCGCCGCGTGAAGCTTTCTAGACGGCAACGATCACCGCCTGGTCGATGCCGTCCTCCTCGGCGACGAGAACCTCGACGCGTTCCCCCTCGGAGGTGGGCACGTTCTTGCCGACATAGTCGGGACGTATCGGCAGCTCGCGATGGCCGCGATCGACGAGTACCGCGAGTTGAATCGCGCGGGGGCGGCCGAAGTCCATCAGCGCATCCATCGCCGCGCGCGCGGTCCGGCCTTTGTGGATGACGTCGTCGACGAGCACGACCACCTTGCCGTCGATGTCGGGCACGTCCGACTGGCCGCTGTGGGCGGGGATGCGGAGATGGCGATCATCTCGATGCTTGCTGATGTCGAGCGCGCCCACTGCGACCGATGCTCGCTCGAGCTCCATGAGGCTGTCCGCGAGCCGGCGTGCGAGATGGTCGCCCTTCGCCATCACGCCCACCACGACCAGGTCGCCCGCGCCGCGGTTGCGTTCGAGGATCTCGTGCGCGATGCGCGAGAGCGAGCGCCGGATCTGGTCGGCGTCCATCACCGTGGCCTTCAGCCTGCCTTGCTGTATCGCGCTCATCCTAATAATCTCTCGAGGAGCGCCATGCGGATCCACAGCCCGTTTCGCGCTTGCCGGAAATAGGCCGCGCGCGGGTCGGAGTCGACCTCGGGGGCAATCTCGTCGACCCTGGGCAGAGGGTGCATCACGATCGCCTCCTTACTCATCCGGGTTAGCGTCGAAGCGTCGATCCGATAGACGCCTTTTACGGCGCGGTACGACGCCTCATCGGTGAAGCGCTCCTTCTGGATGCGGGTCTGGTAGACGACGTCGACCTGCGGGAGCGCGACGTCGAGGTCCTGCGTCTCGAACCAGGGGACCTTGTGCTCGTCGAGGTGATCCTTGATGTCTTTGCGCATCGCCACCTGCGGCGGTGCGACGAAACAGATGCGGATATCGCGAAACTTGCTCAGCAGGTACGTCAGGGAGCGAACCGTGCGCCCGTTGGCGAGGTCGCCCACCATCGCGATGCGAATACCGTCGATGTGGCCGAGGTCGTCGCGGATCGTGTACAGGTCGAGCAGTGCCTGCGTCGGATGCTGTCCGGGACCGTCGCCGGCGTTGATCACCGGCACCGAGCTCACGGCCGCAGCGCGCTTGGCCGCTCCCTCCTCGTTGTGTCTCAACACGATGGCGTCTGCGTATCCGCTGACGATCCGGATCGTGTCTTCCAGCGTCTCGCCTTTCGCCACGGACGAGAACTCGCGCGCGTTGTCTGTGCCCATTGTCTGGCCGCCCAACCGGAGCATCGCGGCCTCGAAGGACAGGCGGGTTCGTGTCGATGGCTCGTAGAAAAGAGCCGCCATCACTCGACCCACAAGGCGGCCCGAAAACAGGTGAGGCTGCTTCTTCATCGCGTCTGCCCGGTCGAGGAGCTCCTCGAGCAATGGCCTCGAGAACTGCTGGCTTTCGACCACATGCCGCAGGCGACTTCCGATGGCCATGAAAAATCCTCCTTCCCGATCTCTCGTGGATCGGACTTAAAGGAACTGGGCGCCTCGCGCCGTCGTGTGAAGTTTATCAGCTACCTTTGGTGACGTGAATAAGCGGCCAGGGCACGTCGTCGTGACGACGGAGGTTGGCTTCTGCTCGTTCTGCGGCCGCCCTCGAAACCTTCGAACCGAAGCCCACCAGCTCGGCACGCTCGTGCGCACGATCGTCACCTGCGAGACGTGTCATCGCACGCTCTCGAGCACCATCGGCGTCGCCGGCGCCCAGCCCGAACCCGAGGCCGAGCCGGTGCCCGCCGTGACCGAGCCGATGCCCGCCGTGGCCGAGCCTGAACCCGCACCTGAACCCGAGCCGGCGTCCGCAAAACCGGCGTCGAAACGCAAGCCGGCGGCCGCGAAATCCACCCTCCCCAAGATCCGGACGACAAAGAAGACGAAGTGAGCCAGGCCGCGGTCGCGGTCGAGCGCCTCGAGAAGACGCTCGGCAAGAACAAGGTGCTGCGCGGCATCTCGTTTCAAGCCCAGCCGGGCGAGATTTTCGGCCTGCTCGGCCCAAACGGCGCCGGCAAGACGACCACCCTCCGCCTCGTCTCCACGCTCCTGTCGCCGGATGGCGGGATGGTCGAGGTGCTCGGATTCGACACCCGCAAAGCGCCGGAGGAAGTTCGGCGCCGGATCGGCGTCGTCACCGCCGACATCGGCGTCTACCCTCGCCTGTCGGCCCGTGAGAACATCGCGTACTTCGCGCAGCTGAGCGAGGTCCCGAGCTTGGACCTGAAGCGCCGGGTCGACGCCGTCATCGACCGCCTCGACATCGACTCGTTTGCCAACCAGCGCGCCGAGAGCCTGTCATCGGGTCAGAAGCAGAAGGTGGCCATCGCGCGGGCGATCGTGCACGACCCACCGGTGCTCATGTTCGACGAGCCCACGTCCAACCTCGACGTGCTCGCATCGAGAGAGGTCCGGGAGTTCATGGTCGAATCGAAGGAGCGCGGCAAGTGTGTGATCTTCTCGACTCACGTGATGCACGACGCCGAGCGGCTGTGCGACCGCATCACGATCCTTCACGAGGGCCAGGTTGTCGCGAGCGGATCTACGGCCGAGGTGCGCGGAGGCAAGCCTGAGCTCGAGGACGCATTCCTCGAGCTGGTGGGCGCGAACCCATGAGAGCCACGTGGATCGTCTACCGAAAGGAGATGGTCGAGATCCTGCGCGACCGCAGGACGCTGATCGCGATCGGGCTGGCCGCGATCGCAACGCCCCTCGTGCTCAGCATCATCTCGCAGGTCTCGACCAAGACTGCGACTCAGGCCTACACGGTCGGCTACACCGGCGATGTTCCAACGGGGCTCGGCGAGCTGCTGAGCGCGACGAACCTGAAGCTGGTGCCGGTCCCGGATCCAGCGTCGGCGGCAAAGAAGCAGGTGGACCTCGGCCTCGCGTTCAAGCCGGGCGAGATCGACCTGTACTACGACCCGAACCGGCAGAGTGCCCAGATCGCGCAAAACCGCCTCGAAACCGTGCTCGGCCAGTACAGCGCGGCGCAGGCCGCCGCGGCTTTGCAGACCCGTGGCGTCGACCCGGCCATCCTGACCCCGATCCACCTCGTCTCGAATCCGCTCAGCTCGCCGGTGCAGGCGGCTTCGAACGCCTTCCTCAGTTTTTTCCTGCCCTACATCCTCATCACGATGATCATCACCGGCGGTTTCTCCGCGGCCCTCGACAGCACGGCCGGCGAGCGAGAGCGCAAGACCCTGGAGAGCCTTTTGCTGACACCTGCACCAAGAAGTCGAGTGCTGCTCGGAAAGATCACGGCGGTCACGACCATCAGCCTCGTGGCGGCGGTGGCCGCGATCGCGTCGATGTTTGTCACGCTGGCCCAAATCTCATTCCCGGGCGGATCCCGTCACATCACGCCCAGCGCGGTCGCCGTGCCGCTGATGGTGTGGGTCGCGGTGCTGATCGCCTTCAGCTTCAGCGCCGTCACGCTCGCGCTTGGCACGCTGGCAAAGACGTTCCGCCAGGGCCAGGCCTACGTGACGCCGCTGTACTTCATCACCATCTTTCCCGCCTCGATCATCCTTTTCATCCCGGACTTCAACCCCAGCCTCGCCTACTACCTGATTCCGATCCTCAATGCGGTGCTGGTGCTGCGCGATGCGATCGTGCACGACTCGGTGGATTGGACGACGCTTGCCGTGACCACGGTGAGCCTGCTGGCGACGGGGGCCCTGTCGTGGTACGCGGCGCTCCGCCTCTTCACCCGGGAGGCTCTGCTTACGCGCTCTTAGTTGCCGGCGCGCGTGTCACACTGTTTTCGAGGGCCCATTACGTTGCAGCGAGACGACCGACTCCGCAGCCTGGATCGCCAGAGGATGTACGAGATTTTCGCGCCTCTCGACGACGACGAGCCTCTGCCCCGGGAGCTGCTGCTCGAGGCTCGGCGCTACAAGCGCCTGGGCCGCCGCGAGCTGGCCGGCGCCCTCTGGCTGCCGGCGCTGGTAGTGGTGACCCTTGTCGAATCGTGGATGCAGATGCAGACCCTGGTCGCCGCCGCCCTCGTCGCTCTCCTCCTCATCGGCTTCGTCGTGTTCGCCTTCTCCGGCGATCGCAAGGCCCGCTGAAATAGCCACCGGCCGCCTGAGGTAATAATTCCAGGCATGACTCAAGCTGTGATCGCTGCCTTGGGCCGCTCCGCCATCGGGAGGGCCCGCAAGGGATCACTGGTCGAGGTCCGGCCCGACGACCTCGCGTCGTACGTCGTCAACAAGGTGCTGGAGACGGTTCCCCAGCTCGAGCGATCCGAGATCGAAGACCTGATCTGCGGGTGCGGGCTGCCGGGTGGCGAGCAGGGCCACAACATCGGCCGGGTGGTGTCGATCCTGAGCCGGCTCGACGTGCCCGGCGTCACCGTGAACCGCTACTGCTCGTCGTCGCTCATGACCACGCGGATGGCGGCCCACGCCATCGAGGCCGGCGAGGGCGACGTCTTTCTGTCCGTCGGGGTCGAATGCGTGTCTCGATACGGCAGCGGGTATCCCGACGCGCCTGACACCTACAACCCGCGCCTCGTGCCCGGAAACACGGAGGAGTATCCCGACATCTACATCGCCATGGGCCAGACCGCCGAGAACGTGGCCCGCCGCGAGAAGATCAGCCGCGAGGAGCAAGACCGCTACGCGATGAAGAGCCAGAACGCGGCCACCAACGCCCGCGACGACGGCTTCTTCGACCGCGAGATCATCCCCGTCCCGCTGCCGAACGGCCGGATGTTCACAAAGGACGACGGCCCCCGGCCGGGTACGACGATGGAGGTGCTGGCGACCTTGAAGCCGGCCTTCCGCGAGGACGGAACCGTCACGGCCGGCAACTCGTGCCCGCTCAACGACGGCGCCGCCGCGGTGGTGGTGATGTCTGATCGGCGGGCCAACGAGCTAGGCATCCAGCCCCTCGCTCGCGTGGTCTCGACCGGGTTGACCGCGCTGGAGCCGGAGTTCATGGGCCTGGGACCGATCCAGGCTTCGAAGCAGGCGCTGAAGAGGGCCAGGATGACCATCGACGACATCGACATCGTCGAGATCAACGAGGCCTTCGCGGCCCAGGTGATCCCATCTGCGCGCGGCATCGGCGTCGACCCGTTCAGCGACAAGCTCAACCCGCACGGCGGGGCGATCGCCCTCGGCCACCCGTTCGGCATGACCGGCGCGCGCATCCTCTGCACGCTGCTGAACGGCCTGCGCGAGAAGGACAAGACCTACGGGCTGGAGACCATGTGCGTCGGCGGCGGCCAGGGCATGGCGATGATCGTGGAGCGGCTGAACTAGGGCACGACGATCCAGCGCTGCTGGTCGTCGGCCGTGAGCGCGCCGCCGAGCTGGATCCTGTAGCGGTCCGGACCCGGAATGAAGACGGTGATCGCGCCGGTGGCCGGCTTCGTGAAAGTGAAGCCCCAGTCGGAGAGTTGCACCGCCCGGCCCGACGCGTCCAACACCTGGGGCCAGAAGTAGTCGTGCTGCAGCTGCATCTCTTCCGCATTGGGTGCGGCCCTCAACTTGCTCAGCCGATCGAGGATTGGTCCATCGATGGTCCATCGAATGCTCAGGGACGTCGCACTCGAGCGAATCGATGTGAAAGTGTAGGTGGCCTGTGATGTGTGAACGGGCAGCGGGAGGGCGAGGGTATGAGCAGGCTCGGCGACGAGGGTCGCATGCAGGGTCCAGTCGCCGTGGACCTCGCCGGAGCCTCGCAGCCAGAGGGCGTCGATGCTGGTCACATGTAGGGTCAAGCGCGCACCGACACGCGAAGCCGGCCAGGCCAGCGGGGTGAACGGAAGCATCGTAGGACCGCCCACTCCGCTGGGCGTGTAGTTGCGGCCGAACTGATCGGTCAGGGTGAATCCGCCCAGACCATAGTCGCCGGCGTTCATCCCGAACTCTTTCGGATTGCCGTCCAGCCCCTTGCCGTCTATCGAGACGAAGAGGACTGTCCGCAGGCCGTCTGCGTACCCTGCCGCCATGCGTAGAGTGTGGCCGGAGGAGGACGCGACGTCGCTAACCGGTGTCACGTTACTGGCGCTGAGCCCGAACGCGGCGAGGACCTTGCTCGATGGTCCGCCGATGCCCGGCGCGTCGGCCAAGGCTCGACTGTATGTGGGCGCGTAGTAGGCGGCGACAACATTCAAGAGCATCACAATCGCGACCGTCATACCAATCGCGCTCGACCGCAGAAGCGGGAGGGCGTGTTGTGTCTTGGCGCCCTGCTTGATAGGAATTCGCAGCTGGGCGATGCGCGTGATCGCTCGAGCATCTTCGAGATCGACAACGAGCGATTCCGGGAGCCCACGAAGTCGGTCCTCGACCTCCTCGAGCGTGGCGGGCTGAGTCATCTGAGATCCTCCTTCAATCGAGACGTGAGGCGTGAGCGCAGAGCGTCACGCCCGCGGAGCAGAAGCTGCTTGGCCGCCGTATCGCTGCACCGCATGATCCGGGCCACGTCGGCGACCGACAGGTCGTCGCAGTAGCGCAGCCAGAGCGCCGCCCGCTGCCGCATCGGCAGCTCCCGAAGGGCGTCGACCAGCTCCGGATCGATCGAGGACGTGAAGGTGTCCAATGCCGGCCGGTCCCAGTTCGCGGGCAGCGGCAGCCACGAAGAGGTCCGCCGGCAGCTCAAGCGATAGACGATGGCGAGGAACCAGGCCCGAAAGTCCCCAGTCCTCGTCGACCGATAGCGCCATCCGCGTAGGGCTGCGTCCTGCACGATGTCCATCGATTCCTCTGTGCTGCGTCCCAGCTGGCGCGCGAGCAGAAACGCTGAGCGGCTCACCAGCCGGAACGCCACTTCGAAGTC
>VBHX01000139.1 GCA_005879945.1 Chloroflexota bacterium | reverse complement strand
ACCTCTTCTAGGTTCGGGTCAGCCAGGCGGCCTTGATGGTTGTGAGCTTCGGGCTCGCGGTCGGTGTTCTCTAATTGTTTTCAACTCCGCTGCAGTAGCGCCACCGATTCGATGTGGTAAGTCTGCGGAAACATGTCCACGATCGCCGCCCGCCGCACCCGATAGCCGCCACGCACGAGGGCGATGAGGTCGCGGGCATGGGTCGATGGTTCGCATGAGATGTAGACGAGCCCCTCGGGCCCGAGGCGAAGGATCTCAGCCAGCGCCGCCGGTTCGCAGCCTGCGCGCGGAGGATCCAGCACCGCAGCTGCGTGCTGCCCGAGGCGCACGCTGCGAAGCGCCGTCTCGACCTTCCCCGGCAGGTATTCAACCTTCGCCGAATTGATCCGGGCGTTGAGACGGCCGAGCTGGATTGCGCGAGGATTCTCCTCGATCGCGGTCACGCCCGCCGCCTGGCGCGCGACGGCGACGGAGATCGTGCCGATGCCGGCGTACAGGTCCAGCACCCGCTGTCCGGCCACGTCGCCGAGCATCTCCAGCGCCGTCTCATAGAGGGCGAGCATCTGCCGGTAGTTCGTCTGCACGAAGGTGTCGCTGCGGACGCGAAACGTGAGACCCCAGAACCCGAGGCTCATGGCGTCATCGAGCAAAACCTGGTCAGGCAGGAGCTCGGCCACCCGTTGCGCGAATTCGTCCCGCGGCCAGACCGGCTCGCGGCCTTTGTGTCGGAGCCGCCACAGCAATCCGCGCCCGTTGGGCTCGGCCGTGAGCAGCAGGTTCTGCAGGTCTGTGAGCCTCAGGTCATTCGCTGCCTGTGCGAACGCGGGCAGGGCCTGCTCGATGCGCAGATCGTGAATCGGACAGGTATCGATCGCCAGCACCGAATGCGAGCGCAGGCGGTGGAACCCAAAGCGCCAACCGGCGGGCGTGGGCACTGCTTCGAACTCGCCCCGGATCCGGTAACGCCACGGGTCGTCCATGCCGAGCACAGGCGTGTCCGGCGGCAACCGCAGGCCGGCGCGCGCCCAGGCTTCCTCGACCACCTGGCGTTTGAGCTCGAGCTGATGCGCGTATGCGGCGTGCTGCAGCTGGCACCCACCGCACTCACCAAAGTGCGGGCATTTCGGCGCGACGCGATGGGGCGAAGGCTCGAGGACATGGGTGGCGTTCGCCACAGCCACGCCGCCCTGCTTGCCTCGTGGCTCCGCCTCCACCACCTCGCCCGGCAGCGCGTAGTTGACAAGCCATACCTTGCCCTCGTCGCGGGCGATGGCGGCTCCGCCGTGCGCTGGTGACACCGGCCGGAGAATCACCGGCGCCAGTGGCCCGTTGGATCGGACGCGGGCTTGAAGCCAGCGGCCTCCACCATCTGGGTGGCGATCGCAAAGCCTTCCGCGACCTTGTCTGGCTGGTGCGCGTCGCTCCCGTACTGAACTGCCTGCCCCCCCGCCTCGCGCCACCAGCGCACAACCGTGATGTCCGGGCATAGGATCTGGCCGCGGCTCGTGTTCACCTCCAGCACGCGACCCGTGCGCGCGGCCGCCTTGAGGATGCCTCGGATTTCGCCCTCGTAATCCTGTTCGCGGTAGGGGGCAGCGCCCGAAAGCCAGTAGCGCTTCGGATAGTCGAGGTGCGCGAGGGTCTCGAAGGGCTGGCCGCTGTCGACCATCGCCAGCGTCTCGCGGAAGTACTCGCGCACGGCGGCGGGAAAGTCCAGGCCCGCGTTGTCACGAAACTGGCTCGCGTCGATCATCTCGCCCCCGAACCGGATGCAGTGGATGGACCCGTGCACCTGGTCTCGATGTCGACCGCATGCTGTCCCTTGTGCACCAAAGCCCAGTCCGCGTGCTCCGTGAAGGCGATCGCAGGCAGCCCGAGCTCGATTGCCCGGCGGCAGGACCGCTCCATATGACCGATCGGGGCGTCCCACGACCATTCGGTATGCACGTGTAGGTCGGGCGGCAGGGGCACGCGACAAGGCTACCGGGAGTCGCCGCCCAAGTCCGGGGATGGCTAGAATGGCCAGCCGGGGTGGTTATGTACGTGGTTATTGCCGTTGCTTCCGTATTGGGAGGGATTTTCCTGGGCGCCGGCCTGTACCTCATCTGGCGAGGCAACTTCCCAGCCTGGTGGCAGGACTGGATGCTCTGGCCGCTGCGGACGGTCACGCCGCGGGTTACCCATCTCCAGGGCTGGGCTGGCGTGGCACTCGGGATCTCGATCCTGGCGGTGGGGTTCACCCCGATCGTGCCCGAGGACATCGGCGGTGTCCTCGTCCTTGCCGCAATGACAACGTACCTGGCGGGCGTGGTCCTCTTCGTTTACAGCACGTACCTTTCGAGAAGGGCAGCGAGCTAAAAGCAACCGCGAACCGCTTCGGAGCACGCCTCGACCACGCCGCCCGCCGCGTCGATGACCACGCGCCCGCCCAGCGGAGTGGACAGCTGCACTGTGACCGAACGCATGTCGCTCCAGCGCTCACAGGCGAAGGGGCCGGCCAGCGGGCGGCCGGGATTGGACTGAATGGCGATGGCTACCGCCTGCGGTGACTCAGCCACGACCGCCTTGTAATCCTCTGCGCACGGTCCTTCCGGCGGCCCGCCCAGAAAGTAGTAGGCGACCGTCCGGCCGCTCATGCTCACGATCGCGTCGCTTATGGGTCCGGCGGGTGCGAGGTCGGTACCCCAGAAGGCCGTTTGCGGCAGCGCTGGATACGCAAGCTGTCCTACCGGATGTCCCTCTGCGACGCCGCCCGTGAACAGCCAGGCGGACATGATCGATAGCCCACGATCGGTGTGAAAGCTGATCGTTCCGAAACGGCCTGCGGTCACAGGCAGAGCCGTTATGAGCGGGCAGCTCTGGCGGACCGTTCGCATGGCTCTGATCGCGTCTGCCTCAGAGATGGCCGCATACGTTCGAACGGTTCCGTCCGCCCAGCTGGCAGTGGCCTGTCCCGGAGATTGCGTCGAAGGCTGAAATGTGGGCGCCAGCTCTGCGCACTCCGACAGGGAGGCGCCCAGGAGGAGGATTGGCCGCGGCTGCTGGTCAACTGGGAAGTTCTGCCAGCGCGCCAGCACGTCGGAGGGCGGGCTGATGATTCCGGTGCGCGGCACCTCGAGCGTACCGCACCCAGCCAGGAGCACCAACAGCCCCAGAAGCGCTCCCTTCATTTCCTCCTATACAGTGTGCCCGAGGATTCGCGCCACTAGCAGCGCGGCCGCGATCAGGATCAGAACCGCGCCCGCAAGCCGCTCAGCGCCCTCCCGGGTGGCCTCCCCAATCCTTCCGCCAAGGGCGAACCCCACCTGCGAGACGGCAAACGCCTGGGCCGCGATCAGGGCGATCGTCGGCACGACCGGCACGTTCAGCAGCCCCAGGGTGAAGCCGATCGCGAGCTCGTCCAGGCTGATGCTGAGGCCGAGCCCGACCACGGCAAAACCACCCCTATGTAGAAGGCCCTGAACCCGCGCTTCGTCTTTATCCTCTAGGCCGAACAGCATGTAGGCGCCGAGACCTGCCAGAGCCGCGATGGCAACGTACTCCGACCAACCGCCGATCACCTGGCCAAGCCCGGCGCCGATCAGGAGCCCGATCACTGGCATCCCGCCCTCGAACGCGGCGAACAACAGGCCGAAGCGGATGCGCTGGCCGCCCGTCAGGCCGGTCATTCCCAGCGCGGCGGCGATCGCAAACGTGTCGAGCGAGAGGGGCAGGATCAGCGCGATGGCGCGGGCCAGGCGCCTGCTACCTGAGCAGCTCTTTCAGCAGCTCGTTGGCGAGCGCCCGGTCGACCTGCGGGGCCCGCTTGATGATTTGCGCCGCCAGGAAGTCGATCACTCGAACCCGGCCGGCTCTGTAGTCGGAGACGGCTTTGGGGTTGTCGGCGAGGACCGCCTCGACCGTGGCGCGAACCGCGGCCGGGTCACTGACCTGCGACAGCCCGCGCGTGGCGACGATCTCGGCCGGCGAGGCGCCATCTCGCATCGACTCGGCGAGCACCTCGCGGCCTTGGTCGCGAGTGATCTTCCCCGTGCCGACGAGCGTTACTATCTCGGCGAGGTGGATTGGGGAGGGGAGCCTACCGCTGGGTGCCACCTCGCCGATAACCCAGTTGGCCGTCCGCTTGTTGTCGCCGCTGGTCTTGGCCGCGGCCTCGAAGAGGTCAGCGAGGTCGCGGTCGGCGGCGATCAGCGCGGCGTCAGCGACCGGCAGGCCGTACTGAGCGACCAGCCGCGCCCGCCGCGAGCCGGGGAGCTCCGGAAGCTCCCGACGCAGGTCTTCGATCCACGCCCGGTCCAGTTGCAGGGGCGGGAGGTCGGGTTCGGGGAAGTACCTATAATCCTCGGCGAATTCCTTGCTCCGCTGGGAGAAGGTCCGCTGCTCCGACTCCGACCAGCCCCTTGTCTCCTGCACTACCGTGCCGCCTGATTCGACGACCTGTATCTGGCGTTTGATCTCGAACTCAATCGCGCGATGCAGCGCGCGGAATGAATTTATGTTCTTGAGCTCGGTCTTTACGCCCAGGTCATCGGAGTCATAACGCCTGATGGAGATGTTCGGTTCGCACCGAAGCTGACCTTTTTCCATTTCGGCTTCCGAGGCGCCAATCGTCCTCAGTAGAGTTCGCAGCTCCTGGGCATAGTCCCGGGCCTCGTCGGCCCCCCGAATGTCCGGCTCGCTGACGATCTCCATCAGCGGCACGCCGGCCCGGTTGAGGTCCACGAACGACTCCCAGGCCTTGTTCAGCTTGTCGCCGGCATGTATGAGCTTGCCCGTGTCCTCCTCCAGGTGGACCCGTCGGATGCGGACCTTCCGCCCCCCCACCTCCAGGAAGCCGTTGACGCTCATCGGCAGGTCGTACTGGCTGATCTGGTAGCCCTTGGGGAGGTCGGGATACATGTAGTTCTTGCGGTCGAACTTGGTGTGGATCGGGATCTCGCACTTGAGGGCCAGGGCAGTCTTCAGACAGGCTTCGACCGCCGCTTTGTTGATGACCGGGAGCACGCCCGGCATGCCCAGGCAGATCTCGCAGACGTTCGAGTTGGGCGGGTCGCCGAGCTGGCCGACGGCGCAGCCGCAGAACATCTTCGTCCGCGTCCGTGGCTGGACGTGGATCTCCATGCCGATCACGACGTTCCAGCTCACGCCCCTCTCCTCTACCCTCTCCCCTGCGGGGAGCGGGGGCTGGGCACCTCGGCGCGCACTCCGCTAGCCGCCTCGTACGCCCGCGCCACACGCAGGGCGACGTCCTCCCGCCACTGCGGCGCAAGCACCTGCAGCCCCACCGGCAGTCCTTGCGACATTCCGCACGGCACGCTGATGCCCGGCAGGCCGGCGAGGTTCCCACCCAGCGTGAGCACGTCGCAGAGGTACATCGACAGCGGATTTTCCGTGCGCGACCCGAGCGGGAATGCGACCACGGGTGACGTGGCGCTGACGATGGCGTCGCATTTACTGAAGGCGTCGTCGAAGTCGCGCTTGATCAGCGTGCGCACCTTCTGCGCCTTCAGGTAGTACGCGTCGTAATAGCCGCTCGACAGCGCGTAGGTGCCGAGCATGATCCGGCGCCGGACTTCAGTCCCGAAGCCCTCGCGCCGTGTGCGCATGTACATCTCGGTGATGTTGTCGACGTCCTGCACCGACATCCCGTACTTGACGCCGTCGAACCGCGCCAGGTTGGACGAGCATTCGGCCGGGGCGATGATGTAGTAGGCCGCCAGCCCGTAATCGGTGTGCGGGAGATTCACTTCCACGATTTCCGCGCCGGCCTTTTCGAGGGTCTTGATCGCGACGTCAACGGCGTCTGCGACGCCGCGCTCCATGCCCTCAACCTGCGTGTATTCGTACGGAACGCCGAGCCGCATGCCCTTGACGCCCTTGTCGAAATCTCGCCGGACATCGTTGGGGCGTTCGGCACTGGTGGCGTCGAGCGGGTCGTATCCCGCCATCGCCTCGAGGACCAACGACGCATCCTCGACCGAGCGTGCGAACGGACCGATCTGGTCGAGGCTCGAGGCAAACGCGATCAGCCCGTAGCGGCTGACGCGGCCGTAGGTCGGCTTCATCCCCACGACGCCGCACACCGCGGCGGGCTGGCGGATGGACCCGCCGGTGTCGGTGCCCAGCGAGATCATCGCCTCGCCCGCCGCCACCGCCGCGGCGCTTCCGCCCGAGCTGCCCCCGGGCACACGGTCGAGATCCCAGGGGTTGTGCGTGGGAAAGTAGCCGGAATTCTCGGTCGAGCTGCCCATGGCGAACTCGTCGCAGTTGGTAACGCCCAGCATGACGGCGCCCGCTTCGAAGAGCCGCCCGACTGCTGTACCTGTATACGGCGGCTTGAAACCGCGCAATATCCGCGACCCGGCCGTCGTCTCGACACCTTTGACGCACAGCACATCCTTGACCGCAACCGGGATTCCGGTCAGCGGGCCGCCTTCACCACGACTCAGCTTTTGGTCGGCCTCGTCCGCTTGCTTCTCCCACAGCTCAGGCGTGAACCGCAGGTACGCCCTCACCAGCGGATCGATATCTTCGATCCGCTTGACGTGCGCGGTGACGAGCTCGCCGGCGGAGATCGAATGCAGGCGCAGCAGCCGCGCCGCCTCGCTGATGGTCAGCTCGGTCAGCTCGCTCATGCTTCTTCTTGAATCGACGGCACGCGGAAGAAGCCGTTGACCGGCGCCGGAGCGTTGGCGAGCGCTTCCTCCTGCGTCAAGCCCGGGCGCGGCACATCTTCACGCAGCGGGTTGGTGACCTCGACCACCTGCGCCGTCGGCGCGATGTCGTCGGTCGGGACCTCCTGGAGCCGGTCGATGTGCTCGAGGATGCCGCTCAGCTGGTCGGCATAGAACTCCTCATCGCCCGCCTCGAGGCCAATTCGCGCCAGCTGCGCGACATGGCGGACCTGCGCGCGAGTAAGTGGCACGAGACAAGCTTAATTGGCCGTTAATTCAAGCTTCGACCGACCTCTTATCGCTTGATCGCTCCCAGCTGCATCGCGAGTCCGTACCTGTCGTTCATGCCCCGGTGCTCGACCACCTTGCCGTCCTTGAAGCGATAGACACTCCAGCCTTCCGACCTCTCTCTACTTGTCTCGGATCAGCTCCAGGAACTGCTGCTCGTCGAGGATGTTGAGCTTCAGCTTCTGCGCCTTCTCGAGCTTCGAGCCAGCCCCCGGCCCGGCGACCACATAGTCCGTCTTGGCGCTCACGCTCGACGCGGCCTTGCCGCCGAGCCCGCGAATGAGGGCTTCTGCGTCGGGCCGGCCCATCGTCTCGAGCGTCCCGGTGAAAACGAACGTCTTGCCCGTAAACGGTCCGTCGCCCGGAGCCTCCATCGCCTGCGGAAGCACGCCGGCCTCGATCAAGCGCCCGACCAGCTCGCCGCCATGCCCTTCGAAGTACATGCGGACCTCGTTGGCCATGTTCGAGCCGACGCTCTCGACCGCGTCGATCTGCTCCAGCGTCGCCGAGCGCAGCGCGTCGATGGTGCCGAACTCGGCCGCGAGCAGCTCCGCGGTCGCCTCGCCGACCTGCGGTATGCCGAGCGAATAAAGGAAGCGGCCGAGCGGAGGTCGCTGGCTGTCGGCGATCCTCGTCAGCAGCTTCTGCGCCGACTTGTCGGCGAAACCCTCGAGCTGGACAACCTGCTCCTTGGTAAGGCGGAAGAGGTCGCTCGGGTCGACGACCCACTTGCGCTCGATGAGCTGGTTGATGGTTGCGTAACCGAGGCCGTCGATGTTCATCGCGCCGCGGCTGGCGAAGTGCCGCACGCGCTCGAGCCGCTGCGCGGCGCAGAAGGGATTGATGCACCGATGCGCGATGTACGGCTCCTCGCGTACCACCTCTCCCCCGCACACCGGGCACTTGGCCGGCATGCGCCAGCCTTGCTTGGGCTCCTTCACGCTCACGATCTCGGGGATGACGTCGCCGGCGCGGTGGATGACGACGCGCGCTCCTACGTAGACGCCTTTCTCGTTGACCTGGTCCTCGTTGTGCGTGGTCACGTTGCGCACCGTGACGCCGCCGACGATCACCGGTTTCAGGTGAGCGACAGGCGTGAGCACACCGGTGCGGCCCACGTAGCAAGCGATCTCCTCGACTTCGGTCTCCGCCTCCTCGGGCGCATATTTGAACGCGATTGCCCAGCGCGGCGAGCGCGCGACGAACCCCAATTCCAGCTGCTGGTCGAAACGGTCGACCTTGATCACGACACCGTCGATCTCGTGGTCCAGCTCGTGGCGTTTGCGCTGCCACTCCGCGTGATACTCGAGCACCTCGTCGATGCCCGTCAGGCGGCGCCGATGCTTGTTGACGCGGAATCCCATCTTGGCCAGGGTGGTGAGCACATCCCACTGCGACCGGCAGGGCCCGCCAGGGTCGAGCGTGTACATGAATGTCTGCAGGTCTCGCGAGCCTGTGACGGTGGGGTCGATCTGGCGGACGCTGCCCGCGGCGGTGTTGCGTGGGTTGACGTAACGAGCCTTGCCCTGCGCCTCCATCTCCGCGTTAAGCCGCTCGAAGGCGGCGATCGGAAAGTAGACCTCGCCGCGAACTTCGAACACGTCGGGCAGGCCGGCCACCGGCTCAACGCTGAGCGGAACGCTACGAATCGTGCGCACGTTGGCAGTCACGTCCTCGCCAACGGTGCCATCGCCGCGTGTGGCAGCACGGATCAGGCGGCCGTGCTCATAGGTGAGGCTGATCGCGAGGCCGTCGATCTTTAGCTCGGCGCAGTAATGGACGTCGCCGCCAATGGCTCCGCGCACGCGGCGGTCGAAGGCCCGGATCTCGTCCTCGTCGAACGCGTTCTGCAGGCTCAGCATCGGTGAGCGGTGGCGAACCTTCGCGAACTGTTCCGAAGCCTCGCCGCCGACGCGCTGCGTGGGCGAATCGGCCGTGATGAGTTTCGGGTTCTCCTCCTCCAGGCGGCGTAGCTCGAGGAAGAGAGCATCGAACTCGGCATCGGAGATTTCCGGGAGGTCGAGCACGTAGTACGCGTGCTCGTGATGGCGAATCTGCTCGCGCAATTCCTGCGCGCGGGCCGACGGCTCGGCCACCTTGGCCGTTTTCTTCTTCTTGGTCACTTCGTCAGCGGGGCGAGCATGCCCGACAGGATCTTCAGGCCCACCTTGTCGAACTTGATCACCAGCTCCTCGTCGGTGCGCGTGAGTGTGCTCTTCACCACCGTGCCCGAGCCGAATGCCGGGTGAGAAACGCGGTCGCCGCTCGAGAAGCGCTGCACCGGCGGCGCGGCGGGCGCTGCCTGCACCTGCCGCTCCTGGTACCGCTCGCGGTAGCCCTGGCGCGGCGGGGCAACGGGCGCGCTGCCGCGGGGCGCCGCGAGCATCGATTGCGGGATCTCGGTCAGGAACCGGCTGGGGAAGGCGGGCTGCGAGCGTCCATACAGGTGACGGCGGAATGCGCAGCTCAGGTACAGGCGGTCCTTGGCACGCGTCATCCCGACGTAGCAGAGGCGGCGCTCTTCGGCCATCTCCGTGGTGGCGCTGACGACCGAGGGATTCTCGTCGTGCTCCTCGAGCGCGCGCTGGTGCGGCAGCAAGCCCTCCTCCATTCCAACCATGAACACGACCGGGAACTCCAGGCCCTTGACCATGTGAAGAGTGATCAACGTCACACCCTCGCCGTTCTCGTCATAAGCGTCGACATCGGAGACGAGCGCGACCTCGGCGAGGAAGTCCTCCAGGCCCTGAGCGGGCTCGCGGTCGTCGAAGCTCTCGGCTAACCCGCGGAGCTCGTTGATGTTCTCGATCCGGGCCTCGCCCTGCGGGGTGCCGTCGAGGTAGTGCTGGCGGAGGCCCATGACCTCGACCACATGGTCGAGCAGCTCGCTGGGCCGCAATACTCCCATCACCGCTCGTAGTGATTCGAGCTGCGCGCGGAATTTCTTGAGCGGCTCGATGGCCGGCCGCGGCAGGCCCGGCACCCGCGCCGGATCGGCCAGCAGCGAAAGCAGGTCGGAATCGCTTTCACGCGAGAAGGCGCTCAGCGCGTCGACGGTGACGCTGCCGATCTTGCGCGACGGCACCGATACGATGCGGCCGAAGCTGATCGCGTCTTTGGGATTGAAGCAGAAGCGGAGATAGGCGACGACGTCTTTCACCTCGCGCCGCTCCCAGAATCGAACGCCTCCCACAAGCCGGTACGGGATGCGTCGTCGCGCGAGCACATCCTCGAAGGACCGCGACTGCGCGTTGGTGCGGTAGAGGATCGCGAAGTCGGAGTAGCCGCGCTGCTCGGTCTTGCGCAGCCGCTCGATCTCGTCGGCCACGAACTCCGCCTCCTCGATCTCGTTGTAAGCCTGCGTGGCCATCACCCTCTCGCCGCCGGCGCGATTGGTCCACAGCTTCTTTTCCGCCCGCTCGGGGTTGGTGCGGATGACCTGGTAGGCGGCGTCGAGGATGGCCTGGCTGGAGCGATAGTTCTGCTCGAGGCGGACCACGTGTGCGTCGGGATAGTCCTTGCGGAAATCGAGGATGTTGCGCACGTCGGCGCCACGGAACCGATAGATGGACTGATCGTCGTCGCCGACGACCACGACGTTGCGGTGCTCCTGGGCAAGGAGGTTGACGAGCACGTACTGCGCGCGGTTGGTGTCCTGGTACTCGTCGACGAGGACGTGGCGGAAGCGGTCACGCCACTTGGCGAGCGCCTCCTCATCGGTATTGAAGAGCTCGACCAGCTTCATGATCAGGTCGTCGAAGTCGAGCCCGCCCGAGCGCCTGAGCAGCTCCTGGTACGACTCGTACACGCGCCGCACGATCTCGTCGTGGTAGCTGCGGTTCGGGTAGTCCTCAGGCCGCTTGAGCTCGTTCTTCGCCTGCGAGATCGCATTGCTCAGACCCGGGATCGGGTAGCGCTTGGGGTCGAGCTTCAACTCATCCAGCACCCGCTTCAACGCGGCGCGCGTGTCGTCCTCGTCGAAGATGACGAAACTCGGCACGATGCCGATCCGCGCCGCCTCGCGGCGGAGGACCTTGACCGCCGTGGCATGGAAGGTGCCCACCCACATCTTGTCCGCGGCCTCGCCCACCAGCGCCCCCACGCGGCTGCGCATCTCCCGCGCGGCCTTGTTCGTGAACGTGACCGCGAGCAGGCGGTCGGGCCAGACCCTGCGCGTGGCGATGAGGTACGCGATGCGAGCAGTGAGCACCCGGGTCTTCCCGCTGCCGGCCCCGGCGAAGATCAAAAGCGGGCCTTCGCCGTGCGTCACGGCCTCGATTTGAGGCGGATTTAGACGCGAGAGTAGAGCCTCGACGTCGGGGGTGAGTGCTTCTGCTGGAACCACGGGAAATCGAGTTTACCCGCCGCTGTGAAAGCTCACTCGCGGAGCGTCCTTAAGAGGGAAGGAATCACGAACTGCGCCGTTAAACTGGGCCAGCAATATGGCCCGCCAGGTCGATTTCGGCATGCGCGATCACCTCCTTTACGAGCTCGCGCGCGATCTCAGCTCATCGCTCGACCTGGACGTCGTGCTCCGCAAAGTCATGGATCGGGTGATAACCCTTATGAAGGCCTCGCGCGGGTTCATCGTGCTCGTCGACCCCGTCATGGGGACCATGTCCGTACGCATGTCGGGCGGCGAGGCCGACCTCGAGAAGTCGCGGCATTTCCTCGGCTCGAGAACCGTCATCGAGCAGGTGGTCAAAACCGGCCAGGCGGTAGTGGCGACGGACGCCACGCTTGATGACCGGTTCAAGGGCCAGCAGTCGGTGATCCTCCAGAACCTGCGCTCGATCATCGCCGTGCCGCTCGTGACCAAGGACAAGGTCATCGGCGCGGTCTACGTCGACAACCCGTTTCGCGCCTCGATCTTCGAAGAGCAGGACAAGGAATTCCTGCAGGCGATCTCGGACCTCGCGGCGGTCGCCATCGACAACGCGCGCCAGTACGAGCGGTCGGAATTCCTTCGCCAACTGTTCGAGCTACATGTCAACAAGCAGGTCACCGACTATGTGCTGGAGCGCTCGGACCTCATCAACCCGCTTCTGCCCGGCGAGCGCCGCCAGGTAACGGTGCTCAACTCCGACATCGCAGGCTTCTCAGCCCTGTCGCAGACGATGGATGCCGAGGAACTGGTCCTCTTCCTCAACGACTACTTCAGCCGGATGATCGAGGTTGTCCTCGAGCACGGCGGCAACATCGACAAGTTCCAGGGCGACGGGATGATGGTCGTGTTCGGTGCGCCCAACCCGATGTCCGACCACGCTGAGCGCGCGCTGGGCGCCGCCAGGGCGATGATCCGGGAGATCGACCGGTTGAATCGCGAGCTTGTCGAGACGGGGAGGCCGTCGATCTCGGTCGGGATCGGTCTCGACACCGGCGAGGTGGTCGCGGGGCACGTCGGATCTCGGCGCCGGCTCGAGTTCACGCTCATTGGCGTGCCGGTGAACAACAGCGCCTATCTGTCCAAGGTGAGACCGGCCAAGGTGCTGATGTCCGAAACGACGCGCGGCTCGCTGCCGCACGGGCTCGAGGTGATCGAGTTCGAGCCGCTTCAGCTCAAGGGCTCGACCTCCAAGCAGCCGATCTATCAGCTGCAAGTTGCCGTAGCGGCGGAAGACTAAGCCCGGGTCTCCCCACCCGGCGCTGCGCGCCACCCTCCCCGCACGGCGGGGAGGAAAAGGCTCCCCGCCCCGCGGGGAGCTCCGCCGCGTAGCGGCGGTGAGGGGGAGAGCTATCTGCTCCCCGGCCCGCGGGGAGCTCCGCCGCGCAGCGGCGGTGAGGGGAGAGCTATCTGCTCCCCGCCCCGCGGGGAACTCCGCCGCGCAGCGGCGGTGGGTGGAGAGCTATCTGCTCCCCGCCCCGTGGGGAGCTCCGCCGCGCACCGGCGGTTGGGGGAGAGCTATCTGTTCCCCGCCCCGCGGGGAGCTCCGCCGCGCAGCGGCGGTGGGGGGAGAGCTATCTGCTCCCCGCCCCGCGGGGAGCTCCGCCGCGTAGCGGCGGCGAGGGGAGAGCTATCTGCTCCCCGCCCCGCAGGGAGCTCCGCCGCGTAGCGGCGGTGAGGGGAGTCCGAGCTTACTTACAGGACCACCGGCCCGGGCCGTAGTGGCTGTACAGCCAGGCCGCGGCGTTGGCGTTGGCCACGGGGTCGAACGGCGATTGGCTTGCCCAGGGTGTGCCCGACCACGTGCTCGGCATGAACTGGAACAGCCCGGACGCGCCGCTGTCCGAATTGACCGAGTTCGGGTGGTAGCGCGACTCGCACCAGGCGATCCTTAACGCCCACGTAACCGCAGCCTGCCCTAGCGGACTGAAGGCGTCGTTGATGATCTTTCCAATCCACGCGGGCGGAGGCGGGTGGTTGTTGGCCGCGGCCTCGGCGGCCGCCACCGCCTGCGCCTGGGCGAGCTTCTCCTGCTCGGCCTGGTACTGGGCCAGCCCCTGGGCGAGCTCGGAGCTCCATTGCTGCACCTGGACGTCCTGGGCCGCCTGCGTGCGCTTCGCCTTGGACTCGCTGAGGGCCGACGTACGGTCGAACGAGCTCAGCTGGGTCACTTCGGCGGTAGGCGCAACTGAGGGCGAACCGAGGCGCGGCAGGATGACGCTAGCCAGCACGATGGTCCACGCGACCACCGCTCTGAGCAGTGGAACCAAACCCCTATACGCTCCTTCCTTGAAGTCGCCCTACCCCTGGGGCGCTGTTCAGGCCTGAGCGCGGAGCTACAACGTCTGGCGGGACTGCTCAGGAAACCGGAAAGTCGCTACCTTAG
>VBHX01000138.1 GCA_005879945.1 Chloroflexota bacterium | reverse complement strand
GTGCGTCCCGAGGTTCGCGTCTACGGCTGCGAGGTCGATACTGCGGCGCCGCTGGCCGCGGCGTTCGCCGCAGGCGGACCGGTGCCGTTCCAACGCATCGCCACCTTCGTGGACGGCATCGGGAGCCCGCAAGTTCTGCAGGAGATGTGGACGCCGGCATCGCGCTTGCTTGCAGGCTCGCTCGTGGTGACCCTGCCCGAGGTCGCCGGGGCGATCCGGCATGTGGCTCAACACGCGGCGGTCATCGCGGAGGGCGCCGGCGGTGCGGCGGTGGCGGCAGGGCTCAAGGGCCTGGCCGGGCCAGGGCGATACGTCGCCGTCGTGTCGGGCGGCAACATCGACCCGGACGTGCTGGCGACGATATTGAGGGGAGAGATCCCTTAGCAGCGCCGGCTAATCGATCTTGACTTCGGCGCCGTCCTGCGCCCAGCGCGTGTGATACGCCCCCTGACGATCGACACGGTGATACGTGTGTGCGCCGAAGTAGTCGCGCAAACCCTGGATGAGGTTCGCGGGTCCGCGCGCCCGCCGGTAGCCGTCGTAGTACGCGAGCGACGATGAGAACGCCGGCACCGGCACGCCACGATCCACCGCACTCTTGACGACGCGGCGCCACGCATCCTGCCCCGAGGCCAGAGCCTCCTGGAAGAAAGGCGCGAGCATGAGGTTCGCGAGGCGAGGCCTCTCCACATACGCATCCTTGATGCGGTCCAGGAACTGGGCCCGGATGATGCAGCCCCCGCGCCATATCGTCGCCAGGGCTCCGAGGTCGAGGTTCCACTCATACTCGCGAGATCCCGCCGCGAGGTGCTCGAACCCTTGCGCATAAGCGACGATCTTGGCCGCGTACAGCGCATCCCTCACGTCGTCGACCAGACCCATGTCACGGTCGTAGTGCATGTGTCCCGCGGCCGGACCGCTCAGGACCCCTGAGGCTTTCACCCTCTCGCCCTTCTGGCTCGAGAGCACGCGCGCGAACACCGCCTCCGTGATCCCCGTCAGTGGCACTCCGAGCTCCAGCGCGGACTCACTGGTCCATCTCCCGGTTCCCTTCTGCTCGGCCTCGTCCTCGATCGCATCGACAAGCGCCTCGCCCGAGCCGTCCGAATTCTTGGCGAGGACGTTGGCCGTGATCTCGATGAGGTACGACTGCAGCCTGCCCTCGTTCCATTCGCGAAAGATCGAGGCAAGCTCCGAAGGCGAGAGACCGAGCGCCGAACGCAGGAGGTCGTAGCTCTCCGCGATCAGCTGGATGTCCGCGTACTCGATGCCGTTGTGAACCATCTTCACGAAATGACCGGCGCCATCGGGACCGATGTACGTGCAGCACGGCACGCCATCGACCTTTGCCGCGATCGAGTTCAGCATCTCCGCGACGTGCTCATAGGATTCGCGTGTGCCGCCCGGCATGAGACTCGGGCCGTGCAGCGCGCCCTCCTCCCCGCCGGAGACGCCCATGCCGAGGAATCCAAGCCCGGCCCTCGCCGCCGCAGCATTGCGGCGCCGTGTGTCGTGAAACAAAGAATTCCCCCCGTCGATGATCGTGTCGCCGGGTTCGAGAAGCGTGGTCAGCGAATCGATGGCATCGTCGACAGGTTGCCCGGCCTTGACCATGATCAGGATCGCTCGCGGCGGAGTGAGGATGCGAACGAGGTCTTGCAACGTCGCGGCCGGGCGGAAATCGCCCTCGGAACCATGCGCGGCCATGAATTCGTCCGTGCGCTCGCGAGTGCGGTTGTACACACCGACTCGAACTCGATGTGAAGCGAGGTTGCGCGCGAGGTTCATCCCCATCGTCGCAAGCCCAACAATCCCAAGCTCGTGTTCTTCCATAGGACCCCTGGCCATTATGCCAATGAGCGCCGGGCGCGCCTCGACGCCATACTCCGCGTCGATCAGAATGCAGATAACCCCACGAACTCGGAGGCCAAGGCCTTGAGCTCGCGGGGACCCCTTCAGAAGCGATCATGGCCCGCTCCCGAGCCCGATGCTGGGTGCCCTGCCGGCCTGGACGGCGCCGCATCGCGACCTCGACAAGGCCCGGGCCGAGCTCAAGGCATCGGGGATCAAGAACCCGACCGTCAGCCTGGGCTTCGCCGGCGATCAGCCCGGGCGGGTGATCGTGGCGACGCGCGACCTCACCGGGCTCGACTTCAACCCGACATGGTCGATCGACCTGGCGGCGGTCAGGGGGTCGGCGTAGGCGAGGTTGCCGCCCTGGCGTTTTCAGCCGCTTCCTGTGCCGCTGACTCGCCGGTTTCGTGGGCCGAGGTTTCGTTGGAGTGCCCAGGGCCTCCGGCGCCGCCACCCGGCCGGAACGTGCCGTTGTTCTCGGCGGTTTCGCGCGCGGCGGGCTCGGCGGCTTCGTGTGTGGCGGTCTCGTTCGACTTGAATGTTGGGGTCGGGGTCGGCGAGGCTGCCGCCAGGATGTTCGTGGCAGGGCCATTCCTGCCCGCGGCCGACGCCGCGACGACACCGACAACAACCATGGCCGCCGCAACAGCCGAGGCGATCAGCAATGTGCGTCCTGTGCTCATACCAGGCATGTTGGGTCGCCAACCTCAAAGTAGGCTTGGAATCGGGTGAGACTTTTAGTCGAGCTCACGCCCCGCTCCCTAGCCGTCTCCCCCAGGGGGAGAGGGGATTTGATTAACCGGCGGAGAACTCCAGGCAGCGTACGCCGCTCAGGTCGAGCCAATACTTGCCGTGCCCCCGGACGACTTTCATCTGGACTTCGCCACACGAAGGGCACCGGACGACAACGCCAGGCGCGTTCATGTACACCTCGACCTCACCGACCGCATGCAGCGTGCCGCAGTGAGCGCAGGTACCTATCGCCGCGGTCATCTCCATGGTGAAGATCTCTCGCAGCAGGCCGCCGATCGCGTTGCCGTCGAGCTTCAAGTCGGATTGCTGCACGGTCATGTCAACCTCCTGTGGGTCCGAAACGCTCTGTCTTGATGGACGCCGGGCCGTAACCCATATCGACCAGCAGACTCGCCACGCCTTCGACCAACGGCGTGGGCCCGCAGACGTAGACGATGGGCATCTGTCCTTTCGGCCACGCAACTTCCGCGAGCATCGCGGTGTCGATCCGCCGCGAGTAGCCGGTCCAGCCCTCGGGCTGCTTCCGCGTCAGCGTGTGGGCGACGGTCAGTCCGTCGCCCGCTGATGCCAGCCGGTCCAGCTCCGCCTTGTAGATGACGTCTTCGAGCGAACGTGACGAATAGAGAAGCCTGGTCGGTGTTTTCGAGCCAGTGGCCGCGCGGTGCCGGATCATCGCCATCAACGGGACGATTCCAGATCCGCCGGCAACCAGAAGAAGCGGCCTCTCGTCGCTCGCTTTCCAGACGAAGTAGCCGCCGATCGGCCCGCGCAGCTCCACCTTGTCGCCGGCGCGCACCTCGCCGACGAGATAGGGCGAGACCTCGCCGTCTTCCAGCCTCTCCACGGTGATCGCCAGCCGGCGATCTTCCGGCGCCGACGCGATGGAGTAGCTCCGCTCAGCCTGGTAGCCGTCGTCGGCGGTCAGCCGCACATCCACGTGCTGGCCCGCGTCGTGGCCAGGCCAATCGGGCACGTCGAGAACAAGGCTCGCCACCCGCGGCGTTTCCTGCACCAGCTCGGCTACGCTGCCGATCTGCCACCTCAACACCTGGGGGGTGCTCGTCGGCTTGTCAGTCTCCCCAGTACCGCTGCTCGCGCCAGGGATCACCGTAATTGTTGTAGCCGTTGACCTCCCAGAACCCAGGTTGGTCCTCGTTGACCAGCCGGATGCCGCGGATCCACTTGGCGCTCTTCCAGAAGTAGAGGTGTGGGATGAGGTTGGTCGTGTACCCGCCGTAAGAGAACTGAACTGTGTATTCGGCCGCCGTTTCCACGCCGTCAAGGATCGTGTCAATCGACACGCCGGTCCAAACGGTGTCGAACTTGCTCCACTTCGTGACGCAGTGGATGTCCTTGGTGACCTGCTCGGTAGGAAGCTTGCGAAACTCCTCCCACGTCCATTTCTTGGGCTGATCGATCTCGCCTTCGAGGACGAACGTCCACTCGGACAGCGGAATGCGCGGTGTGGGGCCGGCCGATAGGACCGGATAGTCGGTGACGACGTACTGGCCCGGCGGCAATCGCGAGCTGCTCGCCGTGTCCCGTCGCTTGCCGCGAAATCCGCGCGATATGAAACCCATGAGCTTCCTACCTCCTCACGCGAACTCGAGCTCTGTGGTGATGTCGATGCACGAGCCGATGCTCTTTGCGACCGGGCAGCGGCTCGCATGGAACGTGTGAGAGCGTTCGGCGGCCTCGCGCTTGTCGTCCGGACAGCCCTCGAGTCGATACCGTACATGGATCCGCTTGATGACGAGCACCTTGTCCTCCAGGACCACCACGCCCTCGGCCTCAGAGCTCAATTTGCCCTCGCTCGCATCGATCCCGCGCGCCTCCAGCGCGCCGCCCAGGGTCCCAGTGAGTCAACCGGCGGCGGCCGCGACCACGTAGTCGAGCGTGGTGGCGTGGTCCGGATACTGACCGGGGGCGGTCCCGTAGTGCTCACGGACCTCGTCGTGGGTGCCGAAAAATACCGGCTCGGGTTCGACTGGAATGTAGGCCCTGCGTATCGGCCCGCGATCGCGAACGATCCTTACCTTTGATATATAGCGGGGCTCGTCCATGCTCCAGACCAGATTAGACGGACGCATCGGCGGCGGCCACTATGCGCTCGCTCAGTCTAGGCTTGAGGCGCTGTGAGCCAGGACCCCAGCGCTCCGACTGCCGCCGGCCAGATCTCAGCCGACGGCCAGTTCAGATGGGACGGCGAGCAGTGGGTACCGCTGGCTCCGGGTTACCGCGAGCCCACCCCTTGGACGCGACGCATGCAGCTTGCAGCAGCCGCGCTCTTCGCGCTAACTGCCATCTACTCGGTAACCTCGGCATTCTTGTTCATCAACCATGACTCGCTGATGCGATCCATCAAGGCGCAGGGCCTTCCAGCAGGATCGGACATCGAAACGGCGGTGAGCATCGGGATCGCTTTCGCCTACGGATTCGTCATCTTCTTCGCGCTCCTCGAAGTGGTGGCCGCAATCGGCAGCTACCTCGGCTGGCGTTGGATGTTCTGGGCCGCCATGGTGCTGTTTGGCGTCGGCGGGATCGGTGCATTCACCAACCTCTCAACGGTCCGCAACCCTGACACGTCACCGGTCCCGATTGCGGGAGTGCTCATAGGCGAGGTCTTTTCCCTATTGAGCCTGGCGATGTTCATATGGATGCTGGTCGGACTGATCAAGTACGGCCCGTGGGCCATGAAGAGGCCGGCCCCCTAGGCGGCCGCCTCAGTCGTAGAGCAGGGCGCCCCACTGCTCGCCGCTGAGATCGAGGTCGAGCCGCTTGAATGGCCCGAGCCCGCGGACGGTGAGCCCGAAACGAGGCGGCAAGCGTCGTGCCGCGCGACTATCGACCAGGAGCGTCGAACCATCACTCAGGACGGCGGTGGCGAAGTCCCTGCGGTCGTCCTTGCGCGAGCGCTCGCGGACGCTGACGCTGCATATCTTTCCGCCGCCGCAGCATCGCGTGACGTCGTACGCGAGGACGCGAGGCTCCTCGGTGGCGTGGGATCGCATCCAATCCCGCGCGCGACCATCAGCTTCGACGCGGAACGCCCCGAACACAACTTTGAAATTATGCGCGGGCTCGAGCCTGCGAGCCCGACTTGAGCGCGTCGAGAACGACCGCGGCCAGAGCGTCGATGAACTCCGGGCGGGCGTTGAACGAGGCCGTCCGCCGCAGCTCCATTCCGTGCTCGCGTGCGAACGATATCGCCTCCACATCGATGTCATAGAGGATCTCGAGGTGGTCGGCGACAAACCCGATCGGGCAGACCAGCGCCCGCTTTACACGAGCGTGCGCCAGCGACTCCAGCAGGTCGGGCCCCAGCCAAGGCTCGCCGGTGTGGCTGGCGGACTGGAAAGCGAGCTCCCAGCCTCGCAGCCCAGCTCCCTCGGCGACCAGCCGGCAGCTCTCCAGCAGCCGTTCGCGATAAAGGTCGCCCGCCGCCTCGATGCGGGCCGGCAGGCTGTGAGCTGTGAAGTAAACCCTCTCCGGCGCGAAGTCCGTCATCGCCTCCGCGAGCACGGTGCGGACCGCGGCGATGAAGGCGGGATGATCGTGAAAGCCGCGAATGAAGACGAGCTCGCCGTCCCACGCATGGCGGAGCGATGTTTCGTACGCGCCGAGGCTCATGTCCGCGTAGTGGGGCGCGAGCGGCAGCCCAACCAGCTGTGAGATCCCCGCCGCCCGCGCCTCGGCGGCCGCGTCGGCGATGAACGGCGGGGCGTGCTTCATCCCCGCGAAAACCGGAAGCTCCAGCCGATCCGCCAGCGCCCGCGCCTGCGCTTGCGTGATCGCGGTCAGCGGCGACCCGCCGATCGTCCGGTATCTCTCATGGAGCTCCGCGAGTGCCTCCGGCGACGGAGGTCGGCCGCCGCGGATGTGCGTGTAATAGGGTTCGACGCCCTCCTCCCCATCGGGGCTCCCGTAGGCCATACAAAGAATCGCGGTTCGCTCAGGCATTGACCGCGACGCCCTCTCGCACGGTCTCGACCAGCGCCTGTAGATTCTCAAGCGTGCTGCCCGGGAGCACGCCGTGGCCGAGGTTGAAAACGTGGCCCGGCCGGCCACCCGCCTGCCGCAGGACGCGGCGAGTCCCGGCCACTACACCCTCGACAGGGCCGAGCAGCACAGCGGGATCCAGGTTGCCCTGCACCCCATGGCCGTATCCGACTCGCTCCCAGCCCGCGTCGAGGTCGATGCGCCAGTCAAGAGAGATGACATCGGCGCCGCAGGTCGCGATCAGCTCGAGCAGCCCCGCGGTCGCGGTGCCGAAATGAATCGTCGGCACGTTGAGGGTGCGCGTGGCCTCGAAGATTCGCCGCGTGAACGGCAGCACGCGCGCCTGGTAGTCGGCCGGCGACAGCGCCCCGACCCAGCTGTCAAACAGCTGCAGCGCCTGCCCGCCCGCGGCAACCTGCGCGCCGAGGTACTCGGCCATGACGGTGGCCAGCTTGTCGAGCAGGAGCGCGAACGCGGCCGGCTCGCTGTACATGAACTGCTTGGTCAGCACGAAGTCGCGGCTGGGCCGGCCCTCGATGGCGTAGCTCGCGAGCGTGAAAGGGCCGCCGGCGAAGCAGATGACCGGAACGGACGACTCGCGCGCAACGATCCGCACGGCGTCGACAAGCTGCGGCACCAACTCCGACGCCGGTGGCGTTCGCAGCGCTTCTACTGCGGATGCGGTCCGGATCGGATCAGCAATCACCGGTCCCACAGACTCGACGAGCTCGAAGTCGATCCCCATCGCGCGCAGCGGAAGCATGATGTCGGCGAACATCACCGCAGCATCGACGCCGAGCCTTAGCACCGGCTGCAGGCTGACCTCGGCGCAGAGCTCGGGCTGCGAGACGATGTCCTCCAGGGTCCATCGCTCGCGAAGAGCGCGGTACTCCGGCAGTGATCGTCCCGCCTGGCGCATGAGCCACACCGGCGTGCGCTCCACGCGCTCCCGCCTGCAGGCGCGGAGAAAAAGTGGTGTGCTCGGGGTCACGCGCCTAAGAGTTCTGCCAGCTCGCTGAGCGGGCGATGGATGCCGGTGAGGATCGGCGTGTCGCGCACCGTCGAGCGTCGGCTTTCGGTGGACCGAAGAGCGCGCACGAGCTCGCCGAACGCGGCCAGGTCGTCGGTCTCGTAAGCGACCACGAAGTCCTGGTCGTCGACGCCGAACGAGTAAGCCAGCAGCTGCCGCACTTGCGGGTAACCGTGGCCGACCTTCATGTGCTCGTTCATCACGCGCTGCCTGGTGTCCGGGTCGGTCAGGTACCAATCCGCCGACTTCGTGAACGGATACACGATCAGGTAGCGCGAACGCTCGCCGCTGAACAGCGACTGCTCCTGCGGCGTCGGCTTCTTCACGTACTGCGAAGGCCGGATCAATCCGACGAAGCTCTCCCTCACCGAGAGCCAGGTGCCCATGCCGCAGCGCAAGGCTGCCGCCGCGGATTCCTCGAGCGACTCGAGAGACGGCCCAAGCCGCCACAACAGGAGATCGATGCCGGGCTTGAGCCCGACCATCGTGTACGCGAAGGTCTTGACATCCCTCGCCTGCTCGACCGATGAGACGAAGTCGGCGCATGTCGTTCGCCGCTGCGAATCGGGCAGCCGCCGCCACGCCGGATCGAGGCCCAGCGCGAGCGCATGCACGAACTGCGTTTCACTCAACGGCCGGCGTCCTCGCGCAGCCAGCGCGCGGCATCGGCCGCCAGGTAGGTGATGACAATCCCCGCGCCCGAGCGCACGATCGCGGTGAGCGCTTCGAGAGCAGCTGACCGGCGGTCGAGCCAGCCACGCTCCGCGGCGGCCTCGAGCATCGCCACCTCGCCGCTCACGTGATATGCCGCCAGCGGCAGGTCGAATCGCCTCTGTGCGCGAACCAGAAGGTCGAGCGAAGTTAGGGCGGGCTTGACCATGAGAATGTCGGCGCCCTCGCGCACGTCCAGCTCCATCTCGCGTAGCGCCTCGCGTGCGTTCGCGTAGTCCATCTGGTACCCACGCCGGTCGCCGAAGGCCGGAGCCGATCCGGCCGCCTCGCGGAACGGACCGTAGAACGCGGAAGCGGCCTTCGATGCGTAGGCCATGATCGCGATGCTCTCGTGCCCCTCGGCGTCGAGGGCGGTGCGGAGCGCGGCCACCTGGCCGTCCATCATCCCGCTGGGACCGACGATGTCAGCCCCCGCCTCCGCGTACGCAACCGCGGCTTCGGCCAGAAGCGGAAGCGTGGCGTCGTTGTCGACCGCGCCGTCGCGGATAACGCCGCAGTGCCCGTGAGTCGTGTACTCGCAAAGGCAGACGTCCGCGGCCAGAACAAGGGGAAGGTCGGCCTCGCGGAGAGCCCGCAGCGCCGCGGGCACGGGTCCGGCGGGATCAGCCGCGCCGGCGCCCTCATCGTCCTTGCCGTCCGGGATCCCGAACAGGATCACGCCGCCCACGCCCAGCTGGGCCAGCTCGTGTGCCTTCTTGACCGCTCGGTCGACGCTGAGCCGCGCGTGTCCCGGAAGCGACTCGATCGGATCGGAACGGTCTCGGCCGCCGATAACGAAGAGCGGCATCACCAGCTGCGCCGGCGAGAGCCGGGTCTGGCGTACCAGCGAGCGCAACGCCGCTGTGCGCCGCAGGCGCCGCGGGCGCTCGGGCCCTGGCGTCTTTACGTGGGCTGCTGGAGCTGCGATGCGACCCATCTGTCCACCTCCTCATCAAACACTCGACGCAGCGCCGCCCGCATACCCTCCGGGTCTCGCGTGGCGGCCTCAGCAGCGACCTGGAACCCCAGCTCGCGAGCGACGGCGCTCGTCTTGGGTCCGATCGTGATTGCCTGCAATGCTCGGACACGGGCGGCGTCCCGCCCGGCAAGCTCGACCGCGCCTCGCACCGCGGATCCCGAAGCGAACATGATGGCCTCCACATCGCCGTCCGACAGCGCATCGGCCAGGGCGCGACGTGAAGCCTCGGGCCCGGTGATGGTGCGATACGCGATGACGTCGTCCACATTCGCGCCCAGCTCCTCGAGCTTTTTCGGCAGCATCTTGTCGGCGGCATCCGCTCGAGCCAGCAGGACGCGGCATCCGCGCAGCGAGCCGGTTTTTGCCATCGCGCTCGGAATCGCATCCCCGCGCGCGGAAGTGGGCACGCAATCGAGCCGGACGCCACGCTCGGCCAGCGCCTTCGCGGTGGTCGCGCCAACCGCAGCCCACCGCACCTTAGACGGCGGCGCCTCGAGCCCGTCGAACAGAGCGGCCACACCACGCTTGCTGGTGAGGACGACCCAGTCGTAGTCGCCGATTTGCGCCCTCACGCGGTCGAGCTCGCCGTTTCGTTCCGCGGGCCCAATCGCGATCGTGGGTACCCGCAGGACCCGGAAACCCTCGCGGCCCATCGCCTCGCGCTCAGAGTCTTCGGCCTCCGGCCGTGTGTCGATGACCGCGCGGCCACGCAGCGGCACGAATTGATTCAGCTCGTGCGCGGCCAAAGACACCAAGCGCGAGAGCGACTCGCGGTCCATCTCGTGCGTGATACGCAGCACGTGCTTGGACCGGCCGTCCGGTGTGACCGCGCCGGCAAGCATCGCGACCGCGCCATCGACCTGCACCGCAACCGCTCCGACCGGGGCTCGGCACCCTCCTCCCATCGCCTTCAACAGCGCGCGCTCGGCGACCACGGCGACCCGCACGTTCGGGTCATCATGCCTGGCGAGCACCTCGAGGACCTCGCGGTCATCGCGACGTGCCTGCACGGCGAGCGCGCCCTGCGCCGGCGCGGGCGGCATCGATTCAGGATCGAGGCGCACCGCGATCCGGCCGCCGAGACCGAGCCGGTCCAGCCCCGCCGCGGCCAGCACAAGCGCGTCGGCATGGCCGGTTTCGAGTCGCCGCAGCCGCGTGTCCACATTGCCGTGCAGCGGGATCACATCGAGGTCCGGACGCAGCGCGCGCAGGAAGCCGGCACGCCGGGGGCTGTCCGTACCCACCTTGGCGCCGATGGCCAGGTCGTCGACCGAGCGCTCGAGGCCGCGCGCCACCAGCGCGTCCCGCGCGTCCGCCCGTTCGGGGTATGCGGCGATCACCAGGGCAGGCTCCTCCTCCAGGGGAAGGTCTTTCGCGCTGTGCACAGCGAGGTCGATCTCGCCCGCCAGCAGCGCGCGCTCCAGGGCGGTGACAAAAATGCCCTCGCCGATGGGTGTGTCGGGAGCCCGCAGGTCGCCGTCCGCGACGATCGTCTTCATCTCAACCGCCACGCCTTCGGCCCGCAGGCGCGCGGCCACAAGCTGGCTCTGAAGGAGCGCCAGTCGGGATCCCCGCGTCCCCAGCCGAAACCGTCTAGACGAAGCCACCGTCAACAGACGAGTTTGGCAGCACCGCCAGCGCCGGCGCCGCGGCGACGACGTCGCCGACGACCAGCGTGGCCGGGGTTTCGATCGCTGCTTGATCGGCGAGACGGGCAATGCGATCCAGGGGTCCGCTGACGCTCTGCTGGCTGGGGAGCGTCGCGCTGCCGATCACAGCCGCCGGGCGGGAGGCGCCGACTGCACCCGCCAGTACGGCAGCCACTTCGGCCAGGTTGGACCTTGGCATCAACACCACAAGGGTGTCGGAGGCGAGCGCAAGAGCGCGAAGCCGGTCCATGGAGCGGCTGCCCTGCGCGCTGGTGATCGCCACCGACGAGGCCACGCCGCGCATCGTCACCGAGATGCCCGCGGCAGCGGGCGCCGCGAGAGCGGCGGTCACGCCCGGGACGACCACGACCTCGACGCCCGCCTTGACCAGGTCGGCGAGCTCTTCGCCACCGCGACCGAACACGAACGGGTCGCCACCCTTGAGTCTCACCACGGCCCATCCCGCCCGCGCCAGCTCGATGAGGCGCGCTGTTATGTCTTCCTGCCGCGGGCTCTCGAGACCCGCGCGCTTGCCGACGTCTTCGATCCGCGCGTCCGGTCCGCACAGCGCGAGCGTCTCGGGCGCGATCAGGGCGTCGTGGAGCACGTAGTCGGCGTCCGCGAGCAGCTCGCGAGCCTTAAACGTGAGAAGGTCCGGGTCACCCGGCCCCGCGCCGACGAGGGCGACCCGGCCGGTGCCGCCGGCGCCAGACTGCGCGATGGCGACGGCCAGGTGCGCGGCGTCGTCGGGGCGGCCGAGCCGGATCAGACTTCGCGTCTCCGAGTTGACGATCCGGCGAAAGATGCGCGTCTGCTGTGCGATCGGCACGCCGCGCTCGCGCACCTGCCTCCGCACGTTGCCGACCAGAGCGGTGAACGGTCCCCACTCGCGCCCCAGCCAGCGCTCGATCCGCGCGCGCAGGGCCGAAGCGAGGAACGGGCTTTCGCCCGATGTGGAGATGGCGACCAGCAGCGGGTCGCGCCGCACGATCGCGGGCGCGATGAAGCGGCACTGCGCCGGCCGGTCGACGACGTTGATCAGGATGCCGGCTTCCTCCGCTTCCTGCCAGCTGCGCCGGTTGACCTCTGGGTCTTCGCTGGCATCGACGACGAGGCGGGCGCCGGCGAGATCGCCTGTCCTGTACTCGCGCGATGCGATGACGCGCACATCGGCCCCCGCCTCACGCAGCGAAGCTGCCTTTTCGATCGCGAACTTGCCTTCGCCAAGGACAATGCAGGGCTGCCCGGCAAGGTCGAGGAAGACGGGATAGTACCTCAAGCGGTCGCCTCCTCCTTGGCCGCCTCGCGCAGGACGTTCGCCACCTCGGGCCGCGTGAACTCGGGCGGCAGGTCTTCGCCGTCGGCCAGGAGCTTGCGCACCGCGGTGCCGCTTAGCGTCTTGTGCTCGGCCGCCGGGTGCGGGCACGTCCGCGATGAAGCCATGCCGCCGCATGCAGTGCAGTAGAAGGTGTGCTCGAAGCGAAGGATCTCGATACCCAGCTCGCCCGGCTCGTACTCGTCAAAGATCCGGTGGGCCGCGTACGTGTCGTAGTAGGAGCCGACACCCGCATGGTCACGACCGACGATGAAATGCGTGCAGCCGTAGTTGCGCCGAACGATGGCGTGGAAGACGGCCTCCTTCGGACCGGCGTAGCGCATCCACGCGGGGTTGGTCGCGAGAAGCACGCGCTCAGGCGGGAAGTAGCCGCGAAGCAGCTCCTCGTAGCAGCTCATGCGCACCGAAGCTGGAATGTCATCGCTCTTCGTCTCCCCAACCAGCGGGTGCAGCAGCAGGCCGTCGATGGTCTCGAGCGCGACCTTTTGCAGGTACTCGTGGGCGCGATGGACAGGGTTGCGAGTCTGGAAGCCGACCATCGTCTTCCACTTGCGCTCGGCTTTGACTGCCCGCACCTGCGCCGGCGTGAGGTCGTAGTCCGGAAATCCTGATGTCGCATGAGCGAGCGCGACCACTCTGCCCGCGATCGCCCACTGCCCCGAGTCCTTGAGGACGCGGACGCCGGGGTGCGCGTCGTCGTTGGTGCCGTAGACGCCGATGGCCTCGGCCTCGGGATCGGTGCGGAACGCGGAGGTCACGTCGATGACGCCGACGGGCTGGTCACCGATGAACAGCGCGATGCGATCCGCGCTGGGCGCCGCCGCCGCGCGGAGGACGATTGGGATCGTGAACGGACGGCCGCCGGCAAGCCGGCCGCTGCTGATCACCGACTCGTAGTCCTCGGCGCCCATGAACGAGTCCAGGGGCGCGAGGCCGCCGGTCGCCAGCATGAACAGGTCCGAGAGCTCGCGCTGGCCGACATCCAGGCGCGGCAGCGTGTGCGCTTCCGCGCGGAGCGCGCTCAGCTCATCTCCGTCGGGTAGTCGGCTGTCGATAACTCGCCGCGGCATGTGGCCGAGGTGTTCCAGCGCCTGGACGATCTTCGCCAGCGATTGATCCTGGGTCTCGAGTGCCGTGTCGCACACCACCTCGGGGTGCAGCGGCTCCTCGTATGGATCACTTACCCCGGTGAAGTTGGCGATCTCGCCGGCCAGCGCTTTGCGATAAAGACCCTTCGTGTCCCGCTCGGTCAGCGTTTCGATCGGGCAGCGCATGTAGACCTCGACGAAATCAGGCACCTGCGCGCGCACCTCTTCGCGCACGTCGCGATAAGGAGAGATCGCGGCCGTGATCGCGACGCCGCCGCTGCGCGCGACCAGGCGCGCCACGTAGCCGATGCGCCGGATGTTGGTGTCGCGGTCCTCTTTGGAAAAGCCCAGGCCCTTCGACAGATGCGTGCGCACCTCGTCGCCGTCGAGTAGCTCGACGTGGCGTCCGCGACCCACGAGCTCAGCCTGGAGCGCGCTGGCCATCGTCGACTTGCCTGCGCCGGAGAGACCCGTGAACCAGACGACCAAGCCTTTGCTCATGCCTCGCCTCCGAGCAGGCCCCATCGCCGCCTGACAGCGGTGTCGAGCATGCCGAAGAGGCTGTCGACGACGATGCCGATCACGAAGATCACGACCATGATTGCGAGCAGCTGCTGGGTGTCGGACAGATTCCTCGCGGACTGAAGCTGCTGTCCGATCGATGTTTGGTTGGCTGCGACGACGAGCAGTTCCGCCGACATCAGGCTGCGCCATGCAAACGCCCATCCCTGCTTGAGGCCGCCGACAAACGCAGGAAGCGCCGCCGGGAGGATAACGTGGCGGTATAGGCGTAATCCGTCGGCTCCCATCGCCCTTCCGACCCGAATCAGAAGTGGGTGCACATGGTCGATGCCACTCAACAGCCCCGCCGCAATCGCAGGCGCCGCGCCCATCACGACGACGAGAGTGATGGCGCCTTCGCTTCGCTGCAGCAGCAGAATGGCGAGCGGGAACCATGCGATCGAGGGCATCGACTGCAGGCCGACCAGGAGCGAGCCCACCGCTCTGCGAGCAAGCTCGATCCGCGCGATGAGAACAGCCACGACTATTGCGATTGCCGCCGCGATTGCGTAGCCGAGCGCGGCACGGCGCAGGGTCACCGCGACTCCGGCATAAAAGTCCAGGTGGCCGAGGTCGGCGGCCAGGCGCCCCATCACGGACCAGGGTCCTGGCAGCGCCGATTGCGATCTCCAGCCCGACCACACGACGAGCTGCCAGATGATCACCGCCAGAACGACCGCTGCAAGTTTTGGCCAGAGGCCGGACCACACGCGCGACACCGATCTACGGACCGGATGCGGCGGCGAAGCCAGGACCTCAGACAGTTGAAGTTGTGACGCGAGCTCAGCTGCCATTAGATGACCGACCTGCTGGTGGCAGCGAGAGATTCGGTGCACAGGTGGCCCAGATGGGAGGAGCCGCCGAGCAACAGAGCGAGCGCATCCGTGGATGCGTGAGCGAGGAGCGCATACCTCTGGGGCCCCCGTGCCGAAGGCCTGGGAGCCAGTGGGCCGCATGGGCGCCGAAGATCCGCTGACATCGGCGGGGCGGTCATCTTACCGTCATCTCGTGCTTGAGGCGGTCTGTGATGCGGCCGGCTATGACCGCAAGCTCGGGCGAGTCGAGGCTGCGCGGGCGAGGCAGATCCACCTGCACCTCATGCGCCACGCGACCCGGCCGGCTCGTGAAGACCATCACCCGATCGCCGAGGCGCACCGCCTCGCGCGCATTGTGAGTGACAAAAAGGATGGTGAGACGGCTCTCCTTCCAGATCCGCTCCAGCTCTTCGTGCAGGAGGTCTCGGCTGATGGCATCCAGCGCCCCGAAAGGCTCGTCCATCAAAAGCACGTCCGCGTCCTGGGCCAGAGCTCGCGCCAGGGCGACGCGCTGCTTCATTCCACCCGAGAGCTCGTGCGGCCTGCGCTTCTCGAATCCGGCAAGGTGCACTCGGTTCAGCAGCTCCATGGCGAGCTCGTGGCGAACCGATGCGTTGACCACCCCTCGCAGCTCGAGCGCCAGCTCTACATTGCCCGCGGCGGTCAGCCAGGGAAGTAGGGCAGATTCCTGAAAGATCAGAGCCACCCTCCCATGGACGTGAGCCCGTCCTGCTGAGGGGCGATCGAGGCCGGCCAGAACGTTGAGCAGCGTGCTTTTGCCCGAGCCGGACGCTCCGACCACGCAGACAAACTCGCCGCGCTTGACTTCGAGCGTCGCGCCGTCCAGCGCCACAAGCAGCTGTTCGCCGTGCGAAAAAGCCACGGTGACCCGCTCGACACTCAACGCGTGCTTGTCGGACAGTGCGAGCAGGTTGCTCACTTCGCCGCCCAATGGAGACCGCAT
>VBHX01000229.1 GCA_005879945.1 Chloroflexota bacterium | reverse complement strand
CTGTCTCAACACCGTGGTGCGGGTGGCCATATCAGACTCCAGCGCGCCGCCGCAGCAGGCGCATCTGGATGAGACTTAGAGCCAGGATGATGAGCAGCAGCAGAAAGGCCATCGTGGCGCCGTAGCCGGTCCTGTAGAAGAAGAACAGCGCGTGGTAGATGTACCAAACGAACGTGGCCGTTGTGTTGGCGGGCCCGCCGTCGGTCATCACGTACACGGAGTCGAAAATCTGGAGGTTGAAGATGGTCGCGAGCACCAGCGCAAACAAGAAGACTCGCCTCATCAACGGCAGAGTCACGAAACGGAAGCGCTGCGCGGCGTTTGCCCCATCCAGCTGCGCTGCCTGATAGAGCTCACGTGGCATTCCAATCAATGCGGCAAGAAAGTAGAGTGCCCAGAAACCGATAGACCGCCAGATCTCCATGGCGGCGACCGAGGGTAGTGCCAGATCAGTACTGCCAAGCCAGATCTGGGGCTGTCTCCCGATAAGCCTCAGAAAGAGGTTGAAGGCTCCTAGGTCAGGGTCCAGCAGAAACAGCCAGATGAGGCCGACGATGACTGTTGGCGCCAAGACCGGCAGGTAGATAAGGGCGCGGAGTACTGAGCCTCCTCGAGTTACGTTCTGAAGAACAAGGGCGATGAGAAGGCCAAGAATCAACATCATCGGGATGATGATCACGGCGTAACGAAACGTGTTCCCGAGGGTCTGCACCACGACCGGGTCGTGGAAGATCCTCTCCCAGTTTCGGAGGCCGACGAACCTGATCGGCTCGATGAGACCTCCTGTCTGGAACATCTCTATCAATACCTGAGCCAGAGGTATCAGCAGAAAGACGATGAGGAAGATCAGGTTCGGCAAGAGGAACGCGATTGCAATGGCCACGCGACGGAGCTCGTACCGCCGGCGCAGTCGCCGGTGTTCAGCCTTGCTCACACGGGCCCGCCGCGGATGCATCAACGGGTCCGTTCTCCCCTACGAACTCAGGCTTATGCGACCCCCTGCAAGATCTTGCAGCAGCCTCAGGATCGTGAAAAAGTATGGGTGAACTGATCGTTTTGTCAAGTGGTGATCAGTGGGCTGGGTGTGCCTTCGCGCATGGTCCGATAACTCGATAGCTATCGGCCGCGTGTCATCCGGACGCGAAGCCTTCCCTCTGCCGTTTTACGAGGCTGGCTTGGAACGAAGGCCACACGAAGTCTTCCGCCAGCCACGGTGGAGGAGGCTCGACCGGCAACTCCTCCAACGGTCTGCCACCAACGATCGTGAGTGAGTGGCGTAGGCGCTCGCGTCCCTCGCGCATGTCCATCTTCACGTCGTAGTACCGGAAGGAGCCTTGCTCCAGCTCGAACAGCGCGATATCAGCCATCAGTCCGGGTCGCAGTGAACCAACCTCGTTGTCGAGCCCGATGACTCGAGCTGGAGCCGAAGTTGCTGCCTCAACAACTTCGTCAACTGACATCCCCAGGGCCACGCACTTGTTCAAGCACGTGGGCAGGTCGTACATCGGCCCGCGAATGCTGAGTTGATGAATATCGGTCGAAATGACCATGGGTTTGTAGCCCTGCTGGATCAAGGGCTCCGCGACCTCGAACTGGAAGGCGCCGGTGCCGTGACCGACGTCCATCACGACGCCGCGCTCCCACGCGGCACGTGCGGAGTCCCGCAGCTTGCCATCTTGGCCCAGGATCCGCATGTCGAAACCGGTGAAGCAGTGCGTGAGAATGTCGCCTTGTTTGAGGAAGGGAAGACAGTCGTCGATCGAAGGCGGGGCGTACCCGATATGCATCATCATCGGGATCGCGCACTCGTCCGCCGCTTGGCGTGCTCGCTCCAGCGGCTTCAGGCCTTGCTCCCCGACAGTGGAGCTCATCATCCGCACTTTGATGCCAACGACGAGGTCTCGATTGAGGTCGTATATCCGCTTGAAGACATCGACGTCGGCATAGTTGAGATTCATGAGCTCGTGGTCAGGTCCAACGAGGCCGATGTAGGAGATGTTCAGGAAGGCGTAGATGCGAGACTCAGCCGGCTTGACGATGTAGTCGCGGAAGCCCCCCAGGGTCATCGCTCCAGCGGAGCCGGCGTCGATCCACGTAGTCACGCCGCTGCGAGAGGCCACCGGATCGGGCCGCACGCCCCAATAGCTGCAGCCGTGGAAGACATGCGTGTGGAGATCCACGAGGCCAGGCGTCACGATCTTCCCGGTCGCATCGATGACCCTGGCAGCGGCATTCGCAGGGATGTTCCGTTCCACAGCTGCAATTCGGTTTCGATTGACCGCAACGTCAAACGGGCCGCGGCGGCCGGACCCGGGATCGATGACCTCCCCGCCTTTCACCAACAGATCGAACCGCATACCTTCACCTCAAAGCTACTGACGGAGCCGGCGGCCTAAATTTCCTGTCCGAGTGGTTGCATTGCCAGCTCGCGCACGAGGACCCTGGGCGGCTGGCTGAGAACGAAAGCGATCGCTTCAGCGACATCTTCGGGACGAAGGGGTTCGAACGCGTCGAAGAGAGGCTTCGCGAATGGGTTGGCCCGTGCCATCGGCGTGTCGACCAGGCCAGGCTCGACCAGGGTGACCTTGACCCCGAAACGGCCGGCCTCCTTCCTCAGGGAGTTGCCGAAGCCGACGATCGCCCATTTCGAAGCGATGTAGACCGGTTCGCCTACGTACGATTCGCGGCCTGATAACGAAGAAATGAGGACGATGTGCCCGTAACGGGCTCGCTGCATGGCGGGCAGAGCACCGCGGACGGCATGAAAGACACCAAGAACATTTGTCTCGAGCACCTCTCTCCACCGCCCGGGGTCGCCATCGGTCATTGAGGTGGTGTCTGCGATGCCTGCGCTAGCCACGACGAAGTCGATGCGTCCGTATGAGGTCAGACAAAGATCCGCAGCGGACTCGACATCACGGAAATTACGCACATCGCACTGAACGGGCACGATTTCGCCACTCCCGGCCCGGTTTCTGTAGCCATCGTCAGGCAGTCGCAAGTCGGCCGCAACCACGCGAGCGCCGGCCGCGATCAACCTGTTTACCGTTGCGGCGCCGATGCCGCTGGCCGCGCCGGTCACCAGGCCGGCGGCGCTGGCCAACCGATCAGCCGTTGCAATCCCATCGCTCACTGTGCGGTCGCCTGGCCTGCCAGCGCCTCCGCAATCCAATCGAGGTGCAGGAGCCGCATGAATCCGTAGTGGTAGAACTCCACCCAGTCGGCGGCCACTCCCCTGAGCAAAGCGATCTTCGGCGCAAGCTCGGCCGGAGAGAGGCAGTCAGGCGGCATCGGCCGAAGCGCGACCGAAAGCTGCGGTTCGGCTCCGATCGCTTTTCGGTATGACTTGAGGTCCCGGCGTAGAGCTTCGGGCTCTCGCACGTAGCCGAGGACGCCGACCCCGTCGCACACCCTGGTCACTTGCTCGAGGTCGACGCCATCCTGCCACGCCCGATCGAGCGCTACGGTCGCTGTGTCACCCACCGGCATGCCCATGCCGGCGCCTCGCAAACCCCCGGACCACTCCATAAGCAATACCGGTAGCCTCGAGACTTCTCCGACAGCCTCCTTGACATCGTGGATGAGCGAGGCGACCACGGACTGCCGGGCGGCAAGCATCGCTTTCAGATCTCCGCCGGCCAGCTGTTCGACGCGCTGCCGGCTCACATCAGCCCCGTCCAGGTCTGACGGGGCGCCACCAAGGTGGCGGTCCAGCTGTTCGGACACAAAAACACGCAGTTTTTCTCCTTGCCCTCCTTCGGCGTTTATGGCCGCA
>VBHX01000233.1 GCA_005879945.1 Chloroflexota bacterium | reverse complement strand
AGAAACCCTTTGAGTCTCGTCATCGTCGGCGGCACGAGCGAGGAAGAGCTCGACGAGGCCGTCGGCGTGTTCATCGACAGCGGCTTCGAGCTCGCGCGGTGGCTATCGCCATGGGACGACGCGGATGGTGTGCTGGCGCTTCGCGGTGACAGCGCCATCGTGCTCAAGGACGCGGACGCACAGGGCATCAAGTACGTGCTGGTCCACGTCGGCTCGGACGATGGCAAGGCGGGCGGCAGCCACGACCGCGCGCATCATCGCGTCGACATCGCCCAGCTCCGCGAGCTTGCGCAGCAGCTCAAGTCACGCGAGCGGATGCTCATCACCTGTCTCGCGTTCGGCTACAAGCGCGGCATACCCGACGGCGCCGCGTGGGTAGTGGATGCGCGGCTGCTCGACAACCCGTACTGGGTCGACGAGCTGCGTCCGCTGGACGGCCGCGACCCGCGCGTGCGCGAGTTCGTGCTGAAGCAGCCGGCGGCGAGCGATCTCCTCGACAACCTGGAGCGCACGCTCCGTGACGCGCTTCCGCATTACCGCGAGCGCGGCCGCTCGCAGCTCATCGTCGCGTTCGGATGCACCGGCGGCCGGCATCGTTCGGTGGCGATGGCGAAGGAGATGGCTTCTCGGCTCGAGCGCATGGAAGGCGTCGATGTCGAGTTCACCGCCCGCGACCTCGACGTGTGAGTACCCCACGAAATCTGAGGATCTTGCGGGGACCCCTTTGTGACTAGGGCATTAGTAATCGGCGGGGCCGGATTTGTCGGTACCGCCGCATGCAAGGAGCTGATGCGGCGCGGGGTCGAGACCATCGCGGCAGGACGCAAGGAACGACCCTATGGCACCTTCACGAGCTACGTCGCCTTCGACCGCACCGATGAAGACGAGCTGCGCAGCGCGCTGGATAGCGTGCGGCCGGACGTGCTGCTCGACCTCGCGTGCTACCGGCCCGATGAGGTGTCTGTGGTGGCAAGGAACTTCAGCGGCGAGCGCTACGTTTTCGTCTCCACCGGCGCCGTATATCCCAACCTCGACGGCAAGCCCGCGCGCGAGGAGGACTTCGTTTCGCTGGAAGGTGAGCCACCGGAGTCGCTCGACTACGCCGACGGCAAGCGCTGGTGCGAGACGGTGCTCGCGCGCACGCGCGACTTTCCATGGACCGTGGTGCGCCCGCCCGCTGTGTTCGGCCCGGCCGATCACACGCTCCGGATCGCTGCGTACATCCAGCGCGTCGCCGACGGCGGACCGCTGCTGGTTCCTTCGGAGTCATACGAGCGCCAGGCGGGCCTCGCATGGGTCAAGGACATCGGCTTCGCGTGCGCGCTCGCATGCGACACGCGCAAGGACACGACGCACAAGGCGTACAACGCGGCGTTCGCCGGTGTGAGCGTTCGCGACCTGATCGAGGGGATCGCCAGCGCACTCGGCGTTCCGGCGCGCCTGCACCCGATCCCATTCGCCGAGCTTCCGGCCGATGCGAGCCCTTACGGTCCAGACCCCGGCCGGTCGGCAGGCCACGTCATCGACAAAGCCAAGCGGGAGCTTGGCTTCGAGCCGTCGGCGCTCGAGGACGCCCTGGCCGAGACGCTGGCGTGGTACCGCGTGGCGCACCCATCTCATCCGGGCTATGCCAACCGGCAGGCTGAGCTGGCGCTGGCGGGTGCGGCTTAACCGGCGAGCACCGCACGTATTGTTGCGGCATGATGCGGCATGAGTAGGCGGGTGGCGCCATATGCCGTGGCGATCGCCGGGGCGGTCGTGGTGACCGCCATCATCGGTCTGATCTCGACCCGATTCCAGGTCCCCGGCCTCAGCGCGTTCTACCTGCTCCTGGTCCTGTGGCTCGGCGCCACTTGGGGCAGGGGCCCCGCCGTGGCGGGCAGCATCGCGGCCTTTCTGCTGTACGACTTCTTCTTCGTCCCACCAGTGGGAACGTTCGCGGTCCGCGGCCAGAGCGAGCTGCTCGAGCTGTTCGTCCTGCTGGCGGTCGCCCTGGTCACCGGCCAGCTGGCCGGCTCACTACGAAGAACGCAAAGCGCGGCCGAGGCGCTGGCGGCAGACGAGCGGGCCATGTATGAGGTGGCCACGGCGGCACTGCGGTCGCCCGAGGTGACCGCTGCCCTGTCACTTCTAAGCGAGCGCGCGGTACGCCTCGAGGGCGTGAGCAGGTTCGCGCTTGTCGCCATCGACTTCGGCACTGCGGTGCCGCTCGCGGGTGGCGACCTTAGCGCCGACGAGGTGCGCCAGGCGATCTGGTCCTACGACAACGGACATCCGGTGGGAGTTGCGATTTCGAACGGCTCTGTGCGGTTGATGCGGACGCGGCCACGGGCCAATGAGCCCGCCTACCTCCCGCTCACCAGCGGCGTGGCCGTGCTCGGGATCGAGACTGAACAGCCGGTTCCGTCCGACCTGCGGATGCTCGGCGCACTCGTCGGCCTGGCCGATCTTCTGCTCGACCGCCGTCGCGCTGTGCTCGAGGCCGAGCGGGCGCGTGGCTTCGAGGCATCCGATCGTCTGAAGGCGGCGATCCTATCTTCACCTCGATGGACAGGCGAGCCGGCTCGACCGGTTGGTCGGAGACATGCTGGCGCTGTCGCGGTTGGAGGCGGGCGTGGCGCTGGAGCGCGAGCCGCACCGCTTCGCTGACCTCGTGGGCACGACGCCCACCAATTGCGGCCCGCACTCAAGGGACGCGAAGTTGCCGTGGATATCTCGGACGACCTCCCGCCGGTCGAGGTGGATGAGCTTCAGATTGGCCGCGTTTTGACCAACTTGATCGAGAACGCGCTCGAGTGGACGCCACCGGAGGGCGGCATTGCAGTAGGCGCGAGCGGAAGCGATGACACGCTGACCGCGTGGGTCGAGAACGACGGACCGGCGATTGCGCCCACGGATTTGGATCGCGTTTTCGACGCTTTCTGGAGCCGCCGCGCGCGCGGCAGCGGACTTGGCCTGGCGATTTCCAAGCGAGTGATCGAAGCACACGGAGGCACGATCCGTGCCGAGAACCGCAGGCGCGGCCCGCGCTTCACCTTCACCTTGCCGCTTGCCCGCGTCGCGGCCCCACGCTGATGGCCGGACGCGTCCTCGTCGTCGACGATGAGCTAGAGATGCAGCGCGCGCTACGCACCGGGTTGCAGTACCACGACCTCGACGTTCGTGCAGTAGGGAGCGGGGAGGAGGCTGTACGCGAGGCGGCCTCGTGGCGCCCCGACGTGATCTTGCTCGACCTTGGGCTGCCGGGCATGGACGGGTTCGCGACCCTACGCGCGCTGCGACCGACGACGCGCGCCGCTGTGATCGTGGTAAGCGTGATGCCCGGGGAGAAGGACAAGGTGCGTGCCCTCGATGCCGGCGCGGACGACTATGTCGTCAAGCCTTTTGGCACCGACGAGCTGGTGGCGCGGATCAAGGCCGTGCTTCGCCGTCAGGCGGACGTGTCGGCCGGCGAGCCGGTCATCCATCTGGGAGACCTTGAGATCGATCTGGCTCGGCGTTCCGTGAAGGCCGCCGGACGCGTGGTGAAGCTGAGCCCAACGGAGTACGAGCTGCTGCGTTACCTCGCGCTGCACGCCGGCAAGCCGGTCACGCACACGACTCTGCTGCGGCAGGTGTGGGGCGAATATGCGGTCGGCGACAAGTACAACACGCGCTATGTCGTAGCCCAGATTCGCAAAAAGCTCGGCGACGATCCCGCCAATCCGCGCTACATAGTCAATGAGCCCGGAGTCGGTTACCGCCTCGAGGCGTAGCGCTAACCCAGCTCACGCCCCTCTCCCCCACCCCCCTTGCGGGGGGAGGGAGTTACCGCTCTGAGTGACTTCGGTTCAACAGATACGCCGCCATCAGGGCGACGAGCACGATGCCTGGCGACCACCCAATCCCAGGCCCTGTCGGGTCGTACGGTGAGAGGTCGATGCCAACCGCCAGCCCGCTGACCGCCGCGAACACCAGAACGATCAACCCGCCGCGCACGTTGCCGTGCCGCTTCCAGTAGAGCTCCCAGCCCAGGCGCCACGTACGGCGATGGGGGTGGCGCAATCCAAGCGCAGCAGCCGCGTGGGCGGGGACGCGCCTGCCGTGCTTGAACCGGGCGATTTGCGGCAGCGGCTCGGGCGGCAGATGCTCGATTTCGCGGTCGGGCGGCGGTGGCACCTCCAACGGCTCCCAGATCGGCTGCTTCCTGAAGCGGCGATAGAGCACGTAAGTCACCACGCCCAACGCCAACCAGCCCAGGTATATCCATGTCGAGTTGGAGATGTTCTGGAATATCAACTGCGTGAATACGGTCCCAATCGCGAGTGCACCTACCAGGGACAGCACCGGGATGCTGTCGCGCCCGAACTTGATGTTGAACGGCATGCGATAGGGCCTATAGAGATCCGGCTCGATGAATCGCAAGCGCATGACGGAGAGATGTGCCGAGCAAAACGCGAAGGTTGCGGCCAGGGAGTAGACAGCGCTCATGAGGTCGATCTCCGCGCTGCCCGCTATGACACCAGGGAGGACGAGCACGGCCGCGGCCAGGCCGAAGACGATGATGGAGACATACGGCGTCTTGAACTTCGGGTGGAGGGAGGCGAACCGGCGCGGCAGCATCTGCACCCCGGCGAGCGAGTAGCTGAGGCGCGAGATGCCGATCAGGCCCGCGTTGGTGGCGATGAGCAGGATGGTGAATGCGAGGAACCCGACCCATATCCCGGCCCAGAAGGCAAGCGTCTGCGACACCACATTGAAGCCAGTAACTATGCCGGCTACCGGATCCGCCTTGTAATTCGTGGCGAGGTCGGTGACGAACATGCCGTGGTCTAAGTGCACCGGGAACACGCTCAGCCCGATCGTGGGTAGGAATGCGGCCACGAAAAGCACCGCGATGATGACCGCGTAAGTCGCGCGAGGCACGGAGCGCCCCGGATTCTTCGCCTCCTCTGAGAGGTTGGAGATGGTCTCGATCCCCGTGTACGTGACCATCGCGATCGAGATGCTCGCGAGGAAGTTGCCCCACGTCGGCGCAATACCCCAGTGGATGTTGCTGAGCACAACGTTGATCCGGAGTAAAAAGAAGATGCCGAGGATTACCAGGGCAAACTGCGTGACGAGATCCACCAGGGCGAGCACGAGATTCAGTGCGCTCGACTCCTGGATGCCGATGACGTTGATCACGATGAGGAACGCGATCATCGCGATCGTCGCGCCCACGTGCCACGCATCGTTGGCCTTGAAAAGCTGGAACAGCGGTACGTACTTTCCGAACACGCCGAGGTAGCTGATCGCGAAGTACGACGAGATCGATACGGTCGCCATGTAGTTGAGCAGCTGCACCCAGCCGACGATGAAGCCGATCGGGTCGTTGAACGCCCTGCGCGCAAAGCTCGAGCTGCCCCCGGCGTGCGGGATGGCGGCCGTGCCCTCGGCGTAGTTGAGCGCGGTGGTGACGAAGATGAAACCGGCGAGGATCAATGCCAGCGGCGTTAGACCGAGCGCGAAGGCGGCGGTGACGCCGAGCGCGTAGTAAATGCTGGAGCCGACGTTGCCGTAAGACGCCGCGAACAGCGCCGGCGCCCCGAGGGTGCGCGGCATCTTGGTGGGTCGGCGGACGACGATCCGCAGGTCGCCGGGCCGCCGGCCACGGCGAGCGACGGAGTCTGGGCTCATCGAACCCGAGCGTAATGGATCGGGTGCGGATCCATACGAAGTCCTTACGCGCTTCCGGCGCACACAAACGGGCTGCTAACAGGCCTACGTGCCGCGGAGCGCGCCGGCTGGGTGGGGAGCCCGCCACAAGTTACCCGGCCGACGCCATCTCCATCGGTTTGTGCGTCTTCGCGTTCGAGCGCTCTCCTTGATGCCCATGAAGTTGAGGACACCGAGGGCGACCTCCCCACTGGGTGGGGGGACTCCCGGCATGGCGGGGAGGAATTTAGGCCGGGATGATGAGGTCCTTCAGCTCTCGCGGGTAGTCCGTCATCGACCGGCACCCGTCGGCGGTGATGACGACTGTGTCGGAATGGCGAAACCCCCCAAGGTCCTTGAAGTACACGCCCGGCTCGACCGTGAAGACCATCCCGGGCTCGAGCACTGCGTCGTCCCCGCGATCCAGGAACGGCGCCTCGTGGCCCTCGAGCCCGATCGAGTGGCCGACGTGGTGACGGATCGATCCTTCGACGCCGAGCTCGCGGGCCAGCTGGACGCACGCCAGCTCGACCTCACCTGCCGGCACGCCTGGCGCCATGACCTCGATCGCCCGGGTCTGCAGGGCGAGCATCGCGTCGAAGGCGCGCTCCTGCTCCTTCGTCGGCGTACCCACGATCATCGTCCGCTCCAGTTCGCTGTGATACCCGTCGATATCGGCACCCGCTCCGCTCACCAGCACGTCGCCCGGCTGGATCCCATGACCCATGACAAAACCGTGTGGCATCGCCGTCGAGCGGCCGCCCACGAACATTGCCTCCAGGCCCGTCGTGCTAAAACCTCGCGGCCGCCAGCCCGGCATCTCCGCCACCATCTCGAACAGCGTCTGCGTCGCGGCCGGCGCGTAGCACTCCATCTCGGTCTGGCCCGTCTTGATCGCGGCCTGCATGCGGTGATGCGCGCGCGCTGCCCAGTCGCAGCTGAGCTGGATGCAGGCGAGCTCGGTCTCAGACTTCACGCGGCGCAGCGATTCGATGAGCATCTCGGCATCGATCGGCCGCTCGCCGCTGAGGTCGCTCAGCCGCGGCCCGCGGTAGCCCCAATAGGGCACGTACCCGTCGTGGTCCGCGCCAGTTCGCCTCGCTTTTGCATTTATCTCCGCCAGCTTTGAGGCAACGAGCTCCATCGGATGCTGAGCGCCCGGGTACTCGAAATAGATCCCGACGGAGTCGATGCCGGGCACCGACTCGGCGTGCTCTTTCTCCACCGCCGGCACGACCAGCGCCGAGTACTCGTTGGGGCCGAGGATGAGGACGATCGGTCGCTCCGTCGGTATGTGATGAAACCCGGTCAGGTAGGCGATGCGCGCCGGGTAGAAGACCGCGAGGGCGTCGAGGCCCGCGGCGTCCATGCCGGAGCAGACCGCCGAGCGCCGGAGTGCGTACTCCTCCGGTGAAATCTGGAGAGGGCTGATCGTTTTCACGCCCCTCTCCCCGACCCTCCCCCCTGCAGGGGGAGGGGGTTGCTTCGACTTCTTAGTACGCGGCAAGAGTTCTCATCGCCCCCGCGATCTTCTCAGGGTTGGGCATGAAGAAATCCTCCTGCGGGGTGTTGAACGGCATTGCGGGAATATCAGGCCCCGCTACGCGCACCACCGGCCCGTCGAGGCTGTCGAAAGCATGCTCCGAGATGATCGCCACGATTTCAGCTCCGAACCCACCGGTCAGATTGTCCTCGTACACCACCATCGCCTTGCCCGTCTTCCGCACCGATTCGAGGATGGTGTCGCGGTCCAGCGGCGCAAGGCACCTGAGGTCGACCACCTCGACGCTGATGCTTTCGGCCGCGAGGCGATCGGCCGCATGCAGGCAGTAGTGCGTCATGAGCCCCCACGCAAAGCAGCTGAGCTTCGTCCCTTCGCGGCGAACAACCGCCGGCCCGATAGGCACCAGGTGATCCCCGTCCGGGATCTCTTCAGCGACCAGCCGGTAAACCCGCTTGTGTTCGAGGAACAGGACGGGGTCCGGGTCCCGAATGGCCGATTTGAGCAGTCCCTTGGCGTCGGCAGGCATGCTCGGCACGACCACCTTGAGGCCTGGCACGTGGGCGTAGAACGCCTCGATCGATTGCGAATGGTAGAGCGCGCCGTGGATCCCGCCGCCACACGGCGCTCGGATGACCATCGGGCATGCCCAGTCGCCGTTCGTTCGGTACCGCATGCGCGAAGCCTCCGAAAGGATCTGGTCGAACGCCGGATGGATGAAGTCCGCGAACTCGATCTCGGCGACCGGTAGCAAGCCGTGGAGCGCCATCCCGATGGCGACGCCGACGATGCCGGACTCAGCGAGCGGCGCATCGATCACGCGCTGCTCGCCGAACTCAGCCATGAACCCCTCGGAGACCTTGAAGACCCCGCCGCGCGCGCCGACGTCCTGACCGATCAGCACGATGCGGTCGTCAGCCGCCATCTCGTCATGGAGGGTGTCACGGATCGCCGTGACGAGGTTCTTCTCGGTCACGCGTCGTCCTCGGCGAAGACATGGCGGGTCGCGGTCGCCGGGTCCGGGTCGGGTGCGTCCCAGGCGGCCTTGATCGCCGCCTCGACCTGTGTCTTCACCTCGTCGTGGACCGTCCGGAGGGCGGCTCGATCCGTGATGCCGCCGTCGACGAGGTACGTCGCGAACCGTTCGATGGGATCGTGGTGCCGGCGCTCCTCGACCTCCTCGCGCGACCGGTAGGACTTGTCGTCGTCGTCCGACGTGTGGGGGAGGAAGCGGTAGGTCTTGCACTCGATCAGGGTCGGCCCTTCACCGGCGCGGGCACGGTCCTGCGCATCCTTCATCACCCGGAAGCACGCGAGGACGTCGTTGCCGTCGACCACGAACCCGGGGATCCCGTACCCTTGTGCGCGACTCGCGACGTCCGCCACGGCCATCTGCTTGGACTGCGGCACGCTGATCGCGTACTCGTTGTTCTCGCAGATGAACACGACCGGCAGGCGGTGGATCGAGGCGATGTTCAGGCCCTCGTGCCAGTCGCCTTCGCTGGTGGCGCCCTCCCCGAACCAGCTGGCGACGACAGCGTCCTCGTTCCGAAACTTCATCGCGTAGGCGATCCCTGCCGCGTGCGGCACCTGCGTCGAGATCGGTGAGGAGTGGCTCACGATCCCGAATCTGCTCGGGGGTCATCCCCGCGACCAACACCACGCCCAGATCGCGGTAGTAGGGGACCCAGATGTCGATGCCGGGGCGCATCGGCCACGCGGTCCCGATCTGACAGCCCTCGTGGCCGGAGACCGGCACGACGAACGGCGCCCGACCCATCCGGTTCTGGCGGAGCGCGGCCTCGTCGATCAGCCGAGCAGTCAGCATGGTGCGGTGCATGGCCAGGAGATCGTCGACGCCGAGGCCCAGGGACCCATGGGCCGTCTCGGTCACCTGCGCGGACACGTCGTGCCTCCTCGCACCCCGCGGCGAGTCTACACCGGGGGCACGATCGATCCCCTGCCCGGCCTGCGGGGGAACAACGTCGGCGGGTCGATGCGTTGCGGTGAGTGGCAGGCTGTTGTGGGCGGCTGGTCATCGGAAGGGAAGGAACTCTCTTAGCATGAGCACGACCATGGAACACGTCGTCGAGGTGACCGACGAGACGTTCGAGCGGACGGTGATCGAGGGTTCGAGCGAGCGGCCCGTCGTCGTCGATCTGTGGGCGGAGTGGTGCGGACCCTGCAGGACGCTCGGCCCGATGCTGGAGAAGGTCGCTGCCGAGCGCGAGGGGGCGTTCCTGCTCGCCAAGCTGGATGTGGATGCGAACGGCGTCGGTCAGTCGCTCCTGCAAGCCGTGCGCTCCCAAGGGATCCCGACCGTCGTCGCGTTCCGCGACGGCCAGCCGGTCTCGATGTTCATCGGCGCCTATCCCGAGGAGGAGGTCAATCGGTTCATCGATTCGATCCTCCCGACCGGGGCCGAACTGGACGCCAAGGAGGCCGATGATCGACCGCGGCGAGTTCGACGAGGCTCGAACCTTGGTTGCGAAACATCTCCCCGCGCCCGAGGCGGAACGCCTGCGCGCGTCGATCGAGGTCCACGACTGGGCCGAGGGGACGGGCGACGGAACGCTCGCGGCGGCCAAGCGGCTCGCGGCGGCGGGCGATTGGCCGGCCGCACTCCCCGGCATGATGGCGGCGCTCGTCGAGGACCGCGACGGCGCCCGGCAGGCGTTGATCACGGCGTTCGCGGTGCTCGGGGACGAACATGAGCTCGTCCCCGAGTACCGGCGTCGGCTCGCGTCCGCGCTGTTCTGAGGACCGAGAGGAGTCATCGAAGATGCCCGACCTGCACGGCTCGATCAGGGACTGGTGGGATGCTGACGCGCATCACTACGATCGTTCGGTCGGCCACTCGATCTCGGATCCGGTGGAGGCGGCCGCCTGGAGGGCGTCGCTCCGCCGCCTCCTCCCGGCGCTGCCGTCGCGCGTCCTTGACGTGGGCGCGGGCACGGGGTCCCTCTCGCTCCTGGCGGCCGAGCTCGGTCACCAGGTGACGGCGCTCGACCTCTCGGAAGGGATGCTCGACCGCGCGCGCGTGAAGGCGGAGGAGCGAGGAACGGCGATCTCCTTCGTGGTCGGGACGGCCGAGTCGCCACCCGAGGGCCCATTCGATGCCGTGATCGAACGGCACCTGGCCTGGACGCTTCCGGACCCCGTCGCGGCCTTCGCAGCCTGGCGTCGCGTCGCGCCCTCCGGCCGCCTCGTCCTGTTCGAGGGTTCGTGGGGCGGGGAAGGTCCGCTCGTCAAGCTGAAGGACGCCGCCGCCAGCGCGCTGCATCGGTTCCGAAGGGACGCGGACGATCA
>VBHX01000137.1 GCA_005879945.1 Chloroflexota bacterium | reverse complement strand
GAGCCTGACACGTTCTTCGGAGCGACCCGTGGCGCTCCCTTGGCCGCGCGGATCATCGCGGCGCTGATAGGGGTCGCGGCGCTGGCGGTGACGTTCCTGGTGCTGCGATCGCCATCACGCAGCGCTAATGGCAGGAGCCTCGAGGCGGCCGCGGCGGTGGCGGTCACGCCGCTCGTGGCGAGCTACTCATGGGGCACGCATCTGGTGCTGCTGCTGCTGCCGATGCTGGTCCTGGTCACTTGGGGACTGCGGCATCGCGACGGGATAGTGATCGCGCTGGTGGCGCTGGGCTGGGCTCTCATCGGCCCCGGCCATCACATGTTGCAGGCCCTCCTCGTCTCCGGCTACTCGAACCTGCTGGTGTTGCGATTGATGGCGGAGTTCGGCGTCGGCGGAATCGCGGCGGTGTGGATCGCCAGCCTGCTCGCGGTACGGCGCGAACGATCTACCGAACGCTCTTGATTCGGCTCACGAAGATAGTGCCCAGGACGAAGAACACGATCGCGCTGCCGAACACGGCGCGGTAACCCGAGTTGGGGGAGATGTGGTTGAAGTAGTCCAACAGGTAGCCGCCGATGGCCGGTGCGATCGTCTGCGGTAGGGTTTGCGCGACGTGAAACAGACCCATGTCCTTGGCTGATTTCGAGCGGTCGGGGAGCGTGTCGCAGGCAAGCGCCCAGTCGACCGCATAGTAGAGGCCGTAGCCGAGGCCGTAGATCGCAGCCATGGCCAGCACAAGCGGGATCTGGGTCGGATAGAGGGCGATGAAGATCAGTGCGACCAGGCTCTGGGCCGCACCGCTGAGGTAGACGAAGATCTTTCGGCCGAGGCGATCCGAGATCATTCCGCCCGTGATTCCAAAGGGGATCGCTGATACGAACACGATGGCGAGCCAGTTCGATGTGAATTGGTCCGCGTTGCCGAACCGATTCCGCCAGCGGGATCCGCGGCCCAAGCTCGATGCGAGTCATGCCTTCGCCGCGGGAGGCGATGAGGGCCGGGATCATGGTCGCGACCGTGACCGCGCCTATCACTACGTACGCCCACACGAGATGGTTGGCGCCCGCAAGGATGGATGTTGTTCCTACTCCGGCCAGCCCGCCGGCCATGTTCATGGCCGCCAGGTAGCCGCTGGCGCGCCCGAACTCGGGGTTGGGCACCACGTCAGGGATGACACCGGCGTACGCCGCACCAGCGGCGTTCGCGAAGAGTTGGATCCACAGGTAGCCGACGAACAGCTGGGCGTAGCTGTGGGCGGTAATCATGATCCCAAGGCCGACGAGGTTGAGGATGGTGCAGGCGAAGATGATCGGGCGGCGCCGTCCCCACGGCGTGTACAGGTAGTCGGATAGCTGCCCGACCAGCGGCGGGACGCCGACCGCGAAGATGGCGCCGACGGCGACCATCGTCCCCAGCGAGGACCCAAAAACGTTGTGAGGGACGAGATCGCGCAGCTGGCTCTGAATGAGGACGAAGCCGATTGGCAGCCAATGAAAGTTGAATCCGAACCAGAGGCTCGCCAGGGCCGCGTGGCGCAGGTTGCCCAAGCGAGTCTCAGGTGCGACCGGCGCGGCTGCCGCCACGCGAGAAGGCTAAGTTAAGTAGGTTCCTCACGCACACCGAAAAGCGGTAGGCTTTGTCGGCCCCCCATGCATCCGGTCCTTTCGCGCGCAAAAGAGGTTCTCATCGAGGTGCCGCGGCACGGCAAGCTCGCGTACTGCCTGCTGCGTGACCCACGGGTGCCGGCCGTCCCGAAGGCGGCGCTTCTGGCTGCCATTGGGTTGATCGTCAGCCCGATCGACTTCCCCGCTTGGGTCCCCGTGCTCGGCGAGCTGGACATGCTCGCCCTGGGCGTCCTGGCGGTGAAGACGTTCATCGAGGCGTGCCCCGAGGACGTGCGTCGCGAGCATGAGGATGCGTTGAAGGCGGGCACCAGCATTTTCGACCGCGACGTCCGCGACACGGTGGTGGCGGCGCGCGAGGGCACGGGCAGACTTGCCAACCGGATCAGGGCGCGCGTGTTGCGCCGGGATCCGTATCAATCGGTATCGGAGGGCTAGGGAAAGTGCGGGTGATGTTGACCAAGGACGTCGCGAACGTCGGCAAGGCCGGCGATGTGAAGGAGGTCACCGATGGCTACGGCCGCAACTTCCTCCTTCCTCGCAAGCTGGCCGTGCCGGCCCACAAGGGCGTGGAAGCCGAGGCGAAGCGGCTCCGCGACGCGGCGGTCAAGCGCGAGACGAAGGATCGGGTCGAGGCACAGGCGTTGGCCGATGAGATCGACAACAAGACCGTCGTCGTGCGCCTCAAGGTCGGCGCCGAGGACAAGGCCTTTGGTTCGATCACGAACCAGGACATCGCCGGCGCTTTGAAGGCGCAGCATCGGGTCGACATCGACCGCCACAAGATCGACATGAAGGAGCCTATCAAGACGCTGGGCGAGCACCAGGTAGCGCTGAAGCTCCATCGTGACGTGGCCGCCCACGTCAATGTGATCGTCACCCAGGACCGCTAGGGCCTTCGGTTATGGCGACGATCGCGCTCACACCCGGGAGGGTGCCACCCCACGACCTCGATGCCGAGATGTCGGTGCTCGGCTCGATCCTTCTCGATCCACTCTCGATCGCGAAGGTGCTGCAGTTCCTGCACCCCGAGGACTTCTACCGTGAGAACAACGGGCAGGTGTATCGCGCGGCGTTGGACCTGTTCGCCGCGGGCGAGCCGATCGACAACGTCACCGTGGCCGCGCAGCTGCAGACGATGGGAATGCTGGATCGAATCGGCGGGCGCGCCCAGCTGGCGTCGATGCAGAGCGCAGTGCCGACAGCGGCCAACATCGAGTTCTACGGCCGGATCATCAAGGAGAAGGCGTACAAGCGCCGCCTGATCTCCGCCGGCGCGAACATCGCGGGCTTCGGCTACGACGATGGGGTGGAGGCGGAGGAGGCGATCAACCAGGCGCAGTCTTTGGTGTTCGGCGTCGCAGACGACCGCGACCAGCGCGAGCTTTCGAAGCTGTACGACCTGCTCGGTCCAGCGATGGAGCGGATCTCGCTGCAGATGGAGAGTGGGCAGGGGGTGGTCGGGGTGCCGTCGGGGTTCCACGACCTCGACAGGATGACGGGTGGGTTCAAGGACTCGGACCTGATCATCGTGGCGGGCCGGCCTTCGATGGGGAAGTGCCTGGTTAGCCATAGCCTGATCGACGATCCGGCAACGGGTGAGCGACTGACGATCGAAGAAGCCGTGAAGCGTGAGCTGCCAACGGTACATGGCTTCACCTGGAATGGGCGCATAAAGCCGAATCACATCTCCGCTTGGGTGGATAGCGGCGTAAAGCCGTGCTTCCAGGTTATGACCCGAACTGGGCGATCAGTCGAAGTGACCGGCCACCATCCGTTCTTGACAGTTCGTGGCTGGCAGCCGCTCCACGACATTGTTGTCGGGGACAAGATCGCCGTGCCCCGACGCATCGAATGCTTCGGCGCGGACGACTCCTGGCCGCTAGGACAGGTTCGCCTTGTCGCGTACTTCATTGCCGAAGGGTCGCTCACGACCTCCAGCCCAGGCTTCACCAACACCGATCCTGAGATCGTTGATGACTTCACGACTCAGGTGACAAGCCTGTATCCGTCGCTGCACATCCGTCGTCATGGCATCAGCTATTTCCCATCGCCGAACCGTGGTGAAGGCGTCCCACTGGAGGGAAATCCAGTGAAGGAACTTCTCAAGGACCTCGGCCTCATGGGCAAGCTAGCGGAGCACAAACGGTTTCCGAAATGCGCGTGGAAATGGGATCGCCCACGCCTCGCCGAATTCATCAAGACCCTCATGAGCTGCGACGGAACCATCTACTCAATGGGCGGCTATCCGCGGATAGAGTTCGCAGTCGCTTCACAGGGTCTGGCCGAGGATCTCCATCACGCGCTTGTCCGATTTGGGATCGTCGCCAAGCTGTGGAGAAAGAAAGCGCGGTGCTGGCGCCTGGAGATCACCGAACCGGAGTCCGTCGAGCGCTACCAGCAGGAGATAGGGTGGATCGGCGAGAAGGCGCTCCGCTTCAAGCGGTTCACCGAGCCGCGGAAGAGCAACGTCGGCATGCTTCCAAAAGCGATCTGGGGCGACATTCGGTCGTCTGCGCGGGACAGAGGCTTCACCGTCACGAAGCTGTCCATCCTTGCCGGTGAAAGGGGCGCTGGCCTGCGAGGGTTCAATCCGCACCGAACGCGCGGAATCACGCAAGGCAGGCTGGCCGCTTACGCCGACGTGCTCAGAGACCGCCGGCTTTCACAACTCGCCAGCGACCAGATCTATTGGGACGAAATCGTCTCGATTGTCCCGACGGGCGAGCAACGGGTCTATGACCTCACGGTGCCTGACACCAACAACTTCATAGCCCAGGACATCCTGGTGCACAACACTTCGTTTGCGCTCAACGTTGGCCTGCATGCGGCTCTTGAAAACAAGAAATCAATCGCGATCTTCAGCCTCGAGATGTCAAAGGAGCAGTTGACCGAACGACTGCTGACGGAACAAGCTCAAATCGACGCGCAGCGTCTCCATCGAGGTCTGCTGAGCGAGGCCGAGTTCGATCGAGTTTCCAATTCTCTGGGGCCGCTCGGAGAGGCGTCCATATACATCGACGACACGCCGGTCATGGACGAGCTGACGCTTCAGTTGAAAGCTCGCCAGGCCAAGATGCGCCACGGCATCGATATGATCATCGTCGACTACCTCCAGCTAATGCACGGTCGTTCACGTGGCGATGACAACAGAGTGCAAGAGGTGTCTTCGATCTCGAGAGCGCTCAAAGGTTTGGCCCGCGAGCTTCGTATACCCGTGCTCGCGATCTCTCAGTTGAGCCGTGCGCCGGAGCAGCGTCCCGACAAGCGCCCAATCCTGAGCGATTTGAGAGAAAGCGGAAGTATCGAGCAAGATTCGGATCTCGTGATGTTCCTGTTTCGGCCTGAGTACTACAAATCCGACGAGCGCCCCGGCATTGCCGAGGTCATCGTGTCCAAGCACCGCAACGGCCCCACCGGCATGATCGAGCTCAAGTTCCGCCGCGACCACACCCGTTTCTACAACCTGGAGACGAGGCGGCCCGAGCCCGGCACCGAGTAAGCATGGTCATCATCCTGGTCGGCGGCCAGTGGGGAGACGAGGGCAAAGGCAAGGTGATCGACTACCTCGCCTCGAAGGCCCACATGGTCATCCGCACCCAGGGCGGCAACAACGCCGGCCACACGGTCGTCACCGAGCACGGCGAGTTCAAGTTCCAGCTGATGCCCTCGGGCATCCTGTACCCGCACGTAACCTGCATCATCGGCAACGGCGTGGTCGTGGACCCGATCGTGCTTTTGCGCGAGATATCCCAGCTGCGCGAGCGTGGGATCGAGCCGAAGAGGCTTATGGTCAGCGAGCGCGCGCACATGGTGATGCGGTATCACCCGCTGTTCGACCAGCTCGAAGAGGAATCGCGTGGCGACGACCGCCTCGGCACCACGTGGCGGGGCATAGGACCCGCTTACTCGGACAAAGTGAGGCGCATTGGCTTTCGCATCGGTGACCTGCAGAAGGAAGCCTTCATGCGCAAGAAGCTCGCCTTCGTGGTCGGTCAGGTCAAGAACCCCATCCTCACCAAGCTCTACGAGAAAGAGCCATACGACTTGGAAAACATGCTCGCCGAATACATGGGCTATGCGCGAGAGCTCGACCCCTTCATCAAGGACACATTTCCGACCATCCACGACGCCCTTGACTCCGGCGCCAACATCCTCCTCGAGGGCGCCCAGGCGACGATGCTCGACCTGGACTTCGGCACGTACCCCTACGTCACCAGCTCCAACCCCACCGCCGGCGGCGCGTTGACCGGCAGCGGCATCCCGCCGACCAAGGTCGACCTCACGATCGGCGTCTTCAAGGCCTACACGTCAAGGGTCGGCTACGGGCCGTTCCCTTCCGAGCTGCTCGATGAGGTCGGCGACCAGATCCGCGAGCGCGGCCACGAATTCGGCACCGTGACGGGAAGACCTCGAAGGATCGGCTGGTTCGATTCGGCCGTGGCGCGCTATTCGGTGCGCGTGAACGGGGTCGGGTGCGCGGCGCTGATGCGCCTCGACATCCTCGACGATCAGCCGCTCCTGAAGATCTGCACCGGCTACAACTTCCGGGGCAAGCGGTTCGATCACCCGCTGGCGAACATCTCGCATTACAAGCACTGCGAGCCTGTCTACGAAGACATGCCTGGATGGCAGCACGAGATTGGCGCGGCGAAATGCTGGGACGATCTTCCGCAGCCGTGCCGTGATTACGTCGACCGGATTGGGGAGCTGATAGGCGCGCCGGTCGAGCTCGTCGGCACCGGGCCACGACGCGACCAGTTCGTCACCCGCGGCCGCACCTTATTCGACTAGCGGCTAAATGCCCAAACCGAGCGCGCCCGCCGCAGTAGATCTCAGCTGGGCTCAGGTGCTTTCGTTCCGGCTCGACCGCCAGCACCTCACTGAGAAGGCACCGAAGAAAGACCTCGTCGGCGTCGTGGGCGACATTGGCGGAGTCCAGGCCCAGGTCATGTCCGCGGCCGAGCTCCAGGTCGCGGTCCGCGTCGACTGCAAGGTCGACGACGTCCGCAAGGCCCTCTGGAAAGACAGGAAGCTCGTCAAGACCTGGCTCATGCGCGCCACGCTCCATCTCATCCCAGCTGCTGACCTGCCCGTCTACACGGCCGCGACGGGCTCCTATGGGATGCGCAACACGAACGCCTGGCTCAAGTGGATGCAGATCACGGAGCGTGAGCTGAACGACGTCATCGACGCAATCGGCGAGGCACTCGATGGCCAGGCGTTGACGCGCGAAGAGTTGATCGCCAAGGTGGCGAAGGGTCGCTCGGAGCGCGTTCAGCTGGGGTTGAAATCCGGCTGGGGCGGCATCCTCAAGCCGGTCGCTCGCAAGGGCCTTCTGTGCTTTGGCCCGAGCCGCGGCCAGAGCGTGACTTTCGTGCGGCCACAGGATTGGCTGGGCAGCTGGCGCGACGTAGATCCCGATGCGGCGCTGGCTGAATTGGCTCGCAGGTACTTACGGGCTTATGGACCCGCGACCAAGAACGATTTCGTCCGATGGTGGGGGCAATGGCCGGGGGTCGGCACCATGGCCTGGACGGCCCTGGCCAAAGAGCTGGTCCCGGTCAACGTCGAAGGCCAGCGTGCGGATGTCCTGGAAGCCGACCTCGATCGAATAACGGAGTCCCCGGGCGAGTCGACTCCGCAGCTCCTGCCGTCATTCGATCCATACCTCATGGGCCACAACACTCGCGACCACCTCTTCGCATCCGAACATCGCGCTCGTGTGAGTCGGGTGGCGGGCTGGATATCGGCTGTCGTGCTGGTTGAAGGCCGTGTGGTGGCTACGTGGACCCATCAGCCGGCCAAGCAAACGCTCAACGTCATCGTCGAACCATTCAAGAAGCTCTCGCCGTCGACGCTTAAGCAGGTGCGCGCCAGGGCCCAATCGCTTGCGTCGGCGCTGGGCCTCGACGAGGCCGCGGTCAGGGTCGCCTAGGGTCCCTAGCTCGCGTCCGGGATGCTGTCGACCACTCGGAGCTGGGCATCGCGCAGGCGCAGCCGGCGGTTTCGCCGCCACCGTTCACGCCAGAGCGAGATGCCCCACATCACTACTGCGATGACGGCCGCTACGGCCTGGGTCGCCGCCACCGACAAGAAGGCCGCCTCGATCCCGTAGCCACGCGTCCTGAGGCCAACGGCCAGGATGCCGGCGGCGAGGCCGAACACGGGCCGAACCGCCCATGAGCCCGGTAGCAGCCGCCGGTCTGCAAGCAGCAAACCCGCGACGAACCACGTCGGACCGCTGTCGAGCTGGAATACCAGGTCCCAGTGGAAGAGGTAGATCGGGATCAGGGCTCCGAGCACGAACGCGGCGAGCACGACCACGCTCAGGCGTCGCGCGTACGCAAGCCAAGCGATCCCGATCGCCACCGCAAGCAGGGACGTCGCGAAAACTGGCCCTGGCACATTGCCCACGTAGAGGCGGATGGGGTCGATCGGCGCCGCCTGCGGCCCGAAATAGTGGTACCAGATCCAGATCGGGTCGGCGAATGTCTTCCCGCTGACCGGGTTGACGTACGCGAAGGGCGCGCCTCTGGTCACAATCGCGATCGCGGCATAAGCGAGGAGGCCGGACTGCGCGCGAATTGCCGGGACGAACCGGGCGCGAGCGACCTCGAGTGCAACCGCCAGAGCTGCGATCGCAATCGAGATGGCGAGCGGCGCTCCAGCTCCAACGAGCGCGACTCCGAAGATCGCTGAGATCACAGGACTCGCCTGTGGCCTCGGAATGTGCTTGCGCCATAGCAGTTGCGCAGTCACCTGACCAGCCAGGCCAAAAGCGAGCGCGGTGCCCAGCATCTCCACCGCCGGGAGCTTGAAAATCACAAGCCCTACCGCCACCGGCGGGGCTAATGCGATCCCGATGGTCAGGTCGTCCGGCAGCGAAGCTGGTTTGAAAGCCGCCCGGTCAAGCCAGGCCCCGGCGCGAGCCAGCACGCTTGGATTGTAGGGATCGGCGGCCCGCCGCCGCCTTTCCTCCCCACCTTGTGGGGAGGTCCGACCGCCCCCGCAAGGCGCTGTCGGGGAGGGAGACCCTCGTCTGCAAAGCGGCTTGGGTGATAATCGGCAGGCTCGTGTCGCTTTCCAGTCAACGTCTTGCCGCGACGCTGGTGGCGTTCGTCGGGGGTCTCATCGTCAGCACCGGCGCTGTTGCCGGCACGCTCCCCGACTCGACATGGATGCCGCTGCCACAGCTTCCCCAGCAGGGCCAATCACCAGTGTTCGCTCTTGCGGTCGATCCTGCCGATAACCACGCTTTGGTCGCGGGAACCGCCAAGGGCGCGCTCTTGAGGTCGGCCGATGGGGCTGTGACCTGGACGCCCGTCCACCAGGGCCATCTGCCGATCACCACCATCGCTTTCAGCCCGTTCACCGCCGGGCTCGTCCTGGCCGGCAGCCGTGGGTCGGGTGCCGTGATCAGCAAAGACGGCGGCTCGAAGTGGGCCGACGTGACGGGCCTTGAAGGGCGCGACGTTCGCGTCTTCGGTTTCGCTCTCCCGTTGATCGCTGCCGGCACGGACAACGGCGTCTACATCAGCTCGGATGGGACGGATTGGAAGCAGTCGGGCCTCCAGAAGACCAGCATCGACGCGCTAGCGGTGGCCGCGATCCATGCGCCGGTCCATCTCATCGCCGGCAGCGACACCACCGCCGCGGCGGCGGGTCCGCCGCTATACGACAGCACGGACGCAGGCACAGCCTGGAATTCCGAATCGCCTCCCATCAGCGGGACCGTGGTCTCGCGACTGGTGGCGGGACCACTCCCACCAACCGGAAATGTGAGGCCGTTGATTGCAGGCACTAATGCCGGTCTTTTCATGTCCAGAGACAACGGAATCAACTTCACGCCGCTCAGCGGCGGAGATCTGCTTCCGTCCACGGATTACACGCAGGCCTTCTTCGTCAAGGATCACTACAACCGCTTCTATGTCGCGAGCGACGGAGGGGGATCGCGATCTGGTGGGCTGTGGTCGACGGGCGATGGCGGTCAGCATTTCAGCTCGCTGATCCCGCCGATTCAATCCATAACCGCGCTGGCCGTCTCGAACGACGAGACGCCGGTCCTGTATGTCGCCACGTTTCGCGCGTCCGACCATTCACCGGCGATGTGGGCGTATCACGACACCGGCGGACCACCGCAGGGCCCAACGATTGGAATCAGTCCAACCGCAAGCAGCGCCCGCCCCGGCAAGACGAATGGCGGGCTGTTCGACTTCCTGCGCGTTCTGTCTTCATCTGAGACTCCATACATAGTCCTCGGCGCGGTCGCGTTGCTCGTGCTGCTGCTCGCCGCCATATCGCATTTCCGGGGCAGCCGTAGGTAGACTCGCGGGCACGTGACTTCACCCCATACACGCCTCCGTGAGCTCGGCATCGAGCTGCCTTCGCCTCCGGCCGCAGTGGCGTCGTATGTGCCCACGCGGCTGGTCCCGATCGGTGAGGGAAGGTCGCTGCTTTACATCGCTGGGCAGGTCTCGACGAAGGACGGGAAGCGCCTGACGGGACGCTGCCCGGACGAGGTGAGCGTTGAGCAGGCAACGGACTCGGCGCGCGCGTGCGCTCTCAATGTCCTCGCCCAGATGGAAGCTGCCGCAGGCCTCGACAACGTCGAACAGGTGCTGCAACTTATCGGCTTCGTGCTGTCGACCGACGAATTCGGCGACCAGTCGAAGGTCGTCAACGGCGCATCCGATCTCCTCGTCGAGGTGCTAGGCGAGGCCGGCAAGCACACGCGTGCGGCGCTCGGCACCAATTCGCTGCCTTTTTCCGTCACGGTCGAGATTGCAGCAGTCGCGGTTGTCCGCACCGGCTGAGGCGGAGCGGGCGCAGGCCCGCCGCCCACGCCTGATCGTCATCGGCAGCGTCATTTACCTGGCGCTGATCTTCGGCGTCATGTTGTGGCGCGGGATCTCAATCGAGCCCGAGTGGGTCGTGCTCGCGCTGCTGGTGATCGCGGTCGCGCTGGGCCGCGGACGCGCCTTCGTCGTCGACTGGGCTCCATTCCTGCTCCTGTTCTTCGCCTACGAGGCGATGCGCGGCTACGCCGGACAGACCGGCTTCGCGCCCCACGACCTTTCCGGGCTCGAGCGCGCGCTGTTCGCGGGTACGATGCCCACCCTGACGCTGCAGCACGACTTCTATCGAACCGACATCGTCAGCGTGCAGGACATCGCGGCGATGTTCTTCTACTTCATGCATTTCCCTCTGCCGATAGTCGTTGGCTTTTTCTTCTGGGTCCGCAGCCGCGACCACTACCGGCGGTTCATCGCGGCGCTGCTGCTGATGGCGCTGCTCGCTTTCATCACGTATCTCTTCTGGCCGTCGGCTCCGCCCTGGTATCAGTTCCAGGCAAGCACTAGCAGTGGCGAGGAGACCGTGCACAAGATCCTCAACGAGACGGTCGACAAGCTGTGGGGGCCGGATTACTGGGTGTCGCCGCTGTACACCCACCTGAATCCCAACAAGTTCGCGGCCTTCCCGTCGCTCCATGCGGCCTTTCCGGCGCTTGCGGCTGTCTACGCGTGGCGAAGGTATCGATTGTTGGCGGTCGGCCTTATCGCATGGACTGCGGCGGTTGCGCTCAGCATCGTCTACCTGGGCGAGCACTACGTCGTGGACGCGCTCGACGGTTTCGTCTACGTCGCGGTCGCCACCGCCATCGTCGAGACCGTGTCCCGATGGCGAGCCCCTCGTGCGTCTACGCCTGCCAGACCTTCCTCATGATCGTGCGGGCGAGCTTGTCGGGGTCGTGATGGGAAGGCACGCGAACGTTGACGACATCCGCCGCGATGAATCGCACCTCGGGATGTTGGACCGCGTCCTCTGACCGGAAGATGACCTGTGTCTGCCCGCCCGTCGGCAGGTGGGCATGGTTGGAGTTGACGAGCACGAAGTCGAACAGGTTCGACCCGACGTGCTCGCGGATCACGCGCAGGTAGTCCGTGACGTCATAGTCATCTGTCTCGCCGTGCTGGGAGGCGAGGTTGCAGACGAGCACCTTCAGCGCAGGCGATGCCTTGATGGCCTCGACCATGCCTTCGACGAGGAGGTTTGGAAGGATTGAGGTGTAGAGGGAGCCGGGGCCGATCACGATGAGCTCGGCGTTGAGGATGGCCTGCGCCGCCTCGGGGTTCACCTGCGCGCCGTCGGGCTTGAGGAACACCTGGCTGATGGGCGCGTTCTGCTTAGGGATCTTCGACTCGCCTTCGACGGACCGGCCGTTGATGGAGGCCACCAACGTGACGTCCTGGAGGGTGGAGGGAACGATCGTGCCCTTCACCGCGAGCACCTTGCCCGACTCACGCAGCGCGTGCTCGAAGTTTCCGGTGACGTCGGCCATGGCCATGATGAAGAGGTTCCCGAAGGAATGGCCGTTGAGCGATCCCTCCTTGAAGCGGTGGTCGAAGAGCTGCTTCATCAGGGGCTCGGCATCCGCCAGAGCGATGAGGCACTGACGAAAATCGCCGGGCGGCAGGATCCGGTATTCGTCACGCAGCCGTCCCGACGAGCCGCCGTCGTCGGCCACAGTGAGGATCGCCGAGAGATTTGATGTGTATGTCTTGAGACCACGGAGGAGCGCGCTGAGTCCCGTGCCGCCTCCGATGGCGACGATGCGTGGACCACGACCCTTCAAGCGGTAGGCGTGGATGACGTCGACGATGCTCTCGGTGCTGTTGCCGGGAAGGAATGGGCCCAACACCGACTGGGTGAGCTTCACGTAGCTGTAGATGAGGAGGGCCACCCCGAGGGTCCCAAAGATGATCGCGCGTGCCCAGTGGGGCAGGAACTGAAGGGTGATGTAGAAGAACTGGGGCGGCAGCGTGGCCGTCTCGTAAAACGCCTTGAGGATGTAGGCGAATCCGAGAACGAGCACGAGCTCGGCGACCATGAGCAGCAGCAGCCACCGCTTGATCTCGAGACCAGGCGTCAGCCATCGGAGCCAGCGTGTGGTGGATTGGAGCCTGGTGGACATCTAACCCGCCTGCAAGAACAGATTCAAGACGTGCAAGGTTATCGTTGGAATACTCTTCAATCTGAAGTATGCGTACTTTACGTGGGCTTCGCCGGCTGGTTCGGTTGGCTGTAGTCGGCCTCTTCGTCGCCGCAGTCGCCACCGAGCTTTCCAAGCCTGAAGAGGAGCGAACCTGGCACGGGCGGGTTGGGGGCGTGGTTCCGTACGACTTTCGGCCACCAACGTGGGAACGCATCCGCTCGGCGTACTGGAACCCTGATTCGGACAGCCTGTTCACCGATCGGGTGTTCGGTGTCGGCTGGGCGGTCAACCTCTACCAGGCCAAGCGCCTGCTTCAGGCGGCCTTCGACAGGCTCATGGGGGCGCCTCCGCCGCTCTCGATCAGGATGAGCTCGCGCGAGCCCATGGCCACGGGGTCCAGCCGCAGCCGCCGGGAGCGGGAATAGCGGGTAGCCAGCCTGTCGGTCGCCGGTAGGCGACGCCCGGTCGGT
>VBHX01000136.1 GCA_005879945.1 Chloroflexota bacterium | reverse complement strand
CCGATGATGATCTCGGACAGATCGATGACGGTCAGCGACTCGACCTCGACGCCAAGACGCGTGAGCGCGTCCGCCGCCTCTTTGGGCGTGGCCCCATCGAGGTCAACGAAATCGCCAAGCCACTCGTAGGAGATTTTCACTGGCGCCTAAAACTGCTCGAGAAACCTGAGGTCGGACTCATAGAACAGCCGGATGTCCTCGACGTCGTGCTTGAGCATCGCCATCCGCTCGATCCCGAATCCCCACGCGTAGCCGTTCCACTTCTCGGGCTCGATGCCGCCGTTGCGCAGCACCTGCGGATGGACCATGCCGCAGCCGCCCACCTCGAGCCAGCCCTTGTGCCGGCAGCTCTTGCACCCGGCGCCCGCACAGATCCCGCACGTCACATCGAACTCGAAGCTCGGCTCCGTGAATGGAAAGTAGCTGGGCCGCACACGCACTTTCCGCTCCTCGCCATAGAGCGACTGGATCATGTAGAGCAACGTGCCCTTCATGTCGCCGACTGTCAGGCCCTTGTCGACGGCCAAACCTTCGACCTGGCTGAAGTACGGGATGCGGGTCGCCTCCGGCGCGTCGCGCCGGTAGCAGCGGCCGGGCGTGATGATGAAGATCGGCGGCTCTTTGATGCGCTGCATCGCTCGGATCTGCACCGGCGATGTGTGCGCGCGCAGCAGCAGGTCCGGCGTGAAATAGAACGAGTCCCAGTTCTCCCTGGCGGGGTGGCCAGGCGGGATGTTGAGAGCTTCGAAGTTGTACCACTCGGTCTCGACCTCCGGGCCGAGCTCGACCTTGTAGCCCAGCGACTCGAGGACGGTTTCGATCTGGCGCTGCACCTGCGTGAGGACGTGGATGTGGCCGCGTCCGAGCGGGGGGCCCGGGAATGTGATGTCGATGGCTTCGGTCTCGGCGATGTCCGCAAGCCGCGCGTCCTCGAGCTCTGCTCGCCGCGTGGTGAGTGCAGCCTCAATCGCTCGCTTGGCCTCGTTGGCGGCCTGGCCGATGGCGGCGCGCTCCGCCGGCGGCAGCTTGCCGATGCCCGACAGCAGAGTGCTTATTCGCCCGCTCTTGCGGCCGAGGTAATCGACCTCGATCGGCGCGAGGTCGCTCTCGCTGCGCGCGTGAGCAATCGCGGCGAGGGCCTCGCTGGTCAGGTGCTGCGGATCGGTCATGCGGCTTTTCTCCGTTTGATTTCGAACAGCAGCACCGCGGCGGCTGCGGCGACGTTCAGGGACTCAACCCCATCGTGCAGCGGGATCGTCACGGTTTTGAGGTCGGCGCGCGACAGCCCATGCGCCTCGCTGCCGAACACGATCATCCCGCCATTCTCGATTGAAGAGCTTGCCAGCGGAGACCCGCCAGACGCAGCCGCACCATAACCATCGAGCGAGGCAAGGTCCTCCCACTTGGCGGCGGCGACCACAAGCCGGAAGACGTTGCCGGATGAAGCGCGCACCGCCTTTGCGCCGAACGGGTCGGCGGTTCCTCGCAGCACCACCAGCGCGGGAGCCCCGGCAGCGGCGGCGGTGCGGCAGATGGCTCCGACGTTTCCAGGATCCTGCACGCGATCCAGAACCACCAGTGGCCACCGCGCGTCTCGCGCTGTCTGTATCGCCTGCACCGGCGATGCATCGTGCATCCGCGCGATGGCGATCACACCTTGCGGGGTCACGGTCTCAGTCGCAGCGCGGAACGCGCCCGCAGTCAAAGTCACTCGCGGCTCAAAGTGGAAAGGCAGCTTGTCGCCCTCGCGAACCGCGATGAGCTCGAACTCCAGTCCCGCAGCCTTGGCTTCGGCGAGCACGCGTGGACCTTCCAGGAGGACATGGCCTGGCTCGCGCCGGGTGGCGAGACGCCGCAAGCGGCGGACGACATCGTTGTCCGGGCTGCTGACTATCTGCTGGTCAGAGGTTGTCTTTCGCAACCTCTACCAGCCGAGCAAAGGAACCGCTGTCGCGCACGGCCAGGTCAGCCAGCACCTTGCGGTCTATCTCTACTCCGGCCTGGCGGAGGCCGTGCATCAGCTTGCTGTAGGGCAGCCCCGATTGGCGCGAGGCCGCGTTGATACGCGCGATCCACAGCTGCCGCATCTCGCGCTTGCGGCGGCGGCGGTCGCGATATGCATAGGCGAGGGCGTGAAGAACCGCCTCGTTTGCGGGGCGGAACAGGAGCTTCTTGGAAAGCCGGAAGCCCTTGGCACGATCAAGGATCGCCTTGTGCCGGCGATGCGCCGGGACGCCGCGCTTGATGCGTGCCATCTGAGTTCCTTATATCCCCAGCGCTCGGCGGACGGCCTTGCGGTCGGCGTGGTCCACCGGCTGCTGCTTGTGGTACTTACGCTTTCGCTTCTTCGACTTGTGCTCGAGCAAGTGGCTCTTCCACGCGCTGGCGCGCATGAGCTTGCCGGTCTTGGTGACGCGAATTCGCTTGGCGATGCCTTTGCGGGTCTTGATCTTAGGCACTGGTCGCGGTCTCCTTGCCGGCGGTGGGCGCAGCGCCCTGGCGGCTGGGCGCGAGGATCATGAACAGGTTCTTGCCTTCGAGCAGCGGCTGGCGCTCGACAACCGCGAATGGGCGCGCGTCATCAGCGACCCGGTCGAGGATTCTCCTCCCGATGTCCTGATGCACCATCTCGCGGCCGCGGAACATGATCGTCACCTTTACTTTTTCGCCTGCCTCGAGGAACTGCTTCAAACCCTTGAACTTGGTCTGGAAATCGTGCTCGGCCACCTTGGGCCGCAGCTTCATCTCCTTGAGCTTGATGACGTTCTGCTTGCGCCGCTGGTCCTTCTCGCGCTTGATGGTCTCGAACTTGAAGCGTCCGTAGTCCATCAGCCTCGCGACCGGCGGTTGCGCTTGCGGCGCCACCTCGACGAGGTCGAGTCCCTTCTCGCTGGCGATGCGCAGAGCGGCGTCCAGGGAAACTACCCCGAGCTGGTTGTTCTGGTCATCGATCAGCCGCACTTCGGAGCTGCGGATCTGATCGTTGATCCTTAGCTCCTTAAACGAGATGAGACGTTACCTCGGCCAAATTCAGTGTTCTTACTATTCCTCCATCCAGATAAAACAAAACGGACAGCAGGTGCCGTCCGTCGCGTACCCCTTCGAGCGGAGCTCTGGGGGTGAGGGTCGGGCCCTGCTTCAGATGCAGGATCGTACCGGAAACGTAACCCGATGCGCAAAAACTCGTTCGGATAGATGATTCCGCCGGTGAAGCAAGTTACGTCCTTGGTGGCGGTCGCACTCCTCATCGCCGGGTGCAGCGCGCCAGGATCGAGCGCCAAAACGTCGCGTTCGGCCAACGCGAGCAGCTCATCGCTGCCGTCCTCCTCCCCCTCACCCACCGCGTCGGGGCCGGCCTCGCCCGTACCGCTGACCGCGGTCTTCGCGCTTCTCACAACGACCACGTCGGCCGACAAGTACACCGTGAGCATCGTTGGCATCGACGGCAAGGTCGTCGCCAGCACCCAGGCGAGCAGCCCGATCGCTGTCACCTGCGCCGATGCCGCGGCGGCGGTGATGCCCTACCCCGTCAGCACGAGCAACGACCGCGCCTATTACATGGATGCACAGGGAGTCGTGCGCTTCCTGACCGTCCAGGGCGACACCGGCCGCGCCACGACCGTGCCCATAGGCGGCGGCCGCCGCAGCACGTTCGCGGTCAGCCCCGACGACCAGCGCATCGCTGTCGTCGTGAGCGACTTCACGTCGGCCGGGGTCTCGCTGAGGTTGTACGTCGAGGACCTGAACGGTGGCACCAATCACGTAGACATCTTCAGCTCGTCCGGACCCACCGGGCTGTGGCCGATCGGGTGGCACGGCGCGAATCTCGTCGTCGCCAAGGTCCCGGCCTGCGCGTCGGGAGGCGGCCCGTTCTGCTGCGGACCATCCGAACTGCACGTGGTCGATCCCGCAACCGCCGAACGGCGGTTCACGGTGGGGAATGCGACGTGCGTGATCACCGGCACGCCCTCGCCTGCCGGTGCGGTCTGCGAGGACACGAAGGCGTCTCAGGATGTGGTCCTTGATTGGACCGGCGCAAGTTCGCGCACGTTCCCCGTCCCCGGGCCGATGGCGGCATACCTCTCTCCTGATGGACGCTTTGTCGCACTCGTGTCCGGCACCGGAACGAGCGTGACCGGCACCAACAAGACGCTGCAGATGCAGGCATGCGGCTGGATCGACTCCAACCACCTGATCGCCGGCAGCGACAGCCAGGTGCAGACGCGCGTCGGGGACCTCACCACGGGCAAGGTGGTGCCCGTCGCCGTAGAGGGCGCATGCGCCGGCCGCCTTCCAGGGGGTCTGTAGCCGGACCCTCGCTCCGACGATTTACCAGAGCCACTCGATGCCGGCGACTGGATCGTGGATTCGACCGACTACACACCGGGCGCGATCCATTTTCATCGGTATTCGCGCCCCAAGACAATGGGTACCGTTGTGCTGCGCCAGCGTGGGCACGGATCCGAGATCGAGATCGTCGTTTACAGCTAGCGCGCGCGCTCGGCGACCTCTCTCGAAACCCGATCCAAGAACGAATCGAGGGACTCCTGTGCCTGCTTGTCCGTCCGATCTCGCACGGACAGCAGTCCGCTCTCGACTTCTTTGGGACCGACCACGACGATGTACGGCACCTTCTGCAGCTTCGCATCGCGGACTTTGCGATCCACCTTCTGCGAACGGGCGTCGAGCTCCACGCGAATACGCCCGCGGCGGAGGCGCTCGACCACCTGCTCGGCATATATACGCTGCACGTCGGTGAGCGGCATCACGACCACCTGAATCGGGTGCAGCCAGGTCGGAAACGCGCCGATGTAGCGCTCGATCAGGTAGCTGAACAGCCTCTCCATCGCGCCCGCCGCGCCCCGATGCACCATGACCGGCCGCTGGCGTGAGCCGTCCTCCGCGACATACTCGAGCTCGAAACGAAGGGGCAGCTGGAAGTCGACCTGAACGGTCGAGTTCGTGAACTCCCGTCGGTGCGAGTCTTTGACCTGAAAGTCGATCTTCGGGCCGTAGAACGCCGCCTCTCCGATGCCCATCTCGTAGGTCTGACCCATCGATTCGAGAGCTTCGATCAGGGCCGCCTGCGCGAGCTGCCACTGCTCCTCGGTGCCGAGCCACTTCTCCTTCACGTTGTCGCGGGCGGAGAGCCGGTACGAGAACTCGTCTATGCCAAGCACTTTGGAGAAATACAGGGCCAGGTCGATCGAGCCTTTGATCTCATCCATGAGCTGGTCGGGCGTGCAGAAGATATGCGCGTCGTTGAGTGCGAACGCTCGAACGCGGTTCATACCGCTGAGCGTGCCCGAGCGCTCGTACCGCCAGTTGTTGCCGATCTCGGCGATGCGCATCGGCAGGTCGCGATAGCTGCGCAGCTCTGACTGGTAGACGACGATGTGATGCGGGCAGTTGACTGGCCGCAACTCCAGCTCCTCCCCATCCTCGAAGCGCATGGGCGGGTACATGTACTCCGCGTAAAGCTGCGCGTGGCCGCTCTGTTTGTAGAGCTCGAGCCGAGCGACGTCCGGCGTCCTCACGTGCTGGTATCCGCGGGCAAGCTCCTCGTCGACGATGAATCGCTCTAGCTCACGGCGCACCGTGGCTCCGGCGGGCAGCCAGATCGGCAGGCCGGGGCCAACCCGCTCGTCGACCATGAACAGCTTCAGGTCCTTGCCGATCTTCTTGTGGTCGCGCTTCTCGGCCTCCTCGAGGAACTTCATGTGGTCCTCGAGGTCTCTCGCCGAGGGCCAAGCCGTGCCGTAGATGCGCGTCAACTGCGGTCGCTTCTCATCGCCGCGCCAGTAGGCACCCGCGACGCGCAGTAGCTTGAAGAACTTGAGGTCCCTGGTCGAGCGCACGTGCGGCCCGCGGCAGAGGTCGAGGAAGTCTCCGGTGCGATACACGCTGACCTCGTCGCCTTCGACCTTGTCGTTGATCAGCTCGAGCTTGTAGTCCTGGCCGCGCTTGCCAAACTCGTCAAGCGCCTGCTGGCGCGTCATGGTCTCTTTGACGAAGGACCGGTCCTCCTGCGCGATCCGGCGCATGCGCGACTCGATCGCGCCCAGGTCGGATTCAGAGATGGGTTTGCTGAACGCGAAGTCGTAATAGAAACCGTCCTGCACCGGCGGGCCGATGCCGTATTTCGCGTCGGGATACAGCTCGGTTACGGCCGCCGCGAGCAGGTGCGCGGTCGAGTGCCGCAGGATGTGCAGAGGGTCGTCGGTAGCTTCGTGGTCGCCGTAGTCGGCCATGAGGCCGTCAGTATATTGGCGGCTCGATGACTGGCTTTCTCCCGCGTCCATCCATGCTGCACCTCCCCACCCGGCGCTGCACGCCACCCTCCCCGCACGGCGGGGAGGTCACTTGATGAATGCAAGTGCGATCGTTGACGCGCTCGGCTATCCCGCCGCGGGACTTGGCATTCTCATCGAGAGCGCGGGCGTTCCCTTTCCTGGGGAGGCGCTGCTGCTGGCAGCCGCCGCATGGTCGGCGGCTCGAAACCACAGCATCCTGCTCGTCATCCTCTTTGGCTTTCTGGGCGCCGTAGCGGGCGCGGACCTCGGCTACTACCTCGGCTATCGCGGCGGCAGGCCGTTCGTCGAGCGCTTCGGCCACATGTTCCACATCCGGCCTGAGCACATCGCGCGCGCCGAGATGTTCTTCGCCCGCCACGGTGACAAAGCCGTGCTGAGCGCGCGGTTCATCCTCGGCCTGCGCACCTGGGGATCGATGCTCGCGGGCATGGCGCGAATGCCTTTCTGGCGCTTCCAGCTCTTCAGCGCCCTGGGCGGCCTGGCGTGGGCCACCGTCGTCGGCGTCGCCGGCTACCTGCTCGGCAGCAACCTCGCGCTGATCACGTCAGTGATCCGCGACATCGGTATCGGCGGCCTCGTCGTCCTAGTCCTGCTAGTCGTCATCGCGGTGCTGGCGAGAGTGCGCGCCGCCCGACCGTAGCGAACGTCAGAGCCCCTGCGATCAGCAGCGCTCCCAAGCCTCCGATGACGTGCGCCGTGCCAATGAGGTCGGAGAGTGCCGCCGCTGCCAGCACCGGAATCGCGGTCACGCCATTGATGACCATGTAGAGGAGGGCGAAGATCCGCCCGCGGATCTCGTCGCTCGTGCTTTCCATCAAGTACGTGATGGCCGGGATCATGATCGCCCCGAACTCGATGCCGAGCAGAAGGCTGAAGACGGCACCGGTGATGCGGGCGTGGACGTGGAGGGCCGGCACCTGCTCCATTGCTTGTGGAATGGCCGCAAGAGCAAGCAGAGTGGCGCCGTTTGCGATAAGCGAACCGATCAGAACCCGCGAACGATCGATGCTGCGGAGGAACTGACCGAGCAACACCGCGCTGAGGATCGCGCCACCGGTGGCCGGACCAAGGATGACGTATGAGTCCTGGGCGGCGATCCCGATGACGTGGCTCACATATGCCGGAGCGAGTGTGAAGAGCATGAACAGAACGAGCACTGCGATGCTGACCTGACCGAAGGCGAGCATCAGGCCTCGGGAGGCGCGCAGCGCATCCAGGCCCTCTTTGATGTCGGTCATCATTCGGTGGAAGCGGTTGCGTGACTCCGTCACAGGCGGCTCTTTGACCCGTTGGAGTGGCGGGATATCGGAGGCGAAAATCAGGGTGCCGGCAAGCGCCAGCAGGACTGCCGCCATCCAGTAGGGCGCGTAGAGGTCGATGCGCGACAGGATCGGCGCCAGCGCGCCGCCCACGACGAGCGTCAGGACCATCGTCAAGAGGGCCATCGAGTTGGCGGTGATCAGCGCCGAGCGCGGCAGGATCGTCGGGATCACAGCCGCCTCCGCGGGCGCGAACAATTGCCCCACCGAAGAGAAGATCAGCGTGATCAGCAGCAGGTGAAGGAAATCGTCCTTGAGTCCCGGCACCAGCGCCGCGAGCGGGATGAGCGCGACCGCAGCGGCGCGCCCGAAGTTGGACCACATCATGATCTGCTTCCGATTGACGCGATCGGCGATGACCCCGGCCGGCGGTGCGAACAGAACGGATGGCACCGTGTAGGTCAGGATCACGATCGCCACCGGAGTGCTGCCGCCGGAGATCTTGAACGCAAGGACGATGAGCGAGAACAGCAAGAACTTGTCCGCCAGCTGCGCGGCTAGTTGCGCGAACCAGATGTTCCGAAACGCCGTGAACCGCAGGACGGTTCGAAAACCACCCGGCGTCTCGATCGGAAATCGGATCGGCTCCTCCACAGCGGTCAGAGCTTAGCGAGACGGTTCGGCATTGAAGACTCGGTAGACCATCTCCCACTCCTGGAGGTTTAGGGTCTGCGGCCGCCGCTCGGGATCGATCCCCACATCTCGGAGCTTCGTCGCGGCACTGGTGCTTCCGATGCGACTGATACGTCCCAACGCCCCGCCCAGCTGCTTGCGACGGAACTGAAACACAGCCTCGACGAGGCGAAAGAACGAGTCGAGGTCGGGGACGTTCACCGCAGGACGCTCGCGAACGTCCAGGACGACGCATGCGGAATCCACTCGCGGCGGCGGCATGAAAGTGGTGGCTGGGATCGTGAAGGCCAGGCGTGCCGTCGCGAACACCTGCACCGCCACGGTGGCGAGGCTCGCGCCGCTGGCGGCGGTCCATCTCTCCGCGACCACGGGATGTTGCCGGCGACAATGTGACCTCCCGCGGGAAAGAGCGCCGCCTGGTCGACCTTGAGAATGTCGGACTCCACTACTTCTACGTTGCCCATCCCACCAACCACGTCTCGAAGTACCGGGATCAAGCGCCGATCGAGCTCGACGGCGACCAGCCGGCGGCTGCCCTCAGCCAGGGCCACAGTCAGCGCCCCGGCTCCCGCGCCGACCTCGAGCACCTCGTCCCCGCTCGTGATGCCGGCGGCGTCGGCGACGCGGTCTCGAATGGCCGCGTCGACCACGAAGTTCTGGCCGAGCGAATGCTTGGGGTCGATGCGGTGGCGGCGGAGAAGAGCGAAGAGTTGGTCCGGGTTTGCAGGGTCGATCACGTCATTTTTGAGAAGAGGGCGAACGCGTTGGCGCGCTCGATTTCCGCCAGCTCCTCCACCCTGATCCCGCGAAGCTCGGCGACGAGGCTCGCGGTGTCGAGCAGGTAGGCAGGCCGGTTCGGCGTCCCCATGCGCTTGTGTGCCTGGCCGTACGGCGAATCCGTTTCCAGCAGGAGCCGATCAGCAGGGCAGCGTTTCACCACCTCTCGCAGGGCGTTCCTGCTGGGCCGCGTGACGAGGCCCGCGAAGGAGAGATAGAAGCCGAGGTCTAGGAACCGCTGCGCCCAGTCCCACTCGAGCGCGAAGTAATGCATCGCTCCGCGCAGGCCTGGATGGGCTGTGATCGCGGCCGCAATCTCTTCAGCGGCACCGCGGTCGTGGACCGATACCGGCAGGTCGATGTCGACCGCGAGCGCAAAGAGCTCGTCGAGCCGGTCGGCCTGCACCTCCCGCGCCGGTCCATCGCCCTCGACGAAGTCGAGACCGACCTCGCCGATGGCCACAGTGCGCTCGTCCGATGCAAGCGCGCGCAAGGCGGAGATGTCGGGTGCGGATTGCTGGGTCGGGTAATGGCCTACGCCTGCGAACACCTGTGGAAATTCATGGGCGAGCTCGAGCGCGTGACGGCTGTGGTTCAGGTCGACGCCCATGGCGACCATTCGCGTAACGCCGGCCGCGACCGCTGCTTCCACCACCTCGCGAGGATCGCCCAGCTCCTCGAGATGCAGGTGGCTATCTACGAAGATGCTGCAGGCTCCTCTTCGACAATTTCGTCGAGTCGCTTGAAGAGCGCTTCGGGTTGCGCCAGCGTTCGGCCCGGTTCGAGCTGCGATGGCTTCCAGCGATCGACGCTTTCATATACGCCGGTCAGCACCGTGTGCGAAGTCCCATCTTCCGAGTACTCCCTGGCCTCGGGCTGCGGCGCGATGACATCCTCGTAGCCGAGCATCCGGTGCAGGCGCTGCGAGGAGAAGGGCAGGAACGGCGTCAGCATGATCTTCAGGTTGTCGACGCACCGCAACGCGACGTAGAGCACAGTCCCCGCGCGCCGGCGATCGGTCTTGATCGTGTGCCACGGCTGCTCGGTGCCCAGGTACACGTTGACCTTGGCCGCCATAGTCATCGCGTGCTTGAGAGAGGTTTGAAAACGCGCTTCGCCCAGCTGTGAGCCCACTTGGTCGAGGGCTTCTTCGATCTCCTTGATCAGCGCCTTGTCTCCGTCGGTCAGCTGCTGGGGCTCCGGCACCGCGCCGAAGTTGCGATGCGCGTTGACGAGCGTGCGGTGGACGAGATTGCCCCAGGTTGCCACGAGCTCGTCGTTGTTGCGGCGGATGAACTCCGGCCACGTGAAGTCGGTGTCCTGGTTTTCGGGTCCCGCGATCATGAGGTAGTAGCGAAGCGCGTCGGGGTCATACCGCTCCAGCACGTCGCGCACGTAGATGACCTGTCCCCGACTGGTTGAGAACTTCTTGCCGCCCATGTTGAGGTACTCGCTTGCGACGATCTCGTCCGGCAGCTTCAGGTCCCCCACGCCCATCAGGATTGCGGGCCACAGCACCGTGTGGAATGTGATGTTGTCCTTGCCCATCACGTAGTAGTGCCAGGCGCCGTCCTGCTGCCACCACTCTTTCCACGCGTCAGGCTCGCCACGCTGATGCGCCCATTCGATGGATGCGGACAGGTACCCGATGACGGCGTCGAACCAGACGTAGATTTTCTTGTGCGGGTTGTCCTCCCAGCCCGGCAGGGGCACGGGGACGCCCCAGTCCAGGTCGCGCGTTATTGCCCGCGGCTTGAGGTTGCGCACGAACTCCAGCGAGTACTTGCGCACATTGGGCCGCCAGTTGTCGTGCCTCTCGATCCACGCTTTCAGCTGCTCGCCAAAAGCCGGCAGGTCGAAGAAGAAATGCTCGGTCTCCCGAAACTCGACCGGCGCATTGCTGCCTCGCTGGTGGGGGTTGATCAGGTCGATGGGGTCGAGCTGGTTGCCGCAGTTGTCGCACTGATCGCCACGCGCCGAATCGAAACCGCAGATCGGGCACTTGCCTTCGATGTAGCGGTCCGGCAGCGTGCGTCCGCTGACTGGATCGAACGCGCCCATCTGCGTCTTCGGGACGAGGTAGCCCTTCTCGTAGAGCTTGAGGAATAGGTCCTGCGTGACTCGATAGTGGTTGCGCGTCGTCGTGCGCGTGAAGATGTCGTAAGTCATCCCCAGCCGCCGGAGATCCTCGACGATCAACGCGTTGTTCTCGTCGACGAACTCGCGGGGTGGGACACCGCGCTTGTCGGCCTCGTAGGTGATCGGGGTGCCATGCTCGTCGGTGCCGCTTGCCATCAGCACGCGCGACCCGCGAAGGCGCTCGAAGCGCGCGAGCACGTCAGCGGGCACAGCGAAGCCGGCCACATGGCCGATGTGGCGAGGGCCGTTGGCGTAGGGCCATGCCGGCGCAACCAGGACGGTACGTCTCGAATCAGGCACCGGAGATCACAAGCGTAAACTCGCCGCGGTTTCGTTCACCGAGGGCGGCGAGCACCTCGGACGCCGTCCCGCGCAGCACTTCCTCGTGCAGCTTGGTCAGCTCGCGGGTCACCGTGATGCTTCGGTCCGGCAGCTCCTCGGCGATCAAGGCGAGCGATTTGCGCACACGAAACGGCGATTCGAACGCGACGGTCGGCCTGCGATCGCCGGCGATCGCGGCCAGGAAACTCCGCATCTCTCCCGGCTTGCGGGGCAGGTAGCCTACGAATGCAAATCCCGACCCGCCGTAGCCGGCGATCGAAAGCGCGGCCGTAACGGAGCTCGGGCCCGGCACCGGAACGACCGTGTGGCCGGCCGCCCAAGCGGCAGTGACGAGTGCCTGACCGGGATCCGACAGCGTCGGCGTCCCGGCGTCGCTCACGAGCGCCACGTCGCCTTCGTCAAGCGCGGACATCACGCGCGGCAGGCCGCGCCGCTCCACCGGCGCCCGATAGCTGATGAGCGGCTTGCGGATTCCATGGCGCGCGAGGAGGTGTGACGTGACGCGTGTGTCCTCTGCTGCGATCGCCACCACCTCGCCCAACACACGCAGCGCCCGGGCGGTCACGTCTTCGAGGTTGCCGATCGGAGTCGCAACTACGTAGAGACGGCTCAGGATCTATCTACCAACTCGATTCTCCCCACCGCCGCTTTTACCCCACGAAGTCTTCGACTTCGCGGGGGCCCCTGGACTTCGCGGCACCTCCCCGTGAAACGGGGAGGACCCTAGCCACTCCCCAACTCGATCCGAAATCTCGGCCGACGGGCCCACGAATCTCGATGCGGGTGGCAGCACGTCGAGGAACGCCGTGCCGTAGTCGCGGCCGAGGATCCGGTTGTCGAGGATCACCACCGCGCCGCGATCGCTGGACCGGCGGATGAGCCGGCCGAAGCCTTGCTTCAGGCGCAGCGCCGCCTGCGGCAGTGCAAGCTGAGTGAAAGCGTCGCGCACCCGCTCCGCCCGCGCCGCGTAGACCGGATCGCTGGGCACCGGGAAAGGCAGCCTGACCATGACCACACAGCTCAGACGCTCGCCCGGCACGTCGATGCCCTCCCAGAAGCTCGAGGTGCCGAGCAGCAGAGGGCGCTCGGCTTCCTCGAACGCTTTCAGCAACTGCCGCCGCTGTCCGTCGATGCCCTGCGCGAGGATGAGCACGTCGTCGAGGTCGACCCGCTGCTTGAGCCCTGCATGCACATCCCGCAGCTGCCGGTGCGATGTGAAGAGGACGAGTGTCCTCCCGCCCACGCGGCGCGCGAGTGCAGCCACGATCTGCTCGACGCCCAGGTCGAAGTCCACGTGCTCGGGCGCGGGTAGGTCGGTGGGCAGGCAGACCAGCGCTTGGTGAAGGAAGTCGAACGGCGAAGGCAGGATGAGCTCTTCGGCCGTCGCCAGGCCGATTCGCGAGCGGAAGTAGTCGAAGCTGCCGCCGACCGCGAGGGTCGCCGAGGTGAACACAGTCGACCGGCGTTCCGAGTACACGCGGTCGCGGAGCAGCGAGCCGACGTTGATGGGAGCGGCGCGAAGCAAGAGGCTCTCGCTGCGTGTCGCGAGCGTGAACCAGTAGACGCGGTTGGGATCAGGCCTGAGCAGCGCCTCTTCGAGCAACCGGGTCGCCACGTGCAGGCGGCCGCGGATGATCTCGAGCTCGCGCACGCTCTGGTCCGGCTCGGTCCCGCCGAGCCACTCGCGCGATCCGCCCACAGCGCGCCTGAGCGCGACGTCGAGCGCGGCCAGCGCGGTGGTCGCATTCTCACCGGCGAGTCGCAAGTTTTCCCAGGCGTCGTCATCGCGCAGCGGCTGCGTGATGCGAAGTGACTCCTCGCGTCGTTCAGAGTCGTTGAGGCGCGCCGCGATCAGGCTGACGCCAATCGAGAACAGCTCGCGCACTCGCCCGCTCGCCGCGAGCGTCAGCGGAATCGCTTCGGCGAAGGCTTCGTCCGATGCCCCGAGGTGCGGCTGCCGTCGCAGCTCCGCCAGCAATCCGGAGCGGCCCTCCCCACCGTCGCGAGGGCCGCTGCGCATTCCTGGACCAACCTCCCGCGCTTGCAGCGCGGAGACCCCAGCGGATGGGGAGGACTGGCCCTCACCACCCAACCGCTCGAGTAGCGCCTGCAGCCCCGGGCCATCGACTTCCTGTCGCAACCCTCGGGTTGCCGCCTCTTCAAGATGGTGAGCCTCGTCGATGACGAGGTGTTCGAACTCGGGCAGCAGGCCGCCTCCGATCTCGGCGTCTGCCAGCAGCAGCGCGTGGTTGACCACGACGATGTCAGCCGCTTCTGCCTCCGCTCGCGCCCGGTGTACGTAGCAGTCCTCCTTCGTGCAGTGGATGCCTACGCAGTCCAGCGGATCTGACGCGATGCGGGCCCAGAACACCTCTTCGCGGCCGTGGAGGCGCAGTTCGGAGCGGTCACCGCTCTCGGTGCTGTGCAGCCAGACGAGGACCTTGAGCTTGAATCGCAGCTCATCGGCGTCGTGGCACGGCTCGGCGAGATAGCGACGCCACCGTCGCAGTGACACGTAGTTGGAGCGCCCTTTGAGGAGACACGCCTTGAAGTCCCACGGCAGCCATTCGCGAAGGCCGGGCAGGTCCTTGCTCATGAGCTGCTCCTGCAGCGTGTGGGTGTCGGTGGAGACGACCACTCGCTGCCCGTGACGCACCGCGCGCGCGATCGACGGCACCAGGTACGCGAGGCTCTTGCCCGTGCCAGTACCGGCCTCGACCAGGAGGCTGCCGCCACGGCCCTGGATCTGCGCGACCGCGAGCAGCATCTGCATCTGCGGTTCGCGATGCTCGTAGCCGGGCAGCAACCCCGCGAGCGGACCCTCAGGCCCGAGCAGCGCTGCCATCAGGTCGGGGTCGTCCGGCGGAAGCGAAGCCGACTTCGCCGCGTGCTGCGCACGCGCGGTCGACGCGGGCATCGGGTCCGGGTTCGGTGCGCTGAGGGCGTCCGCGAAGAACCGCGCAATCGGCCACATGTATGGCGCGACCAGCGCCAGCATCGACTCTTTCAGTCCCTCCTCGAGCCCCACGGCTTCTTCGCGCAGGCGCAGCAGCAGCTGGCGCGTGGCGTCGGCGTCGTCGAGCGCGCGATGTGGCCTGGGCTGTCCGAACCCGAGCTCGGTCGCCAACAGCGGCAGGCTGTGGCTTGCGGCGGCGGGCATGAGGATGCGCGCGACGTCGAGCGTGTCGAGGATCTCTGCCGTCTCGTCCCAGTGACCCGCCGCCACCAGGAAGTCCACATCGAGGCGCGCACCGTGGCCGACCGGCTGGCGGCCGCGCAGGAAATCGCCCAGCTCCGCGAGCGCGCTTTCTTCGCTGGCGGCGCCTCGCAGCTCCTCCTGCTTGATGCCCGTCAGGCGCAAGACAGGCTCGGGAACCGACCGTCCAGGATCGACCAGGCGCTCCATGGACGCGGTCACGCCATCGGGCGTGAAGGCGACCGCGCCGACCTCTATCACTCGGTCGCGGCCCGGATCGAGACCCGTCGTCTCGAGGTCTAGGGCTGCGTATTCCGGCACCGGCGTGTTGGATTTTACGAGCGAAAGGCACTTCTTATCAGGAGCCTTGATCTGAGCGCCGGTTGGTATATTTGCCCGGCGATGCAGACCGGCGCGATCGAGGCCCCCAAGAAACTCGAAGATCTTCACGTCAGAAGGGACCTGGTTGCGAGCTTGCTGCTGCGCACGTTGGCGTTCGCCGACCAGCTCAGCGGCGCCGCGGTCGAGACGAGGCTTGGTCTTCCATTCGAGACCCTTCAGCCTCTTATCGAAGAATTCCAGAAGACCCAGCTCATGGACACCATGGGCTTTTCCAACGAGCCAGGCCTCGAAGGGCGTCCGATTCCCGTGCGCATGAACTACACGGTTTCGAGCGCGGGCCCAACGTCACCGACGCATCCCTCAAGAAGGCGCTCGGCACACTGGAGCTCGAACAGCACGTCATCGACCAGATTGGCGGTGCCATGGTCTCACGCGCATCGCTGTTCATCTTCGGCGCCCCCGGCAACGGCAAGAGCACCATCACGGAGCGCATGGCGTTGCTGATGGGCGCGGCGGTCGAGATCCCGCATGCGGTCTCCGTAGGCGACGAGATCATCCGCGTGATCGACCCCGTCTATCACAAGATCGCTGATGGTACGCAGCCGATCGACCGGCGGTTGGTCAAGGTAGAGCGCCCTGTGGTCGTCGCGGGAGGCGAGCTCAAGCTGCAACAGCTGGACCTCACCTACGACGCCTCCAACCGCTACTACGAGGCGCCTCTGCAGTGGAAGGCGAACGCCGGCGTGTTCGTCATCGACGACTTCGGCCGGCAGGAGGTCCCGCCGATGCGGCTCCTCAACCGGTTCATCGTGCCTATGGAGAAGAAGGTCGACTACCTCGACCTCTCGGCATCCGGCCGCAAGATCGAGCTGCCATTCCTGTGCCAGATCGTGTTCTCCACCAACCTGTCCCCCACCGAGCTGGTCGACGAAGCCTTTCTCCGCCGCATGGCCTACAAGATCGGCGTCAGCAATCCCTCACCGGAAGCTTTCGGCCGCATCCTTCGGTACGAATGCGATCGCCAGGGCGTCACGTTCGACGAAAAGGCGATCGGCTACCTGCTCAACAACCTCTACGGCAAGAAGCCCCTGCGCGGCTCGCACCCGCGGGCGCTCATCGCGCGCCTGGTCGACCTCGCGAACTACAGGCAGGAGCCGCCCCGGCTCACCCCGCAGACGTTGAAGGAGGCTTTCGACGCCTGCTTCAACCCCGCGCTCGGCAGTCTCACTGAAGAGGACTGGGCCCGACCCGCCATCACTTAGCTTCGACCGGGGTGGTGACGCCTCGAAGCCGCTGTCGCCATGACTCGAGGTCTTGGAACACGCCCCTTTGATACTCGGGGAGGAGCTCCGCGATCTCGAGCATGATCGCGTCAGCGGCTTCCTGGCGCGTGACCTTGGTGCCATCGGCTCGTTTTCTCAGGACGCGAAACGGCTTGCCGAACGTGATGCTCACGTGGGTCCGGCGCGGCCAGCGGGCGCCCTTCGGCAGGCAGTCGCGAGTGCCGGTGAGCCCGACCGGAACCACGGGGCATGCCGTGTTCTGTGCGATGAAGCCGGCGCCAGGCTCTGGCTGAGCGAGCACGCCCGACTCGACGCGCGTGCCTTCCGGGTACACGATGAGCGCCTGACCCGATTCCAAGATCTCGAACGACCTGCGCAGAGCCGTCCGGTCGGCTGTGTGGCGCACCACAGGGAAGGAGTGATACTGGCGGAAAATCCACGTCACGAATCCGCCCTTGGCGAAGTACTCCGACTTCGCCATGCTCCACGTATCGCCCCGCCGCACGAAGGCGGGCACCATCGGAGGATCGAGGGTCGCCGAGTGATTGGGGCAGATGATCAACGGGCCGTGGCGCGGCACGTTCTCGGCGCCGATGACCTTGAACAAACCAATGAGATACGTGCGCGTCATGAAGCGCATCAGCCAGCGCATGAACGCGTAGGTCACTGCACCCTGGGTCGGTGTTCGACGTGCCGCACGATTCGGTCGACGACCTGGTCGACGTCGAGGTTGTCGGTGTCGATGACGATCGCATCGGGCGCGGGACGCAGCGGGGCCACCGCGCGCTGTGTGTCGACGCGATCCCGTTCCTCCACCTCGCGGCGCATCACCTCGGGATCGACATGCTCGCCTCGCCGCTCGTACTGCGCTGCGCGCCGGCGCACCTTCTCTTCGAGGCTCGCGGTCAGGAAGAACTTGTAGTCGGCGTTCGGAAACACGACGGTGCCGATGTCGCGGCCGGCCATCACCACGCCGTTCTGCCCCAGCCGCCGCTGTTGCGCGACAAGGGCCTCGCGCACGCCCGGGATCGCCGATACTCGAGGCAGGGCGTCGGCAAAGTCCGTGTCATAGATGCCTTCGGTAAGCTCCATCCGATCGGCCCACACGCGGTCGCCATCGACCCGCAGGTCCACCGACTCGGCGAGCTTTGTGACCGCGTCGGCATCGCCCGGGTCGACGCCGCGCTCGGCCGCAAGCCGTGTGATCGCGCGATACATGAGCCCGCTGTCGACGAACGCAAGGCCGAGCCGTTCGGCGACGCGTTTGCCCACCGCGGATTTCCCCGATGCGACGCCGCCATCGATGGCAACGATCATCGCGGCTCCACACCAACAGCCCGGTGCAGCGCTTCGATCTCGCCCTCTCCAAGGACGCGCCAGTCGCCGACTTTCAACCGGCCGAGCTTCAGCGGCCCAAAACCGATCCGCCGCAGCGACTGCACCTTGTGACCCACGGCCTGCAACATCCTGCGCACCTGGCGGTGACGGCCCTCGCGGATGACCACGCGGACCTCGGTGCGGCCGGTTCCAGCCGCGGGATCGAATCCGATCACCTCCACTTCGGCCGGCAGCGTCTTGCCGTCTTCGAGCTGCACCCCGGTCCGCATGGATTCGAGATCGCTCACTCTCGGGCTGCCGGCCACGACCGCGATGTACTCCTTGGCGACCTTGTAGCGCGGGTGGGTGAGCCGAAATGCAAGCTCGCCGTCGTCGGTGAGCACGAGAAGGCCAGACGTGTCGGCGTCGAGCCTGCCCACCGGGAAGAGCCGGTGGCCGGCGAGGCCCTCCTCACCCACGGCGTCGAGAACAGTCGTGCGGGCAGCCTCGTCTCTTGCAGTCGTGATCACGCCCACAGGCTTGTTGAGCATGAGGTAGCGATGCCGCGTACGCGGTTTGACGATCCGGCCGTCGATAGTGACGGTGTCTCTGTCCGGGTCGACGAGAACGCCCGATGGGGGCGGTCGCTCGCCGTTCACCAGCACTGATCCCGCCGCGATCAGCTCATCGGCGCCTCGCCTGCTGGCGACGCCCGAACGCGCCAGGAAGCGGTTCAGCCGTTCCAATCACGCCGAGTCCGCGTCGTCACCTACCTCGCGGCCGTTTCCGGCTTGGGCAGGTGATCGAGCGACTCCAGGCCCATGACCTGGAGGAATCGCATCGTCGTTCCGTAGAGCTTCGGCTGGCCCGGACCGCTTCCGCGCCCGACCTCGGTGATGAGGTCGCGCAGCTCTAGGTTGGTCAGGACGCTCTCGCAGTTGACGCCGCGGACCTCCTCGATCCGCGAGCGCGGAACCGGCTGCTGGTAGGCGACGATGGCGAGGGTTTCGTATGCGGCCGGCGAGAGCCTGCCCGAAACCTCTGGCCGCAGTGCCCTGCGTACCGCGGCCGCGAATGCTGGGCGCGTGGCGAGGTGGAGCTCGTCGTGGTGACGCATCAGCATCACGCCGCGTCCCTCGAGCTCCTCGCGCAGCTCGGTCAGCGCCTTCTCCACGCCGGCGCGGTCGCTGTCCGTGGCCTGCTGCAGCTCGCGAAGAGTCAAGGGACGATTGGAGCTGAAGAGGATCGCCTCGAGCGCAGCCGCCAGGTCGCTCAAGGAGCTTGCCTTGGCTCGATGCGAATCGGCCCGAAGCGTTCCTTCTGCCGGATGCTGATGAGCGAACGGCGCAGCAGCTCGAGCACGGCGACGAATGTGACCACGGCCTCGAGCCGGTCCTCGGACTCGAGAATCAGGTCGAGGAGCTCGATCGGCCCCTCGCGCAGGCGACGCGTGATGAGGTCGAGCTTCTCCTCGAGGGTCCATGTACGGCCGCTGACAACGACCGGTCGCGGAGGAATGCGCGCGAGCACGCTGTTGAACGCGACGACCAGCAGCCCGATCTCCAACGGCTCCTCCTGGCCAGCCGCCTCAATCGCACGCGGCGGCGGAGGGAATGCGAAGGTCTCGTTCTCGGCGCGCTCCATCAGGCCCTGCGCCATCTCCTTGTAGGCTCGGTACTCCTCGAGCCGCTTGCGGACCTCCTCTTCCCAACCGAGCAGGTCTGTTTCCTCCTCGGTCTGTGGCTCGCCGGGCAGGAGACGGATCGACTTGAGCAGGAGGAGCCGCGCCGCCATCCATAGAAACTCGGCCATTTCCTGAGGGTCCGCGACCTCGCGCGACGCGATCTCGGCCAGATACGCATCAGTGACCCGCGACAGCGAGACCTGGAAGATGTCCACCTCCTCGCGTTCCGCGAGAGCCAAGAGCAACTCGAGCGGTCCCTCGAAAACTGATGTCTTGACGTCAAGACGCGGACCAGCGACGGGCGGTTCCAACAGGCGTAAGGATAATCGCGCCGACGCCTGGCTCCGTTGCGTCGCAACGGCGGCCGGTTTTATCCAGGCCGCAACCAAGCGTTCCTCGTCACTCCGCGTGTGGCCAGGAGTAACTATTAAGGAAATCCCAACAGCGGGAAAATGAGCAGCTGCTATCGAAGGTCCACTTGGTGGTACCGCTCGAGCCTGGCGCTGAAGTGCCAGCGGCGGCGCAGACCGGCGGGGCTACTGGTCTGGCTGGCGTGGGCGAGGCGGGCTTCAATCTTGTCCTCGATGACATCCGAGACGTCGATCTCGAGCGTCGGCTGCTGACCGGCGAAGCACCACGCTTCCTTCGTCTCGTGCGGCTCGCCGACTTTTGGATACGTGAGCGGGTCGCGCGCGGATGGCCACGCCGCATCCAGCGCCACACGGCCGACGACGCGGTGGTCGGGGTGGTAGCGATACCCGACGTTGGGATCGAATGTGAGCAGCACGTCGGGTTTGCTCGCGCGAATCTCTCGCACGAACTCCTGGCGCAGCTGCAAGTCCTCGACGAGTTCGGCGTCCGGATGGCGCAGGAATGCGACCCGTTTGACACCCATCACGTAGGCCGCCGCCTCCTGCTCGCGCTCACGAATGCGCGCCACCTTCGCGCGGGATTTAGACACGTCGCGCGCACCCTTATCCCCTGACGTAGCCAGGACGAAGTCGACGATGACGCCGCGGCTGGTCATCTTGAGCACCGTGCCGCCGCAGTAGAACTCGATGTCGTCGGGATGCGCGACGATGCAAAGCGCGCGCTTGATGCGGCGGTCGTCGGGCCCGGTGAACAGCTTCCGTGCCGCCATCAATTCTTCCGCCGCGCTTCATCGAGGAGCTCGCGCGCGCGGGCTAGCGCTTTGGGCGTGACGCCGCCGCTCATCATCCGCGCCAGCTCGGCCGCGCGCTCCTCATCTGAGCTCAGCTCGCGCACGGAAACCACGTTGCGTCCGTCAGCGCCCGGCGACTTCTCGACCACCAGGTGATGGTCGGCGAACGACGCGATCTGGGCAAGATGCGTGACTACGAGCACCTGGCGCTTGGTGCCAAGCGCCTTCAGGCGCAGGCCGACCTGGATGGCGGCCTCGCCGCCGATGCCCGCGTCGACCTCGTCGAAGACCAGTGTGGGCAGCCGGTCGGCGTCGGCGCCGACCGTCTTGATCGCGAGCATCAGGCGCGCGAGCTCGCCGCCCGACGCCACGCGCGCCAACGGCGCCAGCGGCTCGCCGGGATTGGCCGATAACATCATCTCGACCACCTCGGCGCCCTCTGGTGCGATTTCGGGGCGAGGAAGCAGCTCCACGGCGAAACGCGCTCCCTCGAGGCGAAGGCCGTCGAGCTCCGCGGCGACAGCTTTCTGCATGCGGCGCGCTCCCTCGACACGCGCCTTGGTGAGCCGGCCGGCGGCAGACTCGAGGTCCGCACGCGCCTTGCCACGCTCCCTCTCGGCGGCCGCCACGGCGCCGTCGAGGTCCTCGGTGGCGCCGACCTGGCGCTCCAGCCGCCCCTGTTCCTCGATCGCTGCCTCCAGGCTGCCGCCGTGCTTGCGCTTGATCGCATCGAGCAGCGCCAGACGAGACTCGATCGCCTCCAACCGGCCTGGGTCGGAGTCAAGCGCCTCCACGTAGCGGCGCAACTCCGCGGCAACATCTGCCGCCTCCTCGTCGAGGGCGGAGAGCCGGGCCGCCTGAGGCGCCAGCCGCGGATCGAGCTCGGCGGCGGAGCGCATCGCGGCCGCGGCTCGGGCGATAGGGTCCTCGTGCAGCGCGGCCAGTGAGTCGTTGCCGAGCTCCGCAAGTTTCGCTGCGTACCGGACTGCCGCGCGCTCGGCGCCCAGTTCCTTGTCCTCACCCGGGCGCAGCCCCGCCTGCTTTAGCTCGTCGAGCTGCCAGCGCAGGTACTCCTGCTCGCGGTGACCACGCGAGCGCATCGCCTCCAGCTCAGACAGCGCGCGCACCGTTTGAGTCCATGCCGCGTGAGCCGCCGTCACCGCGCCACGCAGCTCGCGCGCGCCCGCATATCCATCGAGCAGGTCGGTTTGGGTCTCGTTGTCGAGCAGCGCGTGGTGCTCGTGCTGTCCATGCACGGCGACGAGGTTGCGGCCGAGCTCGCGGAGCTGCGCGGGGTTGGCGGAGCGCCCGTCGATGCGAGCAGAGCTGCGCTTGCCCAGCTCCCGCTCGAGAACCAGGGCGGAACCGCCTGACTCGAAGGTGCCTTCAACAGTCGCGCGCGCGGCCCCATGCCGGACCTGGTCGGCGCCACCCCGCGCGCCCAGCGTGAGGCCGAGCGCGTCGACTATGAGCGACTTGCCGCTCCCGGTTTCGCCGGTGAGCAGGTTGAGGCCAGGGCCGAAACGGACGCGGGACTCGGCGACCAGGGCCAGGTCGCGCACCTTTAGCTCTTTCAGCACACCGCTACTTCAGAGGCACGAGCGGCCGGCCCCAACCGAGCTTCTCTCCGAGGCGCTGGTAGAAGCTCTCCGGGGGGCTGAACCGCACGACTTTGAGGCGGCGTGGATGCGAGCCGCAGCGGAGGATGTCGCCGGGCTGGACCGCGCGGCCTCGACGCCCGCCGTCGATGCGAAGGTCCGCCGGCCCCCGCAGGACTTCCAGGCTGATGTCCTGCCCGGGAGGAAAGACGATCGGCCTCACAGTGAGGGCGAACGGATTCAGCGGCACCAGTACGAGGTCGCGGAGCGTCGGTTCGAGGATCGGCCCGCCGCTCGCCAGCGCATATGCGGTCGAGCCGGTGGCGGTCGCGACCATCGCTCCGTCGGCATCGATGACGCCAACCGCCTGGCCGCCCACGTCGATCTCCACCCGCAGCATCCTCGCGTCGCCCGAACGGTTGATGACCGCCTCGTTGAGGCCGATCGATCGCGCGATGCTCTTTCCCTCGCGCGTGAGCGTCGCCTGAAGCACGTTGCGCTCTTCGACGCGATAGTCGCCCTTGAAGAAGCGATCGAGGCCTGTCTCGAGCCCATCGGCGTCAATTTCGGTGAGGAAGCCGAGGCGCCCGAGGTTGACGCCCAGCACGGCGATGCCTCGCGGCGCGCCCAGGCGTCCGCCGGCCAGAAAAGTGCCGTCGCCACCCAGCGTGACGATCAGCGTGGTGCCTTTGAGGCGGCGTGTGATCGCGTTCAGCGGTCCGTCGCGATCGGCCTCCCAAGGTTCGGACTTGTGAGCCTCGACCGCCTTGAACGTGCGCTGCACCACTGATTTCTCGGCGCCCGGGCCGTGGAGGATGCAGACCTTCATGCGGGCATGAGGTGGAGGAAGATCTCCTGGTTGCCTTCGGCGCCGGTGATGGCGGACTGCGCATCGGCTATCACCGCATAGCCATTGCCCGCACACGATTCGCGCAGCCGGCGCAGGGCGGCCTCGATTGCGGCGGTGTCGCGCACGATGCCTCCCTTCCCCACCTCAGCGCGCGAGACCTGGAACTGCGGCTTGAAAAGCGCGACGACTTCAGCGTCGGGCGCGGCACGCCGGACCGCGGGCAGCACCTTTTCCAGGCCGATGAACGACACGTCGATGACGACCAACGACACCGGCTCGGGAAACGATTCGAGCTCGCGGGCGTTGAGTCGCTCGATCACGACCACGCGAGGGTCCTGCCGCAGCCTCCAGTGAAGCAGCCCGCGGCCGACATCGATGGCGTACACCCGCGCGGCGCCGCGGCGCAGCAGCACGTCGGTGAATCCTCCTGTCGAGGCGCCGACGTCCGCGCACACCCGGCCGGATGGTTCGATGGCGAAGGTATCCAGCGCGGGCGCGAGCTTCAGCGCGCCTCGACTCGCGTAGTCCGGCCCCGATTCCACCGAAATTGCCGCGTCCTCGCTCACGGATCGATCGGGCCTGCGCACGGTCTCGCCGGCCACGCGCACCTTGCCCGCGAGGATCAAAGCCTGTGCCCGCTCACGCGACTCCGCGAGTCCGCTTTGCGTCACAAGCACGTCCAACCTCAGAGGATCAGCCCGACGGCGATGCCGATTGCGGCCCCCACGAGCACCTCGAAAGGTGTGTGCCCCAACAGCTCACGCAGCCTGGCCTCCTGCACACCGCGCATGTGCACGAGGTCTTCGACCAGCCGGTTCAACACCGCAGCCTGGCGGCCGGCCGCGCGGCGCAGGCCGGCGGCGTCGTACATGACCACGAACGAGAAGATAAGCGCGATCGCGAACTGGGGGGAAGTGACGCCCGCATATTTACCGATCGCGGTGGCAAGGCCGGCGACGATGGCGCTGTGGCTGCTCGGCATCCCTCCTGTCTCGGCGAGCACGCGCAGGTTCAACCCGCGCTCTCGAACCGAGGTCAGCGTGACCTTGGCGACCTGGCAGATCGTCCAGGCCACGATCGGTGCCAGGAGATACTTCACGCTCGAAGCTCTGCGGAGAGGGCGTCAGCCTTCGTCTTCAATGAGGCCAGGCGCGCTTCGGCTCCGGCCAGCAGGCGCGCAGCTCGCTCGTGTGCGGCGACGAGCTCCTCGAGCGGCGCGGTGCCGTCGGCGAGGAGGCCGATCGTCTGCTCGAGGCTCGCCATCAGCTCCTCGAATGTCGCCTCTGGCTTGACGCTCAAGTCACAGTCGCGGCGACGCGGCCCAGGATGCCGTTGACGAAGCGGCCGGCCTCGTCGCCAGAGAACGTCTTCGCCAGCTCGATCGATTCGTTAATTGCGGCTTTGGTCGGCACCCTGCGATCGATGGTGATCTCGTAAATCGCGATCCGCAGCACGGTGCGGTCGACCTTGGCCATCTGCTCGAGCCGCCAGTTGTCCGATGCCTCGCTGAGGATCGCATCGAGCTTCTCCTGGTTGGCGAGGACGCCGCGCACGAGCTGGCCTGCGAAGGCCGTCACATCAGGGGTGGCCGCGTTTTCACCGGCGTGGTAGTTGAGCACCTCCTCAGGGTCGTCGTTGGACGCCTCGAGCTGAAACAGGACCTTGAGTGCCAGCTCCCTGGCTTGGTGCCGCTTGCCCACGCGCGCCTACTAACTGGCGAAGGCGATGCTGGAGACGAAGACGTTGACCTCGCCGACCTCGAGCCCGAGCATGCGCTCGGTCGCCTCGACGACATTGCCCTGGACCGCGCTTGCAACTTCCGCCAGCTTCGCCTCGGAGTCGACAGTGATGAAGACCTCGAGGTGTATGGACCGATCCGCCTCGACCGCCACGCGGACGCCGCGATGAGCCGTCTGCCGGCGAACCCAGTCGCCGAAATGGCGGGCCGCGTTCTCGTCCATCCCCGCGACGCCCTCCATCTCACACGCGGCGAGCGCCGCGATGCTGGCGATGACTTCATTGGCCACACGTACCGCACCCATGCTGCCGTTGTTGCCCATAGGGGCGCATCCTACGCCCTCGCGCCGCCGCTCTGCTTCGGTTTACGCGCGCTCCATGTAGGTCTGGTTTCGCGTATCGACGCGGATCACATCACCGGTCTGGATGAACAACGGGACCTGGATCACCGCGCCGGTCTCGAGCTTCGCGGGCTTCGTCGCACCCGAAACAGTGTCGCCGCGAAACCCCGGATCCGTTTCGACGACGCGCAGCTCGACGTTGATCGGCAGCTCCACGCCGATGAGCTTGCCCTGGTACGTGAGGAGGTACGCGGGGCTGCCTTCCTTCAGCATCGGCAGCACCGATTCCAGAAGGTCCTCATCGACGGGCACCTGGTCGTACGTGCGCGTGTCCATGAAGTAGTGGTGCGTGCCATCGGAATAGAGGTATGTCGCCTCGGCCTTGTCGATGCGGACCGTGCGGTATTTGTCGCCGCTGCGGAAGCTCTGCTCGAAAATCGAGCCCGTCAACAGGTTGCGAAGCTTGGCTTTGATGACCGCGCCCGCACGAGCGAGCTTGATGTGCTCGACGCTGACCACCTCGAGCAGCTGCCCATCCATCTCGAACATGGTTCCGTTGCGAAAGTCGCCGGTCGAGATCATTCCTGTTTCATTGCTCTGTCAAATACTCCAAGGCGAGTAGATAGCCGCTGAATCCCAGTCCCGTGATCACGCCACGCGCAGCGCGGGCGGTGACGCTTGTCGAGCGGAACTCCTCGCGCGCATGGATGTTGGAGAGGTGAACCTCGACGGTCGTCACAGCGACCGCCTGCAGGCAGTCGAAAAGCGCCAGCGAGTAATGGGACAGGGCACCGGGATTGATGATGATGCCGAGCGAGCCTGGACCTTCCTTCTGGATGAAGTCGATCAGCTCGCCATCGTGGTTGCTTTGAAAGAAGCTCACCTCGATCTTCAGCTCGCGCGCCTTGGCGCGAATCATTTTGGTGAGGTCGGCCAGCGATTTCGTGCCGTAGATGTGCGGCTCACGCTTGCCGAGCAGGTTGAGATTCGGGCCGTTGACGACGAGGATCCTCCTCATGCGAGCGCCTTCCGCACATACCTGCGGACCAAAGCGGCGGGCACGTCGTGTCCGGTCTCTGCGTGGCCGAGGCGTCGCGGCATCACCCACGCCACGCGACCTCGGCGAGCTTTCTTGTCGCGTCTGATCGCCGCCAGGACGCGGGCCGGGTCTGCCGCCGGCGCCCGATCGGGCAGGCCGTATTCGGTCAGCAATTCGTCCTGGGCGTCGACGAGTCGGGGACCGCAGAGCTCCATCGCCTGCGCGATCTTTGCCGCCACCCGCATGCCGAACGCCACCGCGCGCCCGTGCGAGACGCGGAACCCGGTCGCCGCCTCGAGCGCGTGGCCCGCGGTGTGCCCGTAGTTGAGGATCGCGCGCGGCCCGCGCTCGCGCTCGTCTCTCGCCACCACCAGGGCCTTGGCCGTGACGCATCGGAACACCACCCGCTCCAGGGCGCGGCGCTCGCCCGCCAGCAGGCGCGAGCGATCGTTTTGCAGGAGCTCGAAGATGCCGCGATCCATCGCGACGCCGTACTTTACAACCTCCGCGAAGGCATCCCGGTAGTTGACGGGCGGAAGCGTTTCGAGGCACGCCATGTCGGCCACCACCGCGGATGGCGGCCAGAAGGTGCCGATCGCGTTCTTCGAGCGGGTGCCGTTCACCCCCGTCTTGCCGCCGATGCTGGAGTCGACCATCGCCAGCAGCGTCGTCGGCACGGCCACCAGGCGGATGCCGCGAAGCCAGATCGAAGCAGCAAACCCGGCCAGGTCGCCCACGGTCCCGCCCCCGACAGCGATCACCAGGCCGCCGCGATCCACCTTCTGCCTTTCCAGGAAGGCGAGCACATCGTGCAGCGCGGCCATCGACTTCGAACGCTCGCCCGCGGGCACCACGTGGATCGACGGCTTCACGCCGGCCGGCTTGACGGCTTTAGCGACCCTGCGCGCCCACGGCCGCACGTTGGAGTCGGTCACGATCACAGCGGACGTCGGCTCCAGCCGGCGCACAACACCGCGCAGCTCGCGATGGACCTCGCTGCCGATAATGACTGGATAGCTGCCCCGCGCGGCGTCGACGATCAGGCGGACCACAGGCGCAGCACCTCCGTCGCGACTGAATCGAGGGGGCCGTTCGCATCCACGGTGTGGTCGGCCTGCTCATACCGCGGGCGCCGCTGTTCGAAAAGCGCCTCCAGCTTGGCCTGGGACCGGCCCCTGGCGAGCGGCCGCATGGTCAAACCGCTGATTCGTTCCCAGAGCACATCAAAGGTGGCTCGGAGGTAGACGGTCATCGCGCGCTCGCGGATCACGGCCCAGTTGCGGTCGTCCGTCGGAGTGCCCCCACCCAACGCGACGACCGCCCCAGGCTCGAGGGCCCTGGGCAGAAGCTCAGACTCGATGGCCCTGAACGCGGCCTCGCTTCGCGTCGCAAACATGTCGGAGATCGCCATGCCAGCCTCGTCTTCGATCATCAGGTCGAGGTCATGAAAATTCGCGCCCGCGCGCTGCGCGACCAGGGCGCCGACCACGGTCTTGCCGGCACCCATGAACCCGATGAGCGCCAATGTACGGGGTCCTCGCGAACTCAAGGCTAAGCCTCTGAGTTCGTGGGGGAAAGTGTTCGTTCCAGAAGGCTAGATGCCGCTGGGATTCGCGGGCGCCGGCGCGGTGGGCACGCCGCCTCGGCGCTGCTCAGACAGCACGAACACCTGGTCGCGGAACGT
>VBHX01000222.1 GCA_005879945.1 Chloroflexota bacterium | reverse complement strand
CTGGCGCACGCCAACCTCCTGGCCGGCCATCGGCCATTGCAGACCTTGCTCGTGACCGGGGCCACCGCCGGCGACCCTGCCGACGCCGTCGCCTGGGAGCTCGGCGCGGCCGCCACCGAGGCGGGACAGACGGTGGCCGTCATCCCGACCTCGGCTTCGAACGGCGTGCCGCACCCGGAGCCCGACCTGACGGTGATCGCGGCGCCGTCGCCCGAGACCAGCTCGCGGGTGGTGCGGCTGGCCTCCGGCGGCGGCTTCGCGATCGTGGTCGCAACGGCGGGCTCGACCCGCTTCCGCGATGCACAGCGCACCGCAGAGCTGCTGCGCCGGGCCGGCGCTCAGGTGGTGGCGGCCGTCCTGGTGTCCAAGAACGCCGGTCACGGCTCCAATGGGCATCGGTCCAACGGGCGCCGGTCCCGCCTCGGACGCGGCTGACGCCTTAAGTTGGCGGCGATGCTCGTGGCGGCGGGGCTGGGCCTCGGCGTGGTCGGGCTTTCGGCCTGGCGGCCGAGCGCCGGCTGCGCGCTGATGGCGCTGGCTGTCCCGCTCACCGCAGGTCTCGGACGGGACACCCTCATCCCCCTGCTTCGGCCGAGCGAGGCGATGGCGATCGCCGTCCTGGCCGGGCTTGCCTTGAATCGGCTCTGGCGGCCTCGCCGGCTTGCCTTCACCGGGCTGGATCTCGCCGTTCTCGCGTTCGCTCTCGGCTCGGTCGTGATTCCCGTCGTGGTGCTGACGCTGACCCGGATCAGCGCCGACCTCGACACCTGGCGAACAGTTCTTTCACCGGTTCAGTACCTGGCCGTCTACGTAATGTTTTCGCGCTGCGAGCCGACCGTGGAGGTGACCCGGGTGATTTTCAACCTGATGATGGCCGCCAGCATCGTGGTCGCCGGTGTGACGGTCGCCGAGCTCCTTCTACCCAGCGTGCGCAGCGCGGTCGCCGTGTACTACGAGACGCCGGTCCTGCCCAGCTGGGACCCCGTCTACCGTCCGACCTCTCTGCTCGGTCACTTCAGCGCCGTGGGGGCGTTCGGGCTCATGAGCTGCACCCTGGCCCTGGCCCTGGCCGCCACCCGTGTGCCTGGATTCAATGGCGCCTGGCTCAGCCTGGTCATGCTCGTCAACATCGTCTCTCTCCTCGCGAGCGAGACGTGGGCGCCGCTGGTCGCCCTCCCGGCGGTGGTCGCGCTGGTCCTTATCTACAGCCGGCGTGTCCCCCCGCACGTGTGGCTGGTGCTGGGAGTGATCGTCATCTCGGGCATCCTCCTGTGGCCGTTCCTCAGTGAACGCGTGGACCAGCAGCAGGTGGTGGCCGGTGGAGGCGCGGGCCTGGCGGTCCCCGCGACCATGCAGTGGCGGATTCGCTACTGGCAGGAGTTCTTCCTGCCGGCGGCTTCGAACAACCTCTGGTTCGGGACCGGTACGACCATCCCCAGCCTGGTGCCGGAGAGTCTCGACAGCTTCGTCGACAACGAGTACCTGTACGCGGCCTTCCGCGCAGGCCTGCCCGGCGTTGCCCTTCTGCTCGGCGCCTTCGTCTCCATCGCGCCGCGGTGTCGCAGCTCTTCTGGATGCAGGTCGGCCTGCTCGCCGCCCTGCGGGGTCCGGCGCCCGTAGCTGAAAAGCAGCTCGTCGTGATCAGCGGCAGGCCGTCCACCGCCTGGACCGCGAGGCCTGAGATCGCCGGTGGCTAGCCGCCTGCGCCGCGCCGTCCCCGACCTCGAGCTCGTCCGCAAATCTGCGGTCGTGCTTTCCGGGTTCTCGGTGGCCCGGTTGCTCGGTTTCCTGTTTGCAGTGGCTGCAGCTCGCCTGCTGGCGCCCGCCGACTTTGGCCGGATGACGTATGCCCTGGCGCTGGCGGCGATCGCCGGCGTCCTGATCTCGGCCGCGCCATGCGGCCTCTCGCGCTACCTCGCCCGCCACCGCGACGACCTGGCGCTGCAGGAGGACTATTTCGGCAACTGGATGACGGTGGTTGCGCTTCTCCTGGTGGCCAGCACGGCCGTGGCGCTGCCCGCCGCCGCCGCACTGGGCCTGGACGGCTTGATGGTCGTGGGGATCGCCGCCAACCTCGTCGGGGTCACGATCCTGGAGAGCTACAAGGAGATCCTGCGCGGACTGGACCGGTTCACCTCGATGGCGCTCTGCTACGGGCTGGCCAACCTCCTGCAGCTCCTCGCGATCCTGGGCGCAGCCGGTCTCGGCTGGCGCTCACCGGCCCTGTTCGTCGTCATCTATGGACTCTCGGGCTTGGTGGCATGCGTTGTCATGCAGGCCGTTGCGCCGGTCCACCTGCGCTTTGGGTGGCCTGCCCTGACGCGATCGCGGATGCTCGAGGTGCTCCGCTTCATCCGGCCGTTGCTGCTCCAATCGGTCTTCTTTGCGGTCTGGCTCAGCTCGGACCTGATCCTGGTCCAGCACATGATGAACGCCACCGCGACGGGCAACTATGGAGCGGCCAAGACTCTTTCCAATGCCGTCTGGCTGGCGCCTGCCGCCATCGGCACGGTGCTGGTGCCGCGGGTGGCGCGCCTCCCGGACGCGGAGTTGAAGCGCTACCTGCCGCGCGTCGCGGCGTTGGCGGCGCTGGTCACCGTTCCGGCGGCCGTCGCCCTCTGGGTTTTCGAGCAGCCCCTCACGGCGTTCACCTTCGGCACCCGCTATCCCGACGCGGCCGCACCGCTGGGCTTGCTCGGCCTGGGGATGGCGCTCCACGGTCTGTACATGGTCCCGTTCGGCCTGTGGATCGGCCTCGGCCGCCCGACGATCGACATGGTCGCGGCGGCGGTCGGGATGGTCTGCACGGTGGGTGCCGCGCTCGTTCTCATTCCGTCAGGCGGACTCATGGGCGCCGCAACCGCGTTCTGCCTCGGCTCGGCGCTGCGGCTGGCTGTGATAAGCGGCTTCACGGTCTGGGCCATATACCTGCGGCCCGAGTCGGCTTCCCGTGTGGCGTTGTCACGCGAGGTGGCGCTGCCTTGATCCCCATCGCGCGGCCCACGCTCGGCCCTGAGGAGGAGGCGGCGGTGATCGAGGTCATGCGGTCCGGAGCGCTGGCCCAGGGCGAGCGTGTGCGCCAGTTCGAGGAGGCGTTCGCCGGCGCGATGGGAGCGCAGTTCGCGGTCGCGACGTGCAACGGGACCGCTGCGCTCTACCTGGCGCTGCTGGCGCATGGCATCGGGCCGGGTGACGAAGTGATCACGAGCCCGCTGACCTTCATCGCCACGGCCAACGCCATCCGCCACACGGGCGCCAGGCCGGTCTTTGCCGACGTCGACGACACGCTGAACATCAGCCTCGAGGCGGCCGGCAAGTTGATCGGGCCCAAGACGCGCGCGATCGTGCCGGTTCACCTGCACGGCAATCCGTGCGACCTTCGTGCTCTCTCAGCGCTGGCGGAGCGGCACCATCTGGCGATCATCCAGGACGCGTGCCAGGCCATCGGGGCGACGATCGATGACAAGCCGCTGGGCAACTTCGGCACGGCCGTCTACTCCCTGTATGCGACAAAGAACATCACGACCGGCGAGGGCGGGATGATCATCTCCAACGACCCGGCGGTCGCGCAGGCATGCGCCAGCCTCCGCCATCAGGCCTACAGCAGCCGGCCGTACATCCACGAGGCGGCCGGCTACAACTTTCGAATGACGGAGATGGAGGCGGCCATCGGCCTGGTCCAGCTGCGCAAGCTGCCGCGCATCACCGCGCGCCGGCGGGAGCTGGCGGCTGCGTACGACGCAGCGATCGGCGACGCATACGTGCGGCCCCGCACGCTCCCCGGCCATCGCCACGTGTACCACCAGTACACGCTGCGGGTGCCGCGGTCGGAGGTGCAGTCGCGCGACTCTGTGCGGGAGGAGCTGGAGCGGAACGGAGTAGCGACGGGGGTGTACTACCCGCTGCCCATCCACCTCCAGCCGCCCTATCTCGTCGATGGTTCTGGTGTCTCATGTCCGGGAGCAGAGCGGGCGGCGCTCGACATGTTCTCGATTCCGGTCCATCCCGGGGTCAGCGACGGCGATTGCGCGCTGGTCGCGGAACAGCTGAACCGGATCGCCGGCCAGGTGAAACTGCAGGCGCGATAGCGCGCCGGCCTGGAAGAAGGGCTGGGAAGGGGGCGGCGGGGGGCGCCTTGGTTGCTAGGGGCGGCGCCTGCGAAGGCCGGAGAAAAGGAACTGGGAAGGGGGCGGCGGCGCGGGTGCCTGGCGGCTCCGAGACGGGCTGGTCTGAACTGAAATTGTTGTTTATTTACTTGACATTTCGTACGTTTGTTCGTATGATTTGGGAATGCTCCAGCCGGCTGTTTCGAACCAGCAAATCGCCCAGGAGCTGGTCTTTCTCGAGCACCAGATCTCGCTCCTCCAGCTGGAGGCCTCGATGCTTGTCGCCGAGCTCAGCAAGTCAGGCTTTCTGGAGGACGCCGGCTACAACAGCCCGACCGACTGGCTGCGCTACAACTGCCACCTGACCGACAAGGTGGCCGGCGACCGGATCCAGGTCGGCGAGCACCTGGCCGAGATGCCGATGAGCGTGGATTACCTGCGCGACGGTGAGATCGGCTTCAGCCACCTGGCCGTGATGGCCCGCACGGCGGAAGCCGTGGGCAAGGCCTTTGAGGAGCGCAAGCTGCTCGGCCTGGCGCTCGAGCTCACGCCGGGCAAGTTCTATTACCAGTCCCTTCATTACCGGCACTCGGTCGACGCCAAGAAGTACGCCGAGGAACAGAACGAGCAGGAAATCAATCACCACCTCTCCTTGACCACGGGCGAAGACGGCCACCTGCTGATCAACGGAGTGCTCGACCCGGTCGGTGGGGCGGCGGTGCGCAGTGCGCTGGAGCCCCTCGCCCAGAAGTCGGGCGCCCACG
>VBHX01000022.1 GCA_005879945.1 Chloroflexota bacterium | reverse complement strand
CTGGGGGTGGTGTTCGGCGGCGGCATCGAACGGTCGATACGTTCGAACCTGGTGCTGTTTGGCGAGGTGGCGGTGGTGATCGTCGTTGTCGTCGCTGTGGTGGCCTGGGTCCGGACCCGCCGCCAACCGCACGAAGCGCCCCGTCCCTAGACTCACGATGTGGCAGACGACCCCAGGGCAAGCTTCGGTCCGGTCGCCGCGAACTACTCGCGCTCGAAGTTCCACACCTCTGCGGACCGCCTGCAGGAAGTCGTCGACCTGGCGAAGCCGCTCAAAGGCGACCTCGTGCTCGACGTCGCGACCGGAACCGGCAACACCGCATTTGCCCTGGCCCCGCATGTGCGCCGCGTGGTCGGCCTCGACCTCACGCAGGAAATGCTCGACGTGGCCAAGCGGCTCGCCAAGGAGCGCGACATCGAAAACACCGACTGGGTGCTCGGCGATGCATGCAGGCTGCCATTTGCCGACGAAACCTTCGACCTCTATGTGGTGAGAGCGGCGCCGCACCATTTCCCGAGGTTCGACGAGTTCGTCCGTGAGGCATTCCGCGTGCTGCGCCCCGGCCGCGATGCGGCCTTCATCGATTGCGCGCCGCCGCAGCCGGCGCGGGACGTTCTCCATGAGGTCGAGAAACGCCGCGACCCGTCGCACGTGCTGTCGCTGACGGTTGACGAGTGGACGGAGCAGCTGCAGAGTGCCGGCTTCGAGGTGGAGATCGCACGCGCGCGCGAGCTGGATTGGGACTACGAGGATTGGATGCGGACCATGGCGGTCCGGCCTGAGCTGACCGCCGAGCTCGCTACGGTCATCGAGGCGGCGGAAGGCGAGGCGCGGGAGCAGCTTCACCCTGAGCGCCGGGACGGCAAGCTGTGGCACGCGTACTGGCACTGCCTGATCCGCGCCCACAAGCCAGATTGAGGCTGCTCGCCGCCGGCGAACTCATCGTATTGATCGACAAGGTTGGGCGCCGTCACCGCGTCCGGCTTAAGGCGGGGGAGCGCCACTCGCTCCACTCGGGCCTAATCGAGCATGACGCGCTGATCGGGCGGCCGGAGGGCATCATCGTCACGACGCAGATGGGCGCGCGCATGCTGGCGGTGCGGCCGACTTTCGCCGAGCAGGTCACCGGTCGCGTCCGCCAGGCGCAGCCGATCTATCCGAAGGACCTCGGCGCCATCCTGGTCGGCGCCGACATTCATCCTGGCGCGCGGGTGCTCGAGGCGGGCACAGGAACTGGCGCGCTGACTCTGGCATTGCTGCGAGCGGTCGGACCGGCTGGGTTGGTCGTCTCGTACGAGCAGCGTGAGGATTTCCTGGAGGCCGCTAATCGGGCAATCACCGAAACGTTGGGAGCGATCCCGTCAAACCTCGAGCTCAAGCTGGGCGACATCTACACGGGCGTCGAAGACACCGACATGGACCGCGTGATGCTCGATCTGCCCGAGCCGTGGCAGGCGGTGGGCGCGGCCAAGATGGCGCTGCGACCGGGCGGAATCGTCTTCGCGCATTGCCCGAACGTCAGCCAGGTGCAGAGGTTCCTGGATTGTCTGCGCGAGGTGCGCGGGTTCGGGATGCTCGAGGTGTTCGAGGTGCTCCAGCGCGGATGGACGGTGCGGGGGAGGAGCATGCGCCCGTCGCATCGCATGGTTGCGCACACGGGGTTTCTGTGTTTCGCTCGCCGCCTCGCTGAGGACGAGCTGTTCGAGCCGGAAGGCGAAGGCTTCCGCTAACCGAAACCTGGCGGGGTCGGTCGGCGTTTTCGTTTCAGTGACGCGCCGGATCCGGCTGCTCGGCGCCTCGATAGCGGTGGCGGTCATCCTCGCCGCCGGTGTGACCATCGCCACGTATGACCACGCGATCGCGGCCTTCTTCAGCTCGGGTCAATCCAGCTGCGGTGGTGGATAGGCGCAGGCAAGCGCACCTCGCCCCGTTACAAGTTGGTGAACAACTAGCATTTGGGGGATGGCCGAGGTGGTAACCAACGGATCTCGCCAGCCGGTCCATGTGACCGTCACCGGGGCTGCCGGCCAGATTGGCTACGCGCTTGTTTTCCGGATCGCCGCGGGCGAGCTGCTCGGACCGGACCAGCCGATCGTGCTGCGCATGCTCGAGATCGAGCCGGCGATGAAATCGCTCGAGGGCGTCGCGATGGAGCTCGACGACTGCGCGTTCCCGCTGTTGTCGGGGATGGTCCTGACCTCGAAGGCGGGAGAGGCGTTCGACGGTTGCACGTGGGCGCTGCTTGTGGGCTCGGTGCCGCGCAAGGCGGGCATGGAGCGAGGCGACCTGCTGTCGATCAACGGCGGCATCTTCGGGCCGCAGGGCAAGGCGATCAACGACAAGTCCGCTAGCGACGTTCGCATCCTGGTCGTCGGTAACCCATGCAACACCAACTGCCTCATCGCGCGGTCCAATGCGCCCGACATCCCCGAAGACCGGTGGTTCGCGATGATGCGGCTGGACGAGAACCGCGCGAAGACTCAGCTCGCCAAGAAGGCGGGGCTGCCAGTGTCGGTGGTCACGAACATGACGATCTGGGGCAACCACTCGGCGACGCAGTACCCCGACGCGCGCAACGCTCGGATTGCCGGCATGTCGCCTTTCGATGTGATCACCGACCACGGCTGGCTGAAGGGCAAGTTCATCGAGACGGTCCAGAAGAGGGGCGCGGCAGTCATCGAGGCGCGAGGCTCGTCGTCAGCGGCGTCGGCCGCGAATGCGGTGCTCGACACGGTGAACAGCATCCGCAACCCGACTCCGTGGGGCGACTGGCACTCGGTGGCGGTGGTCAGCCATGGCGAGTACAACACGCCCGAGGGCCTGCAGTTCGGGTTGCCGGTTAAGTCGGACGGCACCCACTGGGAGGTCGTGGCGGGGCTCGAACACGACGACGATGCCTGGAACCGGATCCGCAAGTCGACCGAGGAGCTCCTACAAGAGCGGGACCTGGTCAAGACCCTGCTGCCAGCCTGAGCTCCCCACCCGGCGCCGCAAGGCGGGGAGGACTCTAGATCCAGCGGCGAGAGGGTGGATGGACAGAGCGGTCGTCCTCGATCGTGATCCGCGAGTCCACGCCCCACAGCCAGGCGGCGATGTCAAAAAGAACCAACCCGATCAGGGCAACCAGCACGACCACCAGGTCCATATCTCTGGAACCCCGCTCTACACCTAATTAGTTCTGGAATCCCCACCTATTCTTGACAGCGTGAGCATCGCGCTCGACCGTCACGTTTACCCCTTCACGGCGATCGTGGGCCAGGAATCGATGAAGCTGGCCCTGATTCTGAACGCCGTCGTGCCCACGATCGGCGGCGTCCTCATCCGCGGCGAGAAGGGCACCGGCAAGTCGACCGCGGTGCGGGCCCTGGCCCGCCTGCTCCCCGAGCACAATGTGGTCGAGGGCTGCCACTTCGGCTGCGACCCCGACGACCGGGAGGCCCTCTGCGCCGACTGCCGGAGCCGCCTCAAGGCGGCCGGCGTGCTGCCCTCGCACCAGCGCCGCATGCGCGTGATCGAGCTCCCCATCAACGCCTCCGAGGACCGGGTGGTGGGAACGATCGACATCGAGGCGGCTCTGCGAGCGGGTGCGCGCAGGTTCGAGCCGGGCGTACTCGCCGAGGCGAACCGCAACATCCTATACGTCGACGAGGTCAACCTCCTCGACGACCACCTGGTCGACGTCCTGCTGGACGCCGCCGCGATGGGCGTCAATGTCGTTGAACGGGAGGGAGTGTCGTTCTCCCATCCCGCGCGCTTCATCCTCATCGGCACCATGAACCCAGAGGAGGGCGAGCTGCGGCCGCAGCTCCTCGACCGGTTCGGGCTCTGCGTCGACGTCGAAGGCATCCGCGACCCCGACGAGCGCGTGCTGATCGCGGAGCGCGACGCCGCCTTCAAGCGCGGCGACCACGAGTTCGTCAACGAGTTCGCGGCCGCGGACCACAACCTGTCCCGGGCCCTGGGCGAGGCGATCGCGGCGGTCAAGAACGTCCGCATCAGCGCCGGCCAGGCGAGGCTCATCTCATCGATCTGCGTGGAGGCCGACGTGCTCGGGCACCGCGCCGATGTCGTGATCGACCATGCAGCACGCGCCCTCGCCGCGTACAGGCGGCACATCTCGCCGACCCGCGAGGACATCTACGACGCGGCAACCCTCGCGCTCGCGCATCGTGCGCGGCAGCCCATCAACCGCGACCACGAGGAGACGAGCTCGCCCCAGAGTGGGGAGGGGCAGGAGGGGTCCAAGCCCACGGACACCCAGGCCGGCGAGCCGCAGCCCTCGGACAGCGATGCCCCCGCTGAGACGACTGCCGAGGAGAGCTCGAGCGCGTCCGACGGCGGCCAGCAGTCGGCCGGCAGCGACCAGGGTATGACCACCGGCGGGTCGAGCGGCCACGAGTCGGCTCCTGAAGCGACCGAGACCTTCAACCTGCGCCGCATCGACCTGCCCCGGCAGCGCCGCGTGCGCAAGCAGGGCGGCAAGCGGTCCGCCAGCCAGACCCCGGACCGGCGCGGACGCTACGTGCGCGCGGCGCCGAAGGCGAAGGTCAACGACCTGGCCATCGACGCCACCGTGCGCGCCGCGGCGCCGATGCAGAAGGATCGGGGGCGCCTCCCGGGCGAGCGCCTGAAGCTCGAACGCCCCGACCTTCGCCAGAAGGTCCGCGAGCGGAAGATCGGCAACCTGATCGTTTTCGTCGTCGACGCCTCGGCGTCCATGGATGCCGAGCAGCGCATGGCAGCCACCAAAGGCGCCATCCTGTCCCTTCTCCAGGACGCGTACGTCCGCCGCGACCGAGTGGCGGTGGTCATCTTCAAGAACCGCACAGCCGAGGTTGTGCTGCGGCCGACATCCAGCGTGTCGCTCGCGCGCCGCCGCCTCGAGAAACTGTCGGTCGGCGGCACCACGCCGCTCACGCATGGGCTGATGGCCGGCTACAAGGTCGTCAAGACCGAACTACTCCGCGACCCCACCATCCGGCCGCTGCTCGTTCTCATCAGCGACGGCCGCGGCAACATCTCGATGTTCAAGGAAGAGCCGCTGGTGGAGGCGCAGAAGGTGGCGGGCATGATCGACGCCGAGGAGATCGATGCGCTGGTCATCGACTCCGCGCGCGACTACAGCCACCTGCCGTCCGTCCAGCACCTGGCCCGCGTCGCGCCCATGTACCAGACTTACGCCATCAATGCCTGTGCCGACCTCGCGGAGCGTATGGGCGCGCGCTATTACGGCCTCTACGACCTCTCGCGCGACGAGATCGCATCGGCGGTGGAAAGGGAGCTGGGCCGAGCCCGCTGAAGACCATTACTCGATCGCCGGCCGACCCGTTGAGATCAACATGAAGGCGATCACGATCGCCATGGCTGTGGGGCTCCTGATGATCGGTTGCAATAGTTCCACGCCTGTGGCCACATCCAGCAGCAACCCAACCTCCACCATCACGACCCCGCCGCCGGTCTATAGCCCGTTACCGACCGAGAGCCCCTCGCCCAACCCGAGCCCGATCAACGACAGTCCCTCGCCCCTTCCTTCCGGCACGCCGGTGCCGCGCCAGACGCTGGCACCCGCAAAGCAGCCGCCCGTGATCAACCTCTGCTCAACGCCAATCCAGGTCTACCAGGACGGCAATGCCGGTCCACTGTTCTGCAGCAACGGCCTCAACGTCACAGCTTGGAACTTCTTCGTCCCGATCAGCTCGCACGTCCTGTCACTCGACTCCAGCGCCACCGTGAGTGCAGTGCAGGCGACAGGTGATGTACAACGGCGGCTGCCACTGAGGCGCCGGTAACATTCAGGGTCCAATGGCAATCGACCGGTACTCCTACCCGTTCACCGCGATCGTCGGCCAGGAGGAGATGAAGCTGGCGCTGGTGCTCAACGCCATCAACCCCTCCATCGGCGGCGTGCTCATCCGCGGGGAGAAGGGGACGGGCAAGTCCACTGCCGTGCGCGCGCTGGCGCACCTGCTCCCGGACCAGCAGGTCGTCGATGGCTGCCACTTCGGCTGCCACCCCGAAGACCCCGAGGATTGGTGCGCCGACTGTCGCGACAGGGCGCAGAGCGGCGACCTGCCGGTTACCACCCGGCGCATGCGCGTGGTGGAGCTGCCGATCAACGCCTCCGAAGACCGTGTGGTCGGGACGATCGACCTCGAGGCGGCCTTGAAGGAAGGCTCACGGCGCTTCGAGCCGGGCGTGCTGGCCGAGGCCAACCGCAACATCCTCTACGTCGACGAGGTCAACCTGCTCGACGACCATATCGTGGACGTCCTCCTTGACGCGGCCGCCATGGGTGTCAACACGGTCGAGCGCGAAGGCGTGTCAGTTTCGCACCCGTCGCGGTTCATCCTCGTCGGCACCATGAACCCGGAGGAAGGTGAGCTGCGGCCGCAGCTGCTCGACCGCTTCGGGCTTTGCGTTGACGTCGAGGGCATCCGCGACCTCGACCAGCGCGTCGCCATCGTCGAGAAGCGATCCGACTGGGAGGACGACCCGCACAAATTCGTGCGCGACCACGCCGACGACGAGCAGGACGTGCGCTCGCACATCGCCGAGGCGATCGCGACACTCCCCGAGGTGGACCTGCCGCGCGAGATCCTTCGGCTCATCGCCCAGATCTCAATCGCGCTCGAGGTTGACGGCCACCGTTCGGACCTCGTTTGCGCCCGGGCCGCGCAGGCCAAGGCTGCTTTTGACAGCGCCGAGCAGGTCAAGACCACGCACGTCGGCTGGGTTGCGGAGATGGTGTTCGCACACCGGGTGCACTCGGTGCCTTTCGGTAAGGGCGGACCTAACCTTGCCGAGGTCATCGCGCGGATGATCGGCCAGGGCTGATGGCCTCGACGACCGAGACGGTCAACGCATTCAACGAAGCCTTCGGCCGCCACGACCTCGACGCCGTGATGGCATTGATGACCGACGACTGCATCTTCGAGAACACGCTGCCCCCGCCCGACGGAGAGAAGGTCGTCGGCCAGGCTGCGATGCGCAAGTTCTGGGACGACTTTTTCACTGGCACGCCGCAAGCGCAGTTTGAGACCGAGGAGCTTGTGGTCGCCGGCGACCGCGCGGTGGTCCGTTGGCGGTTCGACTGGGGTTCCGGACATGTTCGCGGTATCGACCTGTTCAAGGTTCGGGACGGCAAGGTCGCCGAGAAGCTCTCGTACGTAAAGGGCTGATCTCCTCCCCGCTGTGCGGTGAGGGTGGCATTTCTCCTCCCCGCCGTGCCGGGAGGTCCGGCCGCGAACCGGGCGGGGTGGGGCGACCCAAGCTCAGTTAAACGAGGGATGACACGACAACCCCCAACTAGAATCCCAGGCATGAGCGCCGCCTCACCAGAGCTGCACCCGAGACGAGCGGCTGAGCTCCTCGGCAGGATCGAGGAGAACATCCACCGGGTCATCGTCGGCAAGGAGCGCGTGGTCCGACTCGCGGCCGCGGGCCTTGTCGCCGGCGGCCACGTGCTGCTGCAGGACCTGCCCGGCACCGGCAAGACGATGCTTGCGCGGGCGCTGGCCACATCGGTGGGCGGGACGTTCCGCCGCATCCAGTGCACGCCCGACCTGCTGCCATCGGACATCACCGGTTCGAGCGTGTTCAACCAGAAGGACCTCACCTTCGAGTTCGTGGCCGGGCCGATCTTCGCCAACTTCGTGCTTGCCGACGAGGTGAACCGCGCCACGCCTCGCACACAGTCGGCGCTGCTCGAGGCGATGGGGGAGGGCCAGGTCACGATCGAGGGCGTCACCCGCGCCCTCGGCAAACCCTTCTTCGTGATCGCGACGCAGAACCCGGGCGAATTTCACGGCACCTATCCGCTGCCGGAATCGCAGCTCGACCGGTTCATCCTCGCCGCCGAGATGGGCCCGCCAACTGACGCCGAGGCGATGGAGGTGCTTGCGCGGCGCGAGCACGGCGATCCGATAGCGGAGCTCGGTTCGGTCGTCAGCCTTGCCGATGTGGTCGAGCTGCAGGAGGGCTGTCTGCGTGTGGTCGCGGCGCCCGCGATTCGCGCTTACATCGTGTCGCTGCTCGATGCGATCCGCTTGCGGCCCGAGGTTTCGCTTCCGGCCAGCATGCGCTCCGGCGTCTACCTCCAGCGCGCGGCGCAGGCGTGGGCGCTGTTCGAGGGCCGCGACTTCGTGCTTCCCGACGACGTCAAGCTGCTGGCCATCTCTGTGCTCGCGCACCGGCTGGGCATGCGCGGCCGCGCGAAAGCGTCAGATGTTCTGGAGGAAATCGTTGGCTCGCTTCCACTCCCACCGCTGAGGCAGCACTGAGACCGACCCCGAGGTTCTTTGGCGCGCTGTTCCTGGCCGCCGCGGTCTTCTATTACGGCGGCAGCTCCAACGTCGCGTGGCTGTACCTGCTCACCTACTGGGTGGTCGCGTTGATCGCGGTCGCGTTCTTTTACGCGCTCTGGAATCGCGGGCTGCGGGGGGCGCTGAAGGTCCGGGCCACCGATCACTCCGAGGACTCGCCGATTGAGCAGATTCCGGAACGCCTCCTCGGGAGCGGGCCCCCCGTGCCGGTGTTCGAGGGCGACCGCATTCAGGTCGACCTTCGGATTGAGTCGGAGCGCGGCACGCGCGGACCTGCGCGCATCTCCGGAGCAATCGGCTCGACCGCGTTGGCGGCAGCGGCGGGAGTGATTCCGAGGCAGGGTTGGGCCGAGGTTCGCACCATCGGTCCGGTGCGACGCGGTCCCATCGGCGCGCGAGATTGGGTCCTCGAAAGCGGCGACCCGATCGGCCTCTTCCGCCACCGCGGACCGAGCATCGATTCGGAGCTCGCACTGGTGCTGCCGCGTTTCACATCTCTGGCCGAGCGGCCTCAGACGAGGGAGGTCGAAGCGAGCCTCGCCGCCCCACGCGCGGGCTCGGGCACGGAGATGTTCGGCGTCCGCGAATACCGACCCGGCGATCCTCTGCGCCGCATCCACTGGCGTTCGAGCGCGCGCCACGGTGAGCTGATCGTGCGCGAGTTCGAACCGCCGGGCGTTCAGATCCTCGGAGTCTTCTGCGACCCGAACCCGCCGACGCCGGACGCGGCCGACCAGATCGCGCGCCTCGCCGCGTCCGAGGCGTGGGATTGCCTGCGAGGTGGCGGCCGCGTCATCCTCTGGGCGCCAGGGGCCGCGCCCACTCGGCCCGATGAGTCGCGATCGTTGTGGTCGGCGCTGGAATGGCTCGCCCGCTACCCCTACGCGACGGATGAGGCGAACCCACACCCACCGCTTGTCGGCGATGCGATCGCAGTCGCGGCAACCGACAACCCCGCCATCGAGGACGCGATCGAGACCATCAAGCTACGCGGCGGGTCGGCTCGGGTGTGGGTTGTCGGCGACGCCGAGCTGGACGTCGATGTACCAACACAGCGCACCGGACTCAATTGGCCTCTCTGAGACGATTCCGGCTGCCCGCCTCGCCGATCGAGAACTCGGTCGAAGGACGCGCGTTCGTCTTCTCGGGCTTCGCGGTCGCGGTCTTGGCCGTCGTCCTCTACGGCGACGACTACATCGTCCCCGCGATCGGCGTCGCCGCCACCGCGGTCGGCCACGTCGTCAGCTATCGCGAGCGCGCCCAAAAGCGTGGCACCCGCCGACAAGTCCTACTGGCGGGCCTGGTGTTCGCGAGCCTCGCCTATTTCATTGCCGATTCCGTGGGCGGGTTGTTCGGTGGCGTGCTGCCCCAGGCCAACTTCGCCATCCTCCTGGTCGCGATCACGAGCTTCGACCTGAAGACGCGCCGTAACTGTTACTCGAGCTTCTGGATCAGCCTCGCGATCCTCTATCTGGCGGCGGTCTACGCGTGGGACTACCCGTTCGGGATCCTGCTCGCGCTCTGGGCGATCTGCCTCGCAGGCTTCTGGGCCGCGTCGCACCTGCGGCGAATGGAGGCGCGCGTCGCGGTGCCCATCAAAGCGGTCGCGATCGCGCTTGCCGGCGCGCTCGCAATCGGCGTGGTCGCGTTCATCTTGATTCCGCAGCCCAACCTCGAACCGTCGGGTCCGGTGCTTGTCTCGCTTCCGAACTACGTGGGATTCAAGGGCGAGCTCGAGAACCCCGCGCTGCCGCTGATCCAGCTGAGCGGCGATCCGTCCGGATCGACCAACAGCGTCGACCTGCATTTCCGCGGCCGTCTTGGGGACGCCCCGGTGATGTACGTGCGCACCGGTGCTCCCGCCTACTGGCGAGGGCTCGTCTTCGACACCTACCGAAGGGGGGTGTGGACTGCCTCCCTCCAGGGCTTCTCGACCGTGCAGCCCTACGTCCCACCGCACCTCCTGCCGCCGGCGCCGCCGGACAACAACGGCACCTTCGTGCAAGTGTTTCGTGTGGTCAGGCCGCTACCGGGCGTGATCACCGCCGCGTATCCGATCCAGAGTCTTTACGCGCCGGTCTCGTCGCTGCGCGAAGACCCGTATGGAACCTTCAGAACGCCAGACCTTCTGAGACCCGGCCAGACGTACTCGGTCGTCTCCTACCTGCCCAACATCACCGCCGACGTGCTGAGGCAGGACCCATACGTGTTCAATCCTCCAGACGAGACCGCGGCTTACATGGACAAAGGCAATCTCTCGCCTCAGGCTCAAGCGCTTGCGGCGCAGGTGACCAAAGGCCACGACGGCAACGAGTACGACCTGGTGATGGCGCTCACGACTTACCTGCAGCAGAACTACCAGTACACACAGCAGCTGGGCCACGTGCCCGGCGGCCGCGACCCGGTGGACTGGTTCCTGTTCGACGCCAAGAAGGGTTACTGCGAGCAGTTCGCCACCGCGGAGGTATTGATGCTGCGAAGCCTCCGCATCCCGGCGCGCCTGGCGACGGGCTATTCGACCGGCGAGTACAACCCTGTGCTCGACCAATCGATCGTGCGCGAGCGCGACGCGCATGCGTGGGTCGAGGTGTACTTCGCGAACCACGGCTGGGTGCCGGTCGATCCTTCACCGGGATACCCATCGCTGGCGGCGACGCAATTCCCCAGCCACTGGGCCGCGGCTGGTATCGCGCGCCTGATTCCACACCTCACCATCAGCGCGCCGATGGCAGCACTGGGCTCGCTGGGTGCGTTGGCTGTGATCCCGATCGCGGTTGCGGTCGGTGTGCTGGTGACGCTGGCATGGGCGTGGATGCGACGGCGCCGGCGCACGGTGGTCGCGATCAGAGCCGCTCCCGGTGAATCCGAGCTGCTGCGCCTCTACGAACGTCTGCAGCGAAATCTCGGCCGTCGCCGCGCCCCGCCGGAAACACCACTTGAATATCTGCTTCACGCCCCCCTCGCCAACCCTGTCCCCGAGGGGGAGAGGGGAATCCTCGAGGAGGTCACGCAGGCCGTCAACGAAGGCGCGTATGCGGGCCGGTGGCCGGACCGCGAGCGCCTACACGAGCTCTCGAAGCGGTTATGACTGCTCCCTCCCCACTTCGTGGGGAGGTCGGCCAGCTGCGCAGCGAGCTCGCCGGGTGGGGAGAAGGGAATTGGCAGTGAGGGCTCGGACAGCTCCAGGTAGTTGGCGTGAATCACGTCGTCGATCGACCCAGCTCACCTGCCGGCGGAACTTGCATTCCCCGACTTGTCTATTGCGCAGGCGGGACCAAACACGCCGCTCGGTCTCGGTCATGTTGTTTCGAAGGTATCGGGCGCGGTAGGTCTCAGGCGATGCATGCACCCACGATCCACCAGCCGTTGCCCAAGCGGCAAGTCAGCCTGTTAACCGCGGGTGCTGCGCGCGTCTCTTGAAGTTTGTTGCTCCCCACCCGCGCTTCGCGCGGCCTCCCCACACAGTGGGGAGGCGGTATCCTGACCGTCCCATGGCCCAAGCGACCAAGGTTACCGGCGCCGAGAACGTTCACTGGGACCTGAGCGACCTCTTCAAGTCGCCGACGGACCCTGCCATCGACACGACTCTCGCCGATGCGCTGAAGCGGGCGCAGGAGTTCGAGGCAAAGTACAAAGGCAAGGTCACCACGCTCCCGCCCAAGGAGTTCGTGGCCATGATGCGCGAGCTCGAAGAGGACGAGGAGCTCGCCGCCAAGCCTGACGTCTACGCGTACCTCCTACACAGCCAGAACACCGAAGATCACGCCGCTGGCCGACTGCTGGCGCGCGTGCGCGAGGCGGCCGCTGAGCGCGGAGCCCACGGCGTCTTCTTCACGCTTGAGCTGGCATCTATCAGCGACGAGCAGGCCGAGCGGCTGTACGCCGACCCGGAGTCAGCGCGCTACAAGCACGCGATCGAAGAGGCGCGAAAGTTCCGCCCGCACCAGCTATCGGAGCCTGAAGAGCGCGTCCTCACCGACTTCAGCCCAGTCGGCAATGCGGCCTGGAACCGGCTGTTCGAGGAGCTGTGCGCCGGCATCCGCGTCGACCTCGATGGGCGGGTGATGCCCCTCGAGGAGGCGCTGGTCAAGCTGCGCGAGCCTGATCGCAAGGTCCGGCGCGAGGCGAGCGGCGCCATCACTACGGCGCTGGACCGCGATGTGCGCACTCGCGCATACATCTACAACGTCATCCTCGGCGAGAAGGCGATCGACGACCGCCTGCGTCATTTCCCGACCTGGATCTCATCCCGCAACCTCTCCAATGAGACCTCGGACGAGGCGGTGCAGGCGCTCGTTGAGGCGGTGACCAGGCGCTACGACGTTTGCGTCCGCTACTACCGCGTCAAGAAGCAGCTGCTCCGCGTCGACGAGCTCCACGAGTGGGATCGATACGCACCCATCGGCGAGGCCGGTCGCGACCTCACGTGGGACGAGGCCAAAGAACTAGTGCTCGGCGCCTATCGACGTTTCTCGAAACGCGCCGGCGACCTGGTCGACGACTTCTTCAAGAACGGCTGGATCGACGCGCCGGTGGTTATGGGTAAGGCCGGCGGCGCGTACTGCATGCCGGTCACGCCACGGCATCACCCGTACGTGATGCTCAACTTCGCGGGCAAGCTTCGCGATGCACTGGTGATGGCGCACGAGCTGGGTCACGGACTGCACGACCGCCTGGCGTCGAAGCAGCATCTCTTCGATTTCCACCCGCCGCTCACGCTCGCGGAGACGGCGTCGGTGTTCGGCGAGGCGCTCACGTTCGATCGGATCATGTCGGAGGAGAAGGATCCGAATGTGCGCCTCGCGATGCTGTGCACGCAGTGCGAGGACGCCTTCTCGACCGTCTTTCGCCAGGTGGCGTTCAACCGGTTCGAGGACGCGTGCCACACGATTCGGCGCAGCGAGGGTGAGCTCGCGGTCGAGCAGCTCGGCGAGATCTTCCAGGAGAAGCTGCAGCCGATGTTCGGCGACGCGCTGACCCTCACCGACGAGCACAAGGTTTGGTGGAGCTACGTCGGTCACTTCCTTCACACGCCGGGCTACGTCTATGCGTATGCGTTCGGCAACCTACTGGCGCTGTCGGTCTACCACCGATACCTGGAGGTCGGGCCGGGCTTCGTCGACGACTACCTGGAGTTCCTGGCGGCGGGCGGCTCGACGCGACCCAACGAATTGGTCAAGCGGCTCGGCATGGACATCACAGACCCGGGTTTTTGGGACGCCGGCCTGAAGATCCTGGACGGCATGGTGACCGAGGTCGAGCGCCTCGTCTAAACGAGGGGGTCCTCACCCCAGCCTGATAAGCGTCTAGACAGGCCGCCGAAGACCACACCAAGCCGGCGTCTGATTAAGTCTGGACGCACGAGCCACACGATCAAGCCCACGAGCGTCGCCAGAGACAGCACCCACGATGCCTGCTCGAACGCGGTCGGACCGTACGTGAAGACCAGGGTTGATGCTGGAGGCACCGAGTCCAGCCGGGCGAGCAGGAGGTCCGCTTCGCCGGCGACCAGCGGAATCGATCGAGTGCCGGAGTGGACTCCAGGCGAATCCGGCCATTGAAGCTCAGCCGACCATCCGGGTGCGAATGATTCCTTGAACAGCACCCACGTGGGTCCCGTCGACGGTGACAAACCAACACGAGCCTGATCGTCCCCGATCCATGTCACCGCCGAATCCATCTGGGCAGTACCGCCATGGAGGAGCCAGGCAAACGCTTCTGCTGTGAATTGATTCTCCGTTGGCGAACCAGCGCCGGCGCTATGAGCGATGAGATTCATCCCGCTCCAGAACACGCGACCGCGACCCATTTCCGAGCGCGCCACCACAACTCGATCCCCAACGCTTACGAGCGCTTCCGCCCCTGCCTTGACCGAAGATGGGCGGGCGCTCGACGCACCCCACCCCGACCTAGCGGGGCCATAGGTCATAGAGCCCCACGACGGCGATGCGGCTCCCGACGTTAGGACCGGAGCGTTTGGATCGAGAGATCCCCACCGCAGCTCACCCACAGGCAGAACGGACGGAGTTGGTGATCCGAGGTCCCAATCAGGGTCGACGTACTGCCAGCCGGTTTCGATGTAGAGAGACCCACCGGCGCGTACGTAGTCGTTCAGCAGGCCGAAGGCTTTGTTGCGATCGTGGTAGCGGTAGCCCACCAGCACCAGCGCGGGAAACGACGAGAGCTGATCGGCGGAGTAATCGTCGACGTACGCCGATTCGCTGCGCACGAGCCAGCCAGTACCGAACGGGATCATTCCGGTGCTGGCGCGCTCAAAGAGGTCGTTGTAGGGATGCGACGTGCCCTTCTGGTCGCCACCGATAACAAGCGCAGTCGCGGCTGACGGCCACTCGGACGCAATGCCCGAAGGTGACGGGTTGACCAACGTCAGCGGTGAATCACTGACCTGTCTCCAACCAAGCGCGCTGTAGTCTGCGCCCTGCGCGGTCTGCGTCGGACCCAGAACGACAGCATCGATTCCGAGTGTTGACGCAAGTTCCGCTTTGACGATCGTCCCCCGGCGGCTGAGCATGTTGTCGAGCATCCAGTTGTCGAGCTCCGGCGACAGGGGGAGCTGAAAGTTGTAGGTGTACGCCTGGGCGCCGCCGGTCAGATCCGGGAGAGCCATCAGCAGCAGAGGCACGTGCGCATCGACCACGGCGCGCTGCGGGGGTGTGGGGAACAGGTTCCTGTAGGCCGCCACTCCCGAGCCGGATGTGCAGGACCCGATGACGCAGCCGCCATACGCAAGGGCGGTGGGATTGCCGTCCACCCAGTGCGCGAACCGGCCAACGCCAACAGTGGCCAGCAGCAACGACACGCCGACAAGCGTTGCGGCAAATAGAGCACGAGGTCGTGCGCCCCCCCGCCCCAATTTCACGAGCGCTCCGGCAAACACCGACGGCATCTCGGTGAGTCCGAGTCCCGCCAGCACCGGAACGAAGAACTGAACCAGCGTGACGCCGGCTCGTGCGTGCACCAAAAACCCCAATACGGGCAATCCCCACGTGGCCGCCTCCAGCACGGTGGTGACCATGGTCAGAACGCCAAACGCAACGAGCGCGGTAAACACTCGCGCGCGCCCATTCCACAGCACCGTCACCACGCCCGCGAGAGCCGGAATCCAAACAGCCGGGCTGATGGTGGAGCGATCGAATATGACCGTCGTCCGGATCGGATGGACACTGAATATCTGGTCGAGAGCCCATGTGGGAAAAAGCGCGGAGTCAAAGGCTCGCGGTGGTACGTGGGAGCCGATGAAGCGCAGGTACTCCTGCTGCGGGAGCGACCAAAACGCCGTGAGCAAGAAGGCGCCCACCGCCAGCAGTGGTGCGGCCACGAAAAGCCACCGCGCGCGTGATCGCCATCCTCCGACCCTGACCGCCAAGAGATAAAGGAAGATCGCCGTCACCTCCGCGCCAAGGAGGAAGGGGGCAACCAACCCGGTCATCGCCACCAGGCCGATCGTGGCGAACGCGGCCAGGCGCCACTGCCAGGCTCGTCGCCCGGAAGACCATTCGTCGAAAAACACGTCGAGCGCACACATGAAGGGCATGAAGAGAACCGTTCCGGCCTGGTTCGAGAAGAATCCCCAATCAACCAGAAAGGTCCACGACAGCGGGCTCAGGAGGTAGGCGATGCCGGCGACCAGGCCAGCGAGCGGGTGGCGCAGACGCCACGCGCAAAAGACGTAGACACCCAGCGCGCTCAGCGGCGTGATGGCGAATTGCATGACCTGCATCACTTGCGTCAGGTCCAGAGAGCTCAGGCGAGAAACCGCGACCGCAATCCAATGAGCGGCCAACGGATAACCCTCTCGATAGCCGATGCCGTGGTCGTCCCAGCGGTACCACCAATGCAGGCCGGGAAAGCTCGAGTCGATCCATCGGGCGAGATGGAGGTGGAAAAGCGTGTCGCTGCCGACAGGACCGAAATAGAGGATCTGCCAGCTCAGCGCGTACGCGATCGCGAGGATGATCGCCGCCGCGATTACTAGGCGCAGTGCGCCCAGGATCAGCGTCGTCCTGTATTTCAAGACCGGGACGCTAATGGCCCGCTTCGCGTGATGCCTGGTCGCAAGCGGCTCGCGTGGGAGTTGGCACGGACACGCCGTAGACGAGCCACTGCGTCTCGCTCATCGTCCCGACCAGCACGAACCAATCCGGGTTCAATGCGCGCGCCAACTCGTAGTCCTTGTTGTTCGGCGGCATGGCGATGAGACGCGTGTCTGTCTTCGTAAGCCAGCACTGGATCAGCGTGCTCACGACCTGCTGGTGGTCCTGGTATTTGTAGCCCGCGGGCAGATAGTAGAAGGGGTCGTACATCTCGCTGACGAGGTGCTTCCCCTCGACGCTGCCATATCGGGCGAGTCCGTAGGTGACGTCGGGGCGGTCGGACGGAACTGCCAGCGCGTGGCCTTGATAGGGCGGCTGGTTGTACCAGGCGCCGAGCTGGCGGCTCGCGGCTAGCGTCGCCTTCCAGTTCGCCTCGGTGGGGCCGAACACCTTCGCGATAGGGATCCAGGCCAGCTGCGCGACGAATAGCGCCGCGATCAGCGCCGCCCATCCAACCGGAACGGCGCGCTTGCCGAATCGGCGCGGAAGCCACCACAGCAAGACCACCGCCACGAGCGTGCCCGCGAAGACATATGGAAACGCGAAGACCCGCGTGATCGGCATCCACCACACCCAGCTCGCGAGGTACGAGGTGAAGCCGAGCATGCCGGCCACGAAAACCAAATAACCGAAGCCGTAGGTCAGCAGCATGTACGACGCAGGGCGCTTCCACAGGCTCCAGGCGAGACCGATGAGTGCCGCCATGAGGAGAACGCCTAGGACCGGCCGCACCTCGGCTTGCCCTGACGTGATCGGCGTGTATTCCCATTTGCCGACCGCGTTGGCAATGAAGTTCCACCACAGCGGGTAGATCGGGTTGCCGGTCTGGTCGAGCAGCACCTTCATGTAGAGAAGCGTCACCGCCCCGAACGCGACCCCGAGCGGCAGCCGCTGCCGAGACACCTTGCTAAGAAGGGCCGCGACCACCAGGCCTAGACTGAATATCCACGCCTCGGCCCGCGCCATCGTCGCGAGTCCGAGCGCCAGTCCCGACGAGAACCCGCCCCGGGCCTGCCACGCCCAGATTCCGAAAAGACAGAGCGCGACTCCCAGCGGCTCGAGCATCCCGGAGCTGTCGTTCATGACGCTGGTCGGGAGCAGGCTGGCGACGAGCGCGGCGCCAAGCGCTGTCTGCGTCCCCCAGTACCGCCTGACGATGTGGAACAGCAGCACGACCACGGCCACTCCGAATACCAGGCTGACGAGGCGGTTGAGGACGATGTCGATCGATCCGGTGACGTCGAACACCCCCACCATCAACAGCGGGTGGAGGACGCCCCAGAAGTATTCGAGCCCCTTCAGGTCCCACAGGCGAGGCCCGCCGGGCGCGGAAAGACCGATCTCCTGGGTCAAGTAGGCGATCTGCCAGTGGTGCCAGACGTCGTTGTAGGCGCCGAGTCCGGGGTTCTCCGGGTCGGTGAAACCGAACAGGTACAGCAGACGCGGGATCGAGGCGCCGATTGCGATTGCCGCCGTCCAGATCAATCCATCCCGCGCTAAGCGCACGGCCCCAGGCGCGGGTTCGTCCAGGTGCAGGTCTTCCTCGTCCTCTTTTG
>VBHX01000021.1 GCA_005879945.1 Chloroflexota bacterium | reverse complement strand
TGTTGGTGATCGCGTTCTGAGCCAGATGCTGGAGCGACTGGTTGACGGTGGTCACCACCTTCAAGCCGCCGCCGTAAACGATCTGCGACCCGAACTGGTTGACGAGCTGCGCGGTGACATAGCGAACGAAGCCTGCGTCCAGGATCTGGTTGGTGGGTGTGAACATGTGCTCGGGGGGTGAGATGTCCTCCGCGTACGCCGTCGCCGCCCCGTACCCGTGATCGAGCCCGCGCGCACCATCGAGTTAAGAACCTGCAGCTGACGCGCCTTCGCCGACTGCCAGTTGATCAGCGGGTTGTATACCGTCGGGCCTCGAACCAGGCCCGCGAGCATCGATGCCTGGGCCAGGTCGAGGTCCTTCGTATCCTTGTGGAAGTAAATCTTGGCCGCCGCTGATGCACCCCAGGCGCTGTTGCCGAAGAAGGCGCTGTTGAGGTACTTCTCGAGAATCTGCTGCTTGGAGTAGGTGCGCTCGACCTCGAACGACATCAATGCTTCACGCACCTTGCGGTCGAGCGTCGGCTGGGACCCGATCAGGCGCAGTTTCACCAGCTGCTGCGTGATCGTGGATGCTCCCTCGACGGTGCCATGCGCGCGCCAGTCGACGAGCGCCGCCCGCGCGACGCCGCTTGGGTCCACCCCTGGCTCGGAGTAGAAGTTGCGGTCCTCGATGGCGATGATGGCGTTGGGCAGCATCGTCCCCATTGATGCCAACGGCTCCTCATAGTGCTGATAGCCGGGACCGTGCAGGTCGGCCAGCACTGTGGTGCCGTCCGATGCATAGATGATGGTGTCCGCCGGTATCGACTGGTTGAGCCCCTGCATGTCGGGCATGCGGTCGGCGAACGCCAGGTATCCAGGCGAGGTGAGGATCAACGCCGGGATCGCGACGAGGATCAGCACCAGCACCCGCAGGAACCAGCCCGTGGGGCGAAGGAGCTTGGCCCGCCTTACGACTTTGGGCGTGCTTGCACGCCGCCGGTGACCGTTTCGCCTACGAGGCCAGTCGATCCGATCCACTTCCCTTTCCCTCCCTTTCGACCAACCTCAGACTCGGCGGAGCCGGCACGATCGGCCCGTACCAGCCGATCGACTGCGCGCTGAGAAGCGCGCGGATGTTGATGAGCTGGTCATCCGTGACGACCCCGTCCGGCCCCACCGTGGCGAGGTTTGCATCGCCAAGCGCCGCGCGATCCAGCACGTTGCCGTGAAATCCGCGAGCGCCGGCCTGGAGCCGAATCGCCCTCTCGCGGAGCGATTCGAGGCCTGCGCCGGCACGCACGCGACCGGCCGCGACGGCCTGGGCCTGGCGGGCTCGGGCCAACGGGATGACAACGTCGCGCGTCCAGATCATCATCTGGAGAAGCCCGGCGAGGATCGCAGCTCCAAGCATCCCGGTCGCGCGCTCGGCCCGCCGGTTCCATTCATCCAGCGCGTAGGGCACCGGCGCGGGAGCCGCAGCGGGCGCTCTGTGAAGCGGGACCTCGATCCACTCGCCGAGTAGGATCCGCGGCTGCCATCCAACCCCCTTGCGATGGGAGCGAAGCAGCGCCAATAGAAGGATGTCCGCCCCGAACAGGGTCACGACCGTATACGCGATGGCAAACCTGTGGTCGGAGATCCAACCGAGGACCCCGCCGATCATCAGCCCGACCGACGTGTTCACGATCTGGTTGGCGCCCCACACCAGGGACTCCGTGAGGAATCGGGTGGTGGTGTGCTGTACGTTGGTGATCGCGAGCCAGCACGTGACTATGAGGCCCAGCCAGATGAACGCTTCCATCCAGCGCGGCACCGAACGGCGAACCGGGGGCACGATCGTGGCCAGGGCCATGCCCGCGAAAAGGGCGACCGAAAACTGCAACGTCAACCACTCTCCCATTGAAAGTGAAACGCAGTCCCCGAGCCGAGTATTGGGCCCGACCGGCGACAGCTGCTCGGGAGCTCAGGGTGAACGACGCACTCGATGCGTTGTATTGATTGGCGTGGCCGTTGACCCGCTCAGTGGCCACGCCGCAAGGTGAAACCAATGGGAGTGCTGCTGATCATCATGTTCGCGACCCTGGGACTCGGACTGAGGGCGAACGCCGCCAGCCGGCGCGCGCGCGTCGCAGGGTCGGAGACGAGTGACGAGACCGCGATCATCGACTCCTACGCGCGCACGTCTCTGCTCGTTCTTCTGTGCCTGCTCGGCCTGCTCGCGCTCGGCCTGTCGTACGGCAACGTCCTTGGTGCAGGCGCCCGCTGACCGGGCGCGACCGTCACCTCGGGGCCCGTGTCTTAGGCCGCATCGCTTAGGAACAACGAGCTAGCCCGCCGAATGCGCGCCAAATGGGCCGCCCCTGTGCCTTTTCGGTCCAATTGACAAGACTTGAACCTAATTAACAGCAACGCCGCTGCCCCGTTGCGCCGCACTGGCTAAGTTGCCTACTCCGGTCATCCGCAATCGCAGGTGGGTTCGCTCCCAACCTAAGGCGGCTCTGGACCTAGGAGGAGTAGCTGCACTCACTGCGCCGGCTCATTCGTGGCTTGCTGTTCTTGCGGACGGGGTATGTGCCGGTCGTCCTTGTGGCTGCCTTCCTACACCTGAGCATCATCGCGCTGGCGGCCGCGCCGGACACCGGCCTTGGGCTCAACTCGAAGCACCGGGCGCCCGCAGTCCCGCAAAGTGCAAACGACCAGGGGCCGACGATGTCCCTCCCGCCCGGCAGCCAGCTTTGCCCGGCGTCCGGGGTTGGCGCCGCCTGTGACACGTCCGTCCCGGCCACCGCATCTCCTGGTCAGTCGTCTCTGCCCGACGGCCTGACCCAGTGTCCGGCCGACCCGGCGAAGCCGGAGCTCAGCTCACCCGCAGCGTGCGATGACACAACGCTTCCTTTCCCGGCTTCGCCGGCCGCCGGATCGACCGAGCGCACGCAGGCGCCGGTGCTGCCGAGCGTGCCACAGCCGTCCCTCGGCGCAACAGGTGCGCCGGAGTCAACTGGACTGACGCTCTTCGCGGACCGCTCATCGCCGCGTGCCGGCGAGAGCGTCCTCCTCACGGCGACCGCCACCGCCACCGTGACCGGCACGGCGTCGGCGATCGAGATCTTCGACAAGACCACGAGCACATTGGCGGGTATATGCATGCAGTCGAGTCGCTGCCGCGTCGGCTACAGCGCGAATTCGGGCGTGCATTCGTTCGTCGCCTTCATCACGCGGCCGGCCGCAACCGTGCCGGCCGCAGGCGAAGGCATCGCTTCCAACCCCATCCAGGTCAGCTGGTTCGGGGTGACGCTCAAGTCAGACCAGCCGTCGGTGGTCGGTCCCGGCAAGCCCGTGAAGCTGACCGCCGCCACCTCGGTTGATGTCAGTGCGATCGGGCACGTGCTCATGTTCTGGGACACGACGGCAGGCCGGATGCTGACTTTCTGCAGCAGCGGCACGACCTGCGCCACGCAGCTCAGCGAACCGGCCGCCGGCTCGCACGCAATCGTGGCCTTTGTCGGGACGAGCGCGTCTGCGACGATTTCATCGGGCCTGATCGCAGCCTCGGACAAGGTCTCGGCGAAATGGCTTGCCGTGAGCCTGTCGGCGAGCGCGACCGACATGCACGCGGGCAGCGTCGTCCATCTCTCCGCCCTGTCCAACGTCGACCTCACCAACACGCCCTGGTCCATCGCCATCTACGACCAGACCGGGCACGCGCTCGGCCAGTCGTGCAAGACGGGCTACTCGTGTGACACCCAGGCGACACTGACCAATGGACCGACGCCATCGTTCTTCGCCGCCATCGGGGCGACGCCGCCACTGGCGAGCCTTTCGACACCGGCCGGGCAGCTGCTGCAGAACCTCCCCCAGAGCGCGCCGCTGATCAACATCCAGGTCAAGTCGCCGGCCGTGCAGCCGTCGCGGCTGCTGTGGGGCGTGGACTCGTGCAAGCCGATCACCGCGGCCAAGGACGGCTGGGAAGGGCTGTACGCGGAAGTTCACCGCGGCTATGGCGCACCGGATTTCTGGGGCCGCTACCTCACCACCACCTACAACTGTCCCGGCTTGACCTCGACCGAGGTTGACGCGGCATCGGCCCGGCATTTCGGGATCCTGCCGATCTACAACGACTACGACTGCTCGGCGGTGTCCGGCTACGGCACTGGCCAAAGCTATGGCGTGACGGCGGCCGCCGCGGCCGCGGACCTGCGCATTCCAAAGGGAACCGTGCTCGTGATCGACATCGAGCCGCCTGGTGCTTGGTGCTCGGGCGCAGTCGACGCGGCGTTCATCGAAGGTTGGTACGACGGCGTGTCGGGCGCGGGCTACGCCCCCGGCTATTACGGCGACGGAACCTCCTGGAGCACATTTGGCTCGGCATGGTGCGCAGCCGTCGCCGACCGCCCCGAGGCGGCCTTCGGCTCCTACCTGTGGTCGTTCGAGCCCTCGCTCCTGGGCAGCTACACCAAGGCGACAGCCCCGGGCTTCTCGCCCAACCAGGTCGGCTGCGCCGGCAACATGGCGGCCTGGCAGTACGTGCTGAGCACCGGCTCGACGCCCGACGTCGACAGCGACGAGGCCCTCTCGAAGCTGCCGTTGTGGTACCCGTGACCCGCTAGAGAAAGGGAGGAAGGACCGCCGCGGCGGCGCGCGCCACCGCGGCCGATCGCTTTTTAGTCCGTGTGAGGCTTGAACCCTTCCGAGCGGCTTTGTTGCGAAACCGTAACGTTGCGGGACAGCGTGATCGCCACCAGTCGCACCAGCGCGAGTGCGATCAGCGAGTAGATCAGGATCGCAAAGACGAGCGATAGCTCGAACACGGACTGCCCGCTGACATAGGTCGGCAGAAGTCCGCGGAATGGAGCGAGGAAGAAGTCGGTCACCCCATAGGTGAAGCTCGCGAACCCGGCGTGCGGATTGGCTCCGAGCAGCTTCAGGAAGAGGCGGATTAGCAGGAGGCCGTCGATGATCCCGAACACCAGGTAGATGACCTCCATGGCGCGCCTGGCCGGGGTCGAGCTCTTGACAATAGATGCTTCCCGGACCGGTGCTACCCCGGTGTCGTTGACGACGGTCGATTCCTCGCGAACGCTGCCTGACGATTCGTCGCGCACGAAGTTGGTTTCTTTGTGCTCCATGGCACCTCCTCATTCGAGAACGAAGGAGATCTAGAAATGTAAACGTCGTGCTGTTTGCGTTTACCCGAGTTTCAGCCCGCCCGAAGGCCAGGTGTGGACACGAGGTCGCGGATGTCCTGCACCTGCCGGGTGATCCATCGAGATATGTCGTTCGTCTTGACTACCTTGCGCGCCGCCTCGTTGCGCTTGCGGCGTTCCTCGCCGGCCATCATCAGGCCTTCGTAGATCGACTCTGACGTCGACTCGATGTCGAACGGGTTGATCGACAGCACATGCGGCTGCAGCTCTTCGTGCGCGCCGGCATTCTCGGAGAGGACGATCATCCCTTCCGCCCTGTTGACGAGCGCGCCTTCCTTGACCACCAGGTTCAGCCCGTCATAGACCGGGTTGACCAGGAGGACGTCGAAGTTCTTCAGTGCGGCGATCGCCTTGCGCACGTTCTCGCCGAATTCGAGACGGATCGGCATCCAGCCCTTGCCGCCGTGCTGGGCGTTGATGCGCGCGGCCACCTGCCGCACGCGTCGCAGGTAGGTCCGATAGACGGCCACGTCCTGTCGCGAAGGCTGCAGAAACGCCCAGAACTGGATCTCGCCCTTCAGATCGGGATGGTGCAGCAGGAGCTTCTCGTACGCGAGGAACCCCCGGACGATGTTCTTCGACGGGTCCGTCCGGTCGATGCGGACGATGAGGCGTTTCGGGCGCCAGTCCCTCAGCTTGCGCTCCTCGACCATCACACCATGCGAAAAGGCGAGGCGCGTGGTCGATGCGACGTCGATCGAGATCGGGTAGGGGCGTGCATAGACGACCCGGCCGTCGATGAGAACTGCGCGCTCCCTCTCGTCCACCTGAAGGCCCGCGTTCTCCTCGCACGTCATCAGGAAGTTGCGCACGTCGAGGCTCGACTGGAAGCCGACGATGTCGCAGCCCAGCAGCCCTTCGAGGATCGCCGTACGCATCTCACGCGGTAGCACCTTCCAGTACTGCGGTGTCGGCCACGGGATGTGGATGAAGTGTTGGATGATGGCGCCTGGAAGCTGCTCGCGCACCATCCTGGGCACGAGATACAGCTGGTAGTCGTGGACCATCACGAGGGGCCGGTGCTGCACCTGCCGCCCGACGGCGATCACCTTGTCGGCGACCTGCCGATTGACCGCAACGTAACCGTTTTTCCACGCGCGGTGGATCCGTCCGTTGATGATCGGCTGGTGCGCGAGGTCCCAGAGGTAGTGCTGGATGAACCACAGGACTGGGTTGGAGATCACCGAGTAGTACTGCTCGTACTGCTCGGGAGTCGGGCTCACGTAGTGGAGCCGAGTTTCTGAGCGGAGGAGCGGAGCGTTCCATGTGTCGCCTTGCTGCTCGACGAGCTTTCGCTCGGCGTCGTTGCGCGCGCAGCAAACCCAGTCTGCCGCAGCGACCTCGGCAAGGGTGAGGAGCGCGGTGACGACGCCACCTGCTCCGCGAGCAAAGCCACCTTCAGGCCGCGGCTCGTGCGGCGCGCGGTTGCTGACGACGATCGCCGAGTGGTGAGGCAGGGTGCGCGCGACGTATGCGCGCATCGATCCGCCCGGCCGTCGCCGCTCGACACTTTCCAGAAAGGGGCTGTCAGCCTGCATCAGCATCTACGTCGGTGTTGGTTTGGGGCTGCCCACCGGAGGCGTCGGTGACGGCAGCGGGGATGGCAGCGGAGTAGGCGTCGGCGGGAGCGATGGGCTCGGCAGGCCCGTCGGGCTTGGTGACCCGCTGGGCGACGCGGTCGGCGTGCTCGCCGTAGGTGATGCACAGCTCCCGCTCAGGAAGATCTCGCTCGGATCTGAGCCACAGCCGTGCTGGATACCTGAGGGCTGCGAGTACCACGAGCGCATCTTGCCGGGGAGCCCGTTGACGAAGCGCGCCATGATGGTCTGGCCGACGCTCTCACCGAAGGCGCGAATCGTGCCGCCGCCACCGTTGGGCCCAGTGTTGCCGACCCACACTCCGGCGACGATATCTGGGTTGTAGGCCATGATCCACGAATCGGGGATCTGCCCGTGCCCGTTGTCGCTGGTGCCGGTCTTGCTCGCCATCTGGCGATTCCAGCCAAAGCCCCATTGGCGCTGGTACTGCTTGAGGACGTCGGTGATCAGGTACGACTCGGCCGGACTAAGCACCGACTGGCCACCACCGATGTCGTGCGTGTAGACGGTACGGCCGGAGCCGTCGTCGATCGAGCGGATAACGCTCAGCTCGAACTTCTGGCCCTGGTTCGCGAACACCTGGTAGCCCTGCAGGTGCTCGTACAGAGTGACGTCGCTGCCGCCGATGGCGGTCGACAACCCTGGGTCGAGGTGGCTCTTGATGCCCATCGCGTGCGCCAGGCTGATGACGTTGTTTATGCCTTCCATCTGGCCGACCTCGACCGCCGGAATGTTGCGCGAATAGACCAGCGCGGTCCGTGCGCTGATCATCCCCATGCCGCCGTTGTCGAAGTCGTGGGGCACGTAGCCGTTGAAGCTCTGCGTCCGGTCGTCGAGCTTGGTCGCGAGCGTGATCTTGTGGTCGCGCAGCGCGGCCTCGTAGACATACGGCTTGAATGACGAGCCTGGCGACCTCTCCGCGAGGACGACGTCGAACTGACCCGCGATGGCGTCGTTGCCATAGTCGGCCGAACCGACCCACGCCAGGATCTCACCGTTCTTCGGGTTCGCCGCGAGCAGCGCGGAGTTGTTGATGTTTGCCCACGTCAGGTCCTTGATGCCGTTCTTCACCGCCGAGTCGGCCAGCTGCTGCAGGTCGAGGTCGAGCGTGGTGTGGACGGTGATGCCGCCCTGCTGCACGGCCGCGGAGCCGAACGTCGATTCGAGCGACGACAGCACGAAGTCGACGAAGTGCGGCGCCTTGCTCTGGCGCGCGGTGGCCTGGATCTTCAGCTCCGTCTTTACGTTTTCGGTCGCAGCCTGGTCCGCCTGCTCTTGACTCATCGCCCCGGTGGCGACCATGCCGCCGAGTACGTACATCTCGCGCTCGCGCGCGAGGTCGTAGTGGTTCTGGGGATCGTATGCGGCGGGGGCTTGAATCAGCCCGGCGAGGAAGGCAGCCTGCGCCGGGGTGAGGTCTTTCGCGTCCCTCGTGAAGTACGTGCGCGCAGCAGCCCCGATGCCATATGCGCCGTGGCCGTAGTAGACACGGTTCAGATACATCGTGAGGACCTGGTCTTTCGAGAAGCGCTCCTCGAGCGCGACAGCGAGGACCATCTCCTGCAACTTGCGTGACACCGACCTCTGGGGTGTGAGGAGCTGGATCTTCACGAGCTGCTGCGTGATGGTGCTGCCGCCTTCTCTCAGGCCCAGATGCGTGACATCGACCCACACGGCCCGCGCAGTCGAGCCGATGTCGACGGCGCCGTGGTGGTAGAAGTTGCGGTCTTCAGCCGCGAGGGTCGCAGCCGGTGCGTACTGCCCCATCTCGTTCAGGTGCAGGCTCACGTGGTAGTGACCGGCGGGGCTCCAGTCCTCGATCAGCTTTCCGTTGCGATCGAGCACGATGACGTCGCCCGCCGCGAGCACGTCCTGGCTCGGGTTGGGGAGGTCCTTCACCGCCCACAGCACGTAGAGCGTGGAAAGGATGAACAGGATCCCGACCGCAGCCGCGATCCAGCCCCGCTTCGCCCACAACCAACCGAAGAAGTGGTGGTGGGTTGCGCGCTGCGGACCGCGGTCGGCTGGATTGGTAGCCACCCTTCGCGCTCCTCCTCTTGCGCCCGGCGCATTCGAGTTGGGCCGTGACTGGCCGCCACTCGGCAATGGCGCGTTCGAGAGGACAACGCCGGGTTCGAGCCGGCTACTCGGGGCCGGCTACCGGGGTCAGATCAGCCGTTATCCGAATTCGACGGCTATGTACGCCGAGCCGTTTGGAGCCACCACCCAGGCGGTCGCCACATACCTGTATGGACCCATGATGTTGGCGTGGTGCTCGGGGCTCGCCATGAACATGCTGTTGAGCCTCGAATCGGCGATCCCGCCGCTCCAGTAGCCCACGTTCTCACCCGCCTGCCGCCCGAGGCCGCAGCCCAGATCCAGGCTTGGCCCGTTCGTGTGGTAGGGCTGAGTCCAGCCTTGGCGAGAGAGCCTCTGGGCATTCGACACGGCGACCGAGTAGAGGCAGTTGCTCCAGCTGAGCGGCCGCAGGCCGGCTGCAGCGCGATCGCTGTTGATGAGCTGCTGCTGCGTGGTGCGGACGACGATCGCCGGCGCTGCCGCAACAGACCGCGAAGGTGCCGCAGGCGCACTGACAGGAACCGGCGACGGAATCGGCGAAGGCCGTGGAGGCCGGTGGGACTGCAGACGGGCATCGCTCGCAAAAAACGGTCCCGCGTCCGCGACGGCGGCAGGCTTTGATGCCGTCAGCGTGCGCGCGCTGTCGGTCTGTGCGTGCAGCGCAAACACGGTGCCGGCGCTGACGACCGCAACCAGGACGACGCCCCCGATCCATGAAAGGACCCTCATGGCCAGCGGCAGAGTCTGAGGGCGGCCCAGCCTGACCGTGCCTCACATGCGGTTAAAGGTTGTAAAAGGAATGGTTACGGGAGGGTCAGGCCCCCTTTAGGCCCCCGTGAGATCGATCTCAGATCGATCTCAGATCGTGTCGATCAGGCGGCTGTACAGGCGTTCGTGCGCCATGACGAGAAAGGTCTCGGCGGTTCGCCGCCAACCCGATCGATTGCCCCACATGAATGTCATCGCACGAAGGCCGAGCGTGAGGGCCTCGTAGATCGGGAACCGGTCGATGGTTGCATGGGGTCTGAGCTCCAGGTACCTGCGCAGGAACCTCGCTCGCGTCTCTTCGGCGGCGACCGTGTCCTCCCAGCCTCCGGGCGCGGAAGGAACGATGTATCCGCAGTACTTGCCGAGGTCGTAGCTCGTCTCGGCCACGGCGTAGTAGTCGAAGTCGATCAGCGTGAAGTTGCCTTCGTGGTGCATGAACTGGTCGTACTTGAGGTCGCCGTGCGTGGGCAGCCATTCCTCGTTCATCGCGATCCGAGATCGATTGCGAAGGTGTGTGGTGAGATCGCTGAGCAGAAAATGTCCTTCCGGATGCACGTACGCAAACTGCTCCGATACGCGCTCGAGGCGGTCGAGCTCTCGCTCGAGGGAGATCTCGACATCGGTCTCGACAGCCGATTCGTGGACGACCGCGAGCGCCTCCGCGGCCGCGACTGCCGCGTTCTGAAACTCCGGGCTCAATCGATCGCTGCCGACCGGCTCGCCGGGAATCGCCTCTTCCAGAAGCAGGCCGTATCGCTCGACCCATCCCAGCGGCCGCGGCAGTCGCAGCAGACCTTCGGGGCGGTTCTCGGACGCACGCCACAGACCTTCCACGATCCGCTGCGCACGCAGGCCGCGATGCCCGGGCTGCACCTTGCCATAGATCGTTATCGGTCCGGCCGATGTCGACAGGGTGTAGCGCAGAATCGCGCCGACCTCCGGGGTGTATCGCACGCGCTCGATCTCCAGCTGCGGGTCTACATCCATAGGTAGAGCGGCGCCGTCCTCCAGTCCGAGCAGGATCCTGTTCACAGTCGGCGGATCCGCGGCGCTCGGCAGCCCTGGCATCGACGGATCGAACGGGTAGAACCAGAACGCGTGCTGCGACTCGTGGAAGAGGCGCGGGTAGCCGACCCCGTTGATCGGGTCGCACCGCCCGGCGGTCTGTCGTTCCAGGTTGGCGGCCAGTTCACCCCAGGCGCGGCGGTCGAATGCGCCCCGGGCGACCAGTCTCAACGAGCGCTCGTCGGCGTCCTTCCGGACCGCAACCTCGTACATCGCCCAATAACCGTCGGGCGGGAAGAGCCGCGACGACCGCTTACGAAGAGACTCGACCTCCCAACCGGAATCGCCTAACACCTCGGCCACGAATGACCCAACAGAGGGCTCGTCCGTGGCCTCGAGCATGGTTACAAGGCTGACATTCGGCGTTTCCGTACTAAGCATTGCCAAATAGGGAACGCTGAGCGGGGCGTTCTGCGACATATCCCGTTGCCAGTGGGGGGTGTAGTAAGCGCCCGGCGGGGGCCCGTGTCCAGGATTGCGGCGAGGGCAAATGCTCATATCCGCGTGGAGGTGAGCGTTTTTGGACACGTTAGGAGACTTCATCGCTAGTCGGCCGTCGGCTGGAAAACGGGTGGCTGTGAAGTTGTTCATCTTTACAGCCGGTGTGGTCCTGATGCTCGCGCGGACGTCACCCGCGCTGGCCTCGGATTCAAGCCACAGCCACGGCAAGTCGACCGACAAGACGAACGCGTCCGTCGTTGTGCATCGCAGCGATCACAGCTCCGGCAGACAGGACCATCAGATAGGAGGTAGTGGAGGCGGCGACGGTAGCGACGGCGGCGGCAGCGGGGGCAATGGCAAGAGCAGTGGCGACGCCAGCACGAGCGGCCACGCAAGCGGCAGTGGTCAGGCCAACGGAAGCGCCGGCGCCACTGGTAGCGCCAGCGTCAGCACCGGCGGAAGTGCCAGCGTAAATGAGAGCGCCGGCGCCAGGGCCGGCAGCCACTCGCACGTCAACGGCAAGAGCAGCGGCGAAGCCAAGGCCGCGGGAGAGGGATCAGCCAAGGGGAATGCCGGCGGCAACGCGCACGGCGACGCAAGCGCCTCCGGCAAGAGCCACGGCAATGACTCGTCCAATCGCTCAGGGAGTGAGGACTCGACCTCTTCGGGCAGCGCGGGTGTGAGCACCGGCACGACTGCCGGCAGCGCGCAGAGCTCAACCTCGGCGGGAGTCTCCGGCAGCACGGGCGCGAGCACCGGCACCACGGCGGGTAGCGCCGGGACCAGCAACTCGGGTGGCGTCTCGGGCAGCACGGGCGGCAGCACGGGCGGCAGCACCGGCGGCAGCACGGGCGCGAGCACCGGCACCACAGCCGGCAGCACGGCGACAGGCGGCGTCTCCGGCAGCACGGGCGCGAGCACCGGCACCACGGCGGGCAGCGCCGGCACCAGCAACTCGGGTGGCGTCTCGGGCAGCACCGGCGGCAGCACGGGCGCGAGCACCGGCACCACCGCCGGCAGCACCGCGACAGGCGGCGTCTCCGGCAGCACGGGCGCGAGCACCGGCACCACGGCGGGCAGCGCCGGGACCAGCAACTCGGGTGGCGTCTCGGGCAGCACCGGCGGCAGCACGGGCGCGAGCA